>PCCT01000001.1 GCA_002731985.1 Nitrospinota bacterium
TTTTATAACAAGTTAGGCTAGTCTAGCGTTAGGTAGATGAACTATAACTACTTAAAGTATAAAAATAAGGGGCTGTACCAGAGAACTAGCCCATATATTGTTTAACAAGTTGTTTTAACTACTTTAATTGTGATTTAGGTTTTGGGGTATTGTATTTGCGTAGAAATGGTTGCTTGACCGAAATATCCTGTCGTTCGGGAAGAATGGTCTTAAAGAACCAGTTGCGTACCGATTCCTTCTTCAGTGAACAGTTCGAGTAGGAGGGCGTGCTTGATGCGTCCGTCTATGATGTGGGTTTTATGAACGCCAGATCCGAGAGTGTCTAAGCAGCAAGTGACTTTAGGCAGCATTCCATCGCGAATGACTCTGGATTTGATCAACTTATTAGCTTCTAAGCGCGTGAGTTCTGATATGAGGTCTCCATTTTTTCGCTGAACGCCTTCGGTGTCTGTCATCAGCACCAGTTTTTCGGCTTGAAGTGCCGAGGCGATTGCGGCGGCGACGAAATCGGCATTTATATTGAGAGTTTCTCCCTCTGCGCCCTTTCCGGTTGGGGCGATAACGGGGATAAAGTCGTTCTGGTCGAGTACGTTTAATATCTTCGGATTGACTTTGGTGATTTCTCCAACCAGTCCCATATCAATAATTTCCGGTCGATCTGTTTCCGGAGACTGCTTTACTCGCTTGTGTTTTTTTGCGTTGATGAGGTCGCCGTCTTTTCCAGAAATTCCCACAGCGTTGCCGCCATGACGGCTTATGAGTGAAACGATTTCCTTATTAACTTTGCCGCCCAGTACCATTTCAACCACATCAATCATGTCCTTGTTGGTGATTCGCTGTCCGTCAACAAATTCAGATTTAATACCCAGGGCATCCAGCGTTTTTCCAATTTGGGGTCCGCCGCCATGGACGATGACCGGGTTGATTCCGGTATATTTCAGCATGACAATGTCTTGTGCGAAGCTTTCCTTCAATGGCTCAGAGACCATGGCGCTCCCGCCATACTTGATGACCACCGTTTTCCCGTAAAAGGATTTGATGAAGGGAAGGGCTTCGAGCAGGGTCTCGGCTTTTTGGATGCGTTTTTTCATTGAGGGTATCAGAGGATATAGCGGCTCAGGTCTTCGTTCTGAATAATGTTATCCAGTTTTTTACGAACTTTTTCCGCGTCGAGTATTATTGTTTGCCCAGACAGGTCGGGTGCTTCAAAAGAGATATCTTCGAGTAATTTTTCAATGACCGTTTGTAGTCGCCGCGCGCCTATATTTTCAGTGCGTGTATTGACGGTTGCTGACATTTGTGCGATTTCCTGAACAGCATCATCGGTGAATTCCAGCGTGACCTTTTCGGTGTTGAGTAGAGCGATGTATTGTTTGATCAGAGCGTTGTCCGGCTCTGTGAGAATGCGGACAAAGTCCTCCTGAGTGAGAGAGTCCAGTTCAACTCGTATGGGGAACCGGCCCTGAAACTCTGGTATGAGATCCGAGGGTTTGGACGAATGAAATGCCCCCGCCGCGACAAACAGGATGTGGTCTGTTTTGACAATGCCATAACGAGTGTTGATCGAGGAGCCTTCTACGATAGGTAATAGGTCCCGCTGAACGCCTTCGCGTGAAACATCCGGTCCCTGAGTTCCCTGTCGTCCGGCAATTTTATCTATTTCATCAATAAAAATGATGCCGCTTTTTTCCGTCCGCTCCAACGCTTCCTGAGTCGCTTTATCGTGATCAATCAGCTTATCTGCTTCCTGACGGCAAAGTACTTTAAATGCGTCAGGAACTTTCATTTTTTTTGTTTTGCTTTTTTTGGGCATGAGGGAACCGAGCATATCTTTTATGTTGCTTCCCATGTCCTCCATGCCGCCACCAAAGACCTCCATCGCCGGGCTGGAGTTTTCCAGAATATCAACTTCAACCATCCGCTCATCAAAGCGCCCATCCTTAATGTAGGCCGCAAATTTTTCGCGGGTGCTATCGTAGTGTTGTTTTCCTAAAGCGTCAGCATCGGGATCATCTTTGGGGCGACTTTGTCCCGGAGGTGGCGGCAATAGCAGGTCGATCAACTTCTCCTCGGCCAAGGCGCGTGCTTTCTCCCGGACATCTTTTTCCATTTCCTCTTTCACCATGTTTTTGCTGAGTTCCACCAGGTCGCGCACCATGGACTCGACATCGCGTCCGACATAACCCACTTCGGTGTATTTGGATGCTTCAACTTTTATGAAAGGTGAATTGGTGAGTTTGGCCAACCGCCGGGCAATTTCTGTTTTTCCCACGCCGGTGGGACCAATCATCAGTATATTTTTAGGAGCCACTTCGTCACGGATATCTTCGTGCAACTGTTGACTCCGCCAGCGGTTTCGCAAAGCAATTGCCACCGCCCGCTTGGCCTTGTTTTGTCCTACGATGAACTTGTCAAGCTCACCTACGATTTCTTTTGGCGTCAAAGACGCGATAAAATCATCCCGCGAAACTTGTTGTTCCGGGATTGCGGTTACTGAGGTTTCCATAATCTATAATTCTTCTATCGTTAAGTTTGAGTTGGTGTATACGCAGACTGACTGGGCTATGTCCATGGATTCTTCAACTATTTGCCGCGCGCTGAGTTCGGAGTGCTTGAGCAGGGCTTTGGCGGCTGATTGAGCGAACATGCCTCCCGAACCGATAGCAAGTATGCCGTCATCTGGCTCGATAACATCGCCGTTCCCAGAAAGAAGGAACGAATGTTCTTTATCGGCCACAATCAGCATGGCCTCAAGTCGGCGCAGTAATTTGTCGGTACGCCAATCTTTGGCTAATTCTACCGCAGATCGAGGCAGGTTTCCCTGGAACTTTTCAAGTTTCTCCTCAAAACGGGCGAATAAGGAGAACGCGTCTGCCGTGGCACCGGCGAATCCGCCAATCACCTTGTCATTGTACATACGCCGCACCTTGTTTGCGGAGTGTTTCATAATGGTATTGCCAACGCTGACCTGACCATCGCCTCCCATGGCGAACTGGTTTTTGTGCCTTACTGCGATAATAGTTGTGCCACGCATCATAATGGATATCCGTTTGCAATTAGGGTCCGTTTGGTTAATTTTATTACTTTATAACAACTGTTGAGGAATGACCAGAATTTCCTGATTTCTTTCTCGCTCTGGGATGAGCCTTGTCATAGGTTTCCGTCAGCCGGTCGATGGTGAGGTGGGTGTACTTTTGGGTTGTAGAGAGGCTGGCATGCCCCAGCATTTCCTGAATAGCCCGCAGGTCGGCTCCTGCTTCCAGCATGTGGGTAGCGAAGGTGTGGCGCAACGAGTGGGGAGAAATATTCTCCGGGAAATTATTCGTCCGAATATATTGACTTAATATTTTGCGCACACCACGGACCGAAATGGATTGACCGCGCTGGTTTAAAAATAAACCTGATGGGCGCGGGTCCAGCTTTTTTGTTTTTATATGCTCGGTTCTGAATTGCAAATAGGTTTTAAGAATCTCTGTGGAATTTTTACCAAGTGGCAGTATCCTTTCCTTCTTCCCTTTGCCCAATACCTTTACGTTTCTTTGATCCAGTTTCAGGTTGTCTGGTGATAACCCAACCAACTCACTAATGCGAATTCCCGTTCCATAAAACAATTCAAAAATAGCCCTGTCCCGGGCGCCGGGAAATGATTCGGATTTTGGAAGTTCCAGCAGACGAAACACCTCATCAACCGATAGATGAGAGGGAAGCTTGTTTATTTTTTTTGGGACGGGGATGGTTTTGGCAACATTGGTTTTAATATATCCCTCACGACACAGAAATTTGAAAAAGGAACTCAGCGTGGATAACTTTCGTCCCATAGAAGTGCCCGAATGGGATTTCTCATATAACCGACTCATGAATGCCCGAATGGCCAGCCGGTCGATCTGATCGATTTGAATTTCAGAGTTACTGCGAGCGTGTTCCGTTTCCCGCAGAAAGGCTTCAAACTGAGTGAGGTCGTTGATGTAGGCGGAAACCGTGTTTGATGACGCGTTTTTTTCGCCGATCAGGTACTTTTTAAATTCTTCAATAAACTTTTTCAAGGCACAACTCCTTTAATATCAATATATGAGGAACATAGCGCAAAGTCAAGGTGGTATTGAGTCTGACTGTCGTGCAGGAGAAGGATGCTTCTTTTTTTGCAATGATCAGCATCGTCACAAGCAGATAGGGCATCCTAGTATAGTGTCGTCGTTAGACACGGCTGGCACAGGAAATAAAACCCACTTGTGGGATTTAAAGAGTACTATTTGCATCTAATTCATAGGACAACACTTTTATCTAGGAATCGTTATGAACACAGATGAACAAATCCGACGGGCCCAGGAAAATTTCAGGACTATTACCGAACTCAGGGAAAAGCTTGAAATTTTGACCGAGCATGTCGAATCACGCAAAGAAGCCCTTGAAGAGGAGATAGATGAAAGCCTTAACGAGGCTATTAGCAATGCACGCGACTGCCTGGAGCGCATTCAGGAAAATATTGAACCTAAATTGGAGAACATAATCCGAGAGAGGCTGGACATCTTAAAGATAAAGATGGACCGGTTTACTGAAGAGGGACTCGATGCGCTTCATAAAGAAATCGAAAAACTAACTCCCATTCTAACGCAAAAGGTGTTGGAGGAAGTCGATGGGCTGGTTGAGTCGAAATTGATGATGGCTCGAAATGAACTGTCCAGGACTGTCGACCAAAAAGTACAGACAGCAGTGGAGACAGCTTTATCCGAGCAGAAAAAAGAAACTGAAAAGAAGTTTTCCCTGTTACGTGGGATTGGATTCTCGGCCTTGATTATTGCTTTGGTGGCACTAGGAGTTGCCCTGTCAGCTGTATTATGATCGTGTTTCAGGTAACAAACCAGAAGAGGAAAAAGAGTAGCAGGCATGAAAGAACTACCTGCAGGCCAAAGCCAAACTCGGGGCCCGTAAACAGAATGAGTACGGTGCAGGCGCATAGAATGATAAATGCGATTGCTTTGCGTATACTGTGTTTTATTATGGGTTTTGCAGGATCAGGGTTTGGGCAGGGGGGGTGCGTGGGGTGCTCAGGTTCATTCATTGGGTTGTCAGGTGAACAATTTCTTCATTTCATCAACGATTAAAATATCTTCTACTTCAGAAAAAATATCCTTGGCTGTCATTGAAGGACCTTCCTCTAAAAACTCCATGTCATTAACGGGAGCGTTCTCTTTGAACGACAGCCTTGGATAAGAACTAAGGTAGTCCTGAATATCCTGAATGAGAAAAGATTCCCTTATTTCCTCAATGAACTGGTCCATCACTTCCTCAAGCCTGTCAACCTGTTCGAATACGCCCTTATAGTTCTCATTGATCGTAAGGGTGTAACTCAACTGGAGCGCTTTGTTTCCCAGAGGAATAGAGTTGTTCTGATTCTCATGGATGCTATCGGGATACAGAAACTTGAGTTTATTGTGCGCTGTTTTTAACTGGTAGTAAACCAGCCCAAATTTTTCCCCGATAAGAAACGCTAAACCATCTTGAACTCCCTGGAGTTCAGTAATGCTCAACGCTTCTTCGCAATAGCCCTTGATCTTTTCAGAATTCATACAACGCCCCAGCCTCTATTTAGAGACCTAAATAACATAATGAACTAGAAGACAAATGTCTTGCGAATAAATCTCTATTATTCTTATATTTGAGCGGATGTAAACACTATTTTAAGGCACTTTGACTGCATTAAAATATCTCTTGATAAAGCAATGAGTTAGGGTGGTGTGGGGTTTGTGGGGAACGAGTGTGGGAAGTAAAACCGGGCGCAACGGAATGCCAGTTCCCGCGTCAACGCATGAATAAATGGTTCATCTCCTTTAACGGGACGAATATGAATGAAACGCATCCCAGCCGAACGCGCACCTCCATCGGTAAGAAAATTGTCGCCAATCATACAGACGACATCGGGGTCATCCAACCCTAGAAAGTTTTTCATTGCCATTTCAAATCCGCGTCGGTCGGGTTTTGGTGGAACATTTTTCACAATTGAAATATTTTTGAATTGGTGAAACCTGTCTTCCGTAGCATTGGTGTAAATTGCGACCTTGAGTCCGCTACTCGCCAACTTATCAACATGCGCAACCACTTCACTGGAATACTCACGCACATGATGAGGACCCAGAGTTCCATCAGCATCAATTAAGACGCCTTGAATACCATCTGCTTTTAACTGGTCAACAGGAACTTCAATAAAGCGGCTAACAGCCATATAAGTTTCAAGTAATTTGGGCCGGAAGGGCAGTGATAGAAAACGCAGGACTTTGGCTAAAGTCAAACCTTCGCGCGAAACTAGTTTAGTTCGTTGGGCAGGTTCAGGCATTGGATATACAGAAAAGGTTTTAATTTGCTGCGCGGAAATGTAACCTGATTATCACCAGAGAGTAGGAGGATATCAAATAAATTTTACTTTGTATGATCAAATATAGTTGGGGGTTTTAAGGGAAATTCAGATATGTGAAATAGTTGCAACTGGATTGGGTGATAAAGAGATAAGTGAACAGCTTGGAATAAGAACTCATACGGTGAAACCCCAACTTAGAAGTATATATTCGAAGTTGAATATTAAAAACCGGTCAAACCTGATCGTGAGAACCCTGAAGCCTGACAAATCTGTAAATCCCTCTCCCGGGAATTACGTTATTTTGNTGGCGGGTGTAGTACAACTTCAACCTGAAGTTTGTAAATGGATTAAATCAGTACCGGGGTACGAATTGATTATCAAAGAATGTGGCGAGGATGGGTTGGGCTATATAGCGAATAACAGTGCGGTTTCTCTTGTGATTTCTAATCAGGTAAGGAGTGTCATGGAAGGAATGATGGTGGGCAGTCTTTTGGCCAGCATGGATTTGCCGCTTCCCGGTGGGCCAATCAGAAGTATGTTGTGTTCACCCGAACCCTTTGAAGGGGTCATCCTATAGGCAGGTTGATATGATGAGGAACGATAGTTTTTCTCTGGCAGAATATAGTGCTTAGGGATTCTGTGGCGCTGAAGCCTCTTCTTCCGGTTCGGGGAGTGGTTTTTGCGGAAAAAAGTTTCTCAGCAAGATGAAAATATATCCTGTTCCCGCGAGGGGTAGTAGGTAGCACAGGTGCTGGACAAGGGCCAGCGCCAGAGCTTGCTCGGGAGCGATGCCTAGATGCTGGTAGATGAAAAACACGGTTGCTTCATAAACACCCAAATTTCCTGGAGCCAAAGGAACCATGGTTGTCAAATTTAGAGCGGCTAGTATGAGCAGGACACTCCAGATCGGCAGGTCAATTCCAAAACTTTTCTGTACTCCCCAAATCGCAATCGCTTCACATAACTTCATCCCGTAAGCCAGTATCACGCCATATAAAAAAGTCCGCAAGCTACGAAGTCCTTCTAGCTGATGACCCCAGCGTGAAACAAAGTGGATGATTTTCTCTTTAAGTGTCCTATTGTGACCCGGGTCAGTTTCTTTGTAATCGTGAAAACGGTGGGCGAGATATAAAAGAACGTACAGAAAACAGAAAACGATAATGACTAATCCGATGATCCCCTGTTTCATCAATGGGGGAAGAGGGGTGAGCCAGGCCACGATAAGCAGGACTGTAAGCTTGCCGATTCCCTCGGCGAGTTGATCGAGTGACATGACCGAAAGAGCGGCGGAGTGTCCAACGCGTTCTCTTTTTGCTAACAGGAAAACTCCAAGAGCGTGTCCACCGGGAAACGGAAGCGTATTCATCGCGGTACACATTAGTGCGTTGATCTCGAACATCCGTTTGTATGAAACGGTGAGTTTGGCGGGTAGGAATAGAATCCATTGTTCGGCCCATAAAAAGAAAATGAAGAAATGTCCCGTAACCCCCAGCAGAAGCCACAAGGGATGTGCCTCCTTGATTTCCTTCCACGCGTGTTCCAGTTCAATTCCACGAAAGCACAGGTAGAGCAGGTAGGTTGCTATGACCCACGCGATCAATAGGAAAATCTTCTTTTTTCTTCGGTTAGGCATTTTCTAAACGGGACCTTATGGACGTATTGAGGCAGTTGTCTCAGGAGTATGGACGCAGGATAAAAGCGTCACTTCCTCTTTTTACTTTTTTCCTGCCAGAGAATGAGCCAGTGCTGCAATAACTTTAGAGGCTGGACGCCCTGGAATTTTCTGCGTTTGAATTTAGGGGTTTGGTCGTGTTGTATTTTCGCTATCACTGTGGCACCGACGGCTTCTTCGATCACCACTCCACGTTGGGCATGTTCAAGCTTTTTTGAACTGCATTGTTCGCGAAAGGCTACAACCAGACGGCAGTCGAGAGGCCGGTCCTGATAAATAATACAGGCGTGGTCATCGTCCAGAAACGGACAGGGTTGGTTGATGACCAGGCGGTGCCAGTCAATTTGTTCCAGATTATTTTTGGAACGCAATGCTTCACGCACACGATTAATCGTGCGTTGCGCCCGTTCGATAATTATGTTGAGGTCGATTCCGTTTTCTTTGACATGATTTAATATGCCGTCCCATTCCACCTGTGTCGCGGCGACGCCGGTATGACAGCAATGACCGCATCCTCTTTCACATTTAAGAGGCGGAATATTTTTATATGAGCGGTCCAGCAGTTGCCAGAACTTACGTAACGGGGTTGTTCCTTCCGCACGCGCTGTTTTGACAGAGTCTTCAGCTAGGATCGCGTATGCATTCTGGATGTCTTCCTCGGTGAACTTTCGTTGAAGGTAGTCCCCCAATTCTGCCGAGTCCGTCATTCCTTCAATGAATAGTCCGTTTACATCACTTTTTAATGCCATGATTAAGTGCCGGGGTTTTATGATTTGGGGTAACGGTTAGCATTCCACAAACGGGGAACACAATATCTCAGCTTAGACAAGAAGAGAGGAGGGATTATTCTTTTGTTTTGGCAACGTATTTTACCTGCAGCTCGTATATAAGTTGTTCTATGAGTTTATCTTCATCATCCGTCAGGTTGCCCTTTGTTTTTTCCCGCAACATCATTAGCATGTCAATTGTTTGCTGGACGGCGGGAAGGTTGACTTCTTTTTTACCCGTAGTGGGATCGGCCATGTCTCCCAGGTGGTAAAAGGCTGATGATGTGAGAGACATGATAAATGCGGAAAAATCGATTTGAAAAGGTTCGGCATGTTCTTCACCAGAAGAAGATTTTTTCTCCTGCGAGCCTTTTGTTTCCTGATCATCCACCGAAGCGGCTTCATCTTCCGATATTTGAGAAGATCGCTTGTCCTTGATAACAAAACCTTCGCCTTCTGCCTTATCACCTTCGCTCATAGGGTCTCGATTCCAAGATAAATGTTTATTCTTTTTCCTGCCCGATCAGTAGCCTGACAGATATTCCCAGTACAATCATGATGAGTCCGAGCATGAGAGTGAGATATCCATCCCCCTCAATGAACTCCATGTAAGATTTTCCAACAATAGGCCATTGCCTGATGATACCAATGACAGCGCAAACTGTCCCCAGCATGGTAAGAAACCTTTTCATCCAAAGGATACTGCGCTCTTCCTCTTCTTCATCAATTTCGTTTTCCATTGTGAAGCAAACCCTCTTGAGGCAGATTGGATTATGGTGACAGGTTACCAGCGGAACATCTGAAAACCAAGCCTGATGTGAATTTTACGTAAGAAATGCCAACACCTCAAGCAAAAAATATCGGCACATCAAGTAGGAATTGTTAGCACATCACTTAAAAAATACCAGGCAGAACGGTGAAACTATGTCAAAATATAAGTGTTTTGGATATTACGAGGATACTTATGCTCAGAGTTGCGGGTTTTATATTTTTTTGCCTCATGTTTCTGGATTCGTGTTCCACTCAGCGCATGGCGGCACAGATGGCTTTCCCATTGATACAGGGGCAGTATATCGCAATGCAGGAGGAGGCGGATATTGGTCTTGCCGCGAAGGCCATACCCTCTAACTTGAAAATGATGGAAGGATTGCTCAAGGGTGACGAGACAAGCACATCCATCCTGAATCATCTGGCAGAAGGTTTTTGCAGTTACTCTTTCAGTTTTGTTGAAGACGGTGAACCGGAAAGAGCATCGGCTTTGTATCAGAGAGGAAGAGACTACGCAGTTCGATCACTTGTCGAAAGTTCTTCAGTCGGTGACCTGCTGGCGTTGACCGGGAAGGAATTTCAGTCAGCGTTGAAGAAGACCAACGTAAACGACCTTCCCGCATTGTTTTGGATGGGACAGTGTTGGTCCGGATGGCTCATGCTCAACCTGGGGAGTCCGGAAACTTTCGCCGATATCTCTCGCGTGGAATGGCTGATGAAGCGGAATGTTGAGCTGGATGAAGCTTATCATTACGCCGGGCCTCATTTGGCTCTTGGAGGATTCTACGGAAGCCGCACAAAAATGCTCGGCGGTAATCCCGAACAGGCCCGGCTTCATTTTGAACGTGGCCTGGAGCTGAACCAGCGCAAGTTTTTACTCATCCAGTTGATATACGCCAAAACCTATGCCGTTCAGTCACAGGACAAAGAATTGTTTGAACGTTTGCTTAAAGAAATTTTAGAATCACATTCAAACGCACTGCCTGAACAACGGCTGGCAAACGAAGTGGCTAAACAGAAAGCACGGAACTTATTGGATATGGCTGATGAGCTATTTTAATAGATTAACCAAGCTGTTTTTACTCACGGCAGTATTATTTTTTGTCGGCAACGCGGGGCAGGTGTTTGCGGGTGATAAAGAGATCATCAAATTTGCCACACTCGCTCCCGAAGGAACTGCCTGGATGAAAGAGATGCACGCCCTGGCAAATGAAGTGAAGAAGGTGACCGGCGGCGCTGTGAAATTTAAATTTTATCCCGGCGGCGTTTCAGGCGACGAAAAAGATGTGATACGAAAAATGCGTATCGGTCAACTGCACGGTGCCGGGTTCACCGGTGTTGGGCTCGGCGAAATTTTGCCCGAGGTACGAGTTTTCGATATCCCGTTCCTTTTTGAGACAGACGAGCAGGTCAATAAAATATATGACCTGTTGAACGATCACTTTGTCAAACAATATGACAAGAAAGGATATGTGCTACTCGGTTGGGTTCCCGTCGGCTGGGTGCATATATTCTCAGCGAATAAAATTGAATCAGTCGGCGATCTAGTGAAATCCAAACCCTGGATGTGGGAAGGTGATCCACTGGTTCAGGAAGCCTATTCTGCGATGGACGTGAAGCCTGTGCCCCTGTCCGTGACCGATGTTCTCATGTCGCTCCAAACGGGAATGATAGATACCGTCTACGGTTCATCGCAGGCCGTGCTGGCTTTGCAATGGTTCACCCGCGTGAAACACATGGCCGCCTTGAGGATGGGTTACGCAACGGGCGGAGTATTGGTTTCTAAGCGAAAATTTAAAAAACTTTCCGGCGAACACCAGAAAGTCCTTCTTGAAGTGAGTCAAAAACATTTGAAAATTCTCGCGGGAAAAATACAGGAAGACAACCGGCGTTCCGTAGACGTTATGGTGAAAAACGGTATCCAGATAATCCCCGTTGTTTCAGACGCTGAAAAAGAAAAATTCCGCAAAGCCGGAACTCTGGCCAGAAAGAACCTCACAGGCCGATTATTTTCAAAGGAAATTCTCGACCAGGTTTTGTCCAACCTGCAATAAGTTCCCACAGAGTTTTCTCGTTCCCACGCTGGAGCATGGGAGCGAGATAAAAACCCCTCTTTTTAAAGAGGGGCTGGGGTGATTTCAAGCTTTCTTTCATTAACAAAAATTAACGAACCTTTTCCCGATCCGAGCACCATACATTATCCTGATCCCCCTACTGTTGGACAGTTCCGAAGAAAGCGCAAGAAACTGGACGGGCAGGGGAAGGGTATTTTTCGATGCCCAGTTTTCCGTAGCGTGAAGGGAAATCTTTTTACCCAGTCGCTCGACAATGTAGCGAGAATAAGCACTGCGCCCCGCGTTGACTACCGCATGAACATAATCAGCGGCCCACCGGGCGGGAACCCCCGCTCTTTTCTGCGCGTTGTCGGCATTAGCTACTTTAGGAGACGGCGAGCAAGTAAAGATGAAAGCAAATATAAGAAGCGTTGGATAAAACTTGATATCGGTATGCATGGCAGAAGCCCCCCGTAAGTGCAGATTCGGGAACGCCCAAAGAAAACTTGGAAAAGGGACTGTCTACCTAATATAAGCCCATGCACATTTATTTCAATGTTGGGGGAGAGGAATTTTTAAGGTTAAAAACAGAAAAATAAAATGAGTGTAATAATCGAGGAAGGCAGTGATATGGGCGATTTAGAGGATGTTCTCTTTTATGAGTCTACGTCCTACGGGGAAAATGGATGGCAGTTTATAACCGAAGGTCCTTACGGGAGATTTGGTCCGCCGCCCATTGGGCCAATTTCTCTCTAAAGATTTTCGCGTTATGGCGGATGTCTACAGGGAACTCCGGGTGGATCAGGATGTTCTTGATTTGGCGGGTACGGTCGTATTTATTTCCTAGCTCGATTAAGTCCTTTTTCAGTGCGTCATTTGTCGTGTCGCCAGAGTTTTCCGGTTCTATGATGATGACTGGCTTCTGTTTGCCAGCGTCGCTCACTCCTACCAATGCGGATCGCTTTACCTGTGGATGAGTATTAAATATTCCTTCGCATTGGATGGTGAATAGAGTCCCTTCGGCGGTGCGAACACGTTGGTTCTTCCTGCCGCAAAACCAGAGACGATTTTGTTCATCGAGATAGCCGACATCGCCCATGCGGTGCCAGAATGAATTTTTCTCGTCCGCTATTTTCGCCAATCGGGTAGCCTCGTCACGATTAAAATAACGTTGGGTCACCCACGGACCTTTCACTGTGATCTCCCCAATTTCTCCCTGCGGTAGTTCCAGAGAATCATTCCATTCTGGAATCGCATCGTCGGTGATTGATATGATTTTGAGTTCAATGCCGGGGACTATGCGACCCACACAAGTGCCGTGTCCTTGTCGGTTTTTTTGAGAAGTTTCTTCTAAAACTTCTTTACGCTCGATGCTTGCGACTGGAAGTGATTCGGTTGCGCCGTAGGGCGTATGAATTTTCGTTTCCGGCTTGAGAATTTGGTCAAACCTTTCGAGCAGTGAGCCGGGGATGGGAGCACCCGCCATCAGAATCCGTTTGATGGTAGGCAGTCTGCGATTGTGTTTCAGACAATGCCGACTCACCGTATCCCATAGCGCGGGTGATCCGAATGCGCTGGTCACATTTTGCGCTGTAGCGGTTTGTAAAATCATTTCCGGATTAACTTTAGCCGGACGAGTGAAATCCATTTCCGGGAGGATGGATGTCATTCCAATTCCCACGCCAAACAAGGCGAATAACGGGAAGGTTGGCAAGTCAATTTCACCCGGCTGTATGTCATAACAGGAACGAAGTGTGTTCAGTTGGCTCAAGAACATTCCGTGCGTATACAAGACCCCCTTGGGAGAACCCGTGCTTCCGCTGGTGAATAGGATGGCCGCCGGATCGTCAGAAAGTATTTTGGGGAAAGTGGGATTGGGGTCAGCCAGTTTGCGGATGTCGTCAAGAGTTTTTCCGCCCCAGAACCAGCGAGAGCCGACAGTGATTTTATTGCGCACACTTTGGAACGGTTTGCGAAAAATCTGCGCTATCGCGTGAGCGAGTGGGATGGTTATCATTCCCTGTGGCTTGGCCTCCTCAATACATTTAAGAATATTTTTTCTGCCTAGCCCGGGATCAATAAGAACAGGCACCGTTCCAGCTTTGAACAGAGCGAAGGCGAGGGAGATAAACTCGATACCGAAAGGGACCAGGAGCAGAACGCGATCCCCTTTTTTGAAACCGTATTGCGTCAGTCCGGATGCAACGCGGGAACTTTCGTCATTCAGTTCCGCGAATGAAGTGGAAGTGTCAGTATGAGGTACCGCAATCGCCGTATTGTTTGGAAAATTTTGCGCGGCACGTTCCAGGGAAACAGCTATGTTGTGGCGCGTCTGTTTCATATTTGCTCACGGTAGATCCAAGGTCGCTTTGACCATAGGAACTGTCACTTTCTTTTTTTGGATATAAGATTCGTGATTGACCGTGCTGATCGTGTGCTTGATCGACCTGAAATCTCTTGGGATGCGAGTGAGGAGGTAATCAACTACCTTGTCCGGGATGACCAACCCGGAATCCTTTGCCAGTTTGGTGATTATTTTAGCGGTCGTATTGTCATCGATAGGTTTCAGTTCGGCGGACATACCCCATTGGAAGCGCGAGGTCAGATAGCTTTCGGTATCTTCTAAATTTGCCGGATTAAGATTTCCCGCGAACGCGATTTTTTTCTCCTTTTCAACAAGCGTATTGAAGATGAGGTAAAGTTTTTCCTGGGAAGCGCGTTGTCCGGCAATATGGTCAACTCCATCGAGCAGGAACAGATCGACGTTGGAAAGAATTGAGATAAACTCGCCCGAAGAGCCGTTTGCGTTTTCATCCGTTTTTTTTATGAAATCCGCCCCGTGAACATACAGGGCCTTTTTACCCATAGAGGCCGACTGATTGCCAATAGAGATAAGAAGGTGAGTTTTCCCCAGGTTTCTGCCCCCGAATAGATAGAGTGTGCTGAAAGGAGAAGGTTTCTCACCGCAGAACTGGCGGGCGGCGTCGAAGGCTATCTTTGAACCTTCTGAAACCACAAAATTTGAAAACATATATTCGGGTCGCGAAGGAAAATCAAGGATGAGCTGATGCGCCAGGCGTTCCTTTTTAGACATGGTCCGTTTGGTTCGCAGGGAAGAAAGCCGTTTGGGCTGAAAATAGAAAACGCTGTTTGATTGCAACCAAAGACAGAATCATTTCGGTCCGATCTGAATTTCTACGCGGGATCCGAGCATTGATGATTGAATGATTACGGTGCATACCGAGCCTTCTTTTTGGTAATTTAAAATCTTCCCGCCGTGCGTCATTGAATTAACAAGTGTCCACCCATGATTGGTCATTTCATCCTGGAAGAACTCTACCGTATCTTTCATATTGCTACTGCCCTTGAAAAATAGTCGCCCTACCTTTACGCTGCCGCTCCCAGACTCATACACAAATGATTTGGATTGATCCTTTTCAAAACCTCCAGGAACAGAAACATCTGTGAAGGGATGAGCCAGAATTATTGGGTCTGGAGGAGGTGGCGAAGATTCCTTTTCCAATTCCAAGTCTAGATTTTTTAACGAGGTACATCCGCCGGAAAATACAAGGAACATTAAAATAATGATGCAGACGAAAACTGATGATTGATTTCCTTTAACTGTTTTCAAAAAGAGTCCTCCCAAAGTAAACAACTGTCAAGCCAAGTAGCATCAAGGCAAATCCGAGGATTCGAAGAATCCGATCGGGGATTTCACCAATTTTTTGAGCAAAATTTTTAACCTGGGAAGGAGAACAGAAATAAGGGATGCCTTCGAAGATCATCATCAATCCCAGGGCGGAGAGAAACAGACCCATGAACGTAAGCGGTTGGTGGAAGAAAAATGTGGAAAAATGGGCTTGCCGAGCCACAATTTCAAGCCCGGACAAGTATCCCGGATCGGGGTTTAAGGCTGTTGGCAAGTCTACCGCCTCATCATGCGTTCCTGCCGCAAACCCTGATGATGTAATAGATTATCATGAATCCGTCAGGCAGAGTCAATAAATATTTAGGCGACCGGGAATAGAGGTTGTCATCGAAGAATTTGGCGTTATATAATGAAAATATAAATTATTTTGCCGATACCGTCCGATAGTCTGGTAAACAATCCATATAATTTTTCCGGTGTTGTCCAATTCATCTAATGTGCTCACCATTAATTAATGGCGAGCTATTAATAGTAAGCGTTTCCGGTGATAGAATCTGGAAATGAACATTCAAGAGATGAGCGAGGTTTTCTAATGAATTTTAAAGTTGTCAAAGTTGTATTGTCCTGGTTTCTGGTGATGGGTGTGTGTTTTCCTCTTTCAATGGAAACGGGTAAAGTTTCTGTGTCATTGATCGGGCAGGCATGGGCCCTGAGTTCCGAATCGATGCCGCTCACGAGTAACATATTTGTCGATATCGCAAAACAGCAGAATCCTGCGGTAGTCAATGTCAGTATGAGTGCCAAGGCAAATAAAACCAGCGGTCACCGACAGAGGCCCCAGCAGGCCCCGCCAGCTCCTCCGAGAAGAGGACCAAGAGGACCGGGAGCACCGGGAGAGAAAGATCCTTTTCGTGATTTCTATGATAAGTTTTTTCGCGGCGACCGACCCGATAGCCAGCCAAAGCGTGGAACGGGTTCAGGATTTATCATTGACCCGGAAGGATATATCCTGACCAACAACCATGTTGTTGCTGGCGCCGATAAGATTCATGTCAATCTGGAAGATGACAAAGAATACACCGCCAAGCTGATAGGCACAGACCCCAAAACCGACATAGCCTTGATCAAAATCACCAGAGAAGAGGGGGATAATACACCATTCCCTTTTTTGAGCATGGGTGACTCCGATAAGCTGGAGGTTGGCGAATGGGTAGTGGCTATTGGAAACCCATTTGGACTGAGCCATACCGTAACAGTGGGCGTGGTCAGCGCGAAAGACAGAAGTATTGGCGCCGGACCCTATGACGAATTCATCCAGACAGATGCTTCCATCAACCCCGGTAACAGCGGGGGACCATTGATCAATATCAAAGGTCAAGTCATCGGAATGAATACAGCAATCATATCTGGCAACACAGGTGGCAACGTTGGAATAGGATTTGCCATTCCTATCAACGTAGCCAAGACCATTTTGACCGACCTGCGCGAAAATGGAAAAGTCACACGAGGGTGGTTGGGCGTGATGATTCAAAAAGTCACACCAGAACTCGCCAAATCGTTTTCATTGAAAGATAACAATGGCGCATTGGTGGGAGATGTTATTCCTGGTGGCCCAGCCGCCAAGGCAGGAGTAAAGCGCGGAGATGTGATTGTTAAGTTCAACGGGTATGATGTTAAGGATATGGAAGAATTGCCCAAGATCGTAGCAAATACAAAACCGGATATCGAAGTCGATGTAGAAGTAATTCGCGGTGGAAAAACCCTGAACCTGAACGTTCATATCGCTATCCTTAAAGATAGCCAGGAAAAAGTGGCGGAAGCTCAGGCGGCAGACCCACTGGGAATGCAGGCGCAAGACATTACTCCCGAACTGGCTCAAAGCCTGGGACTGGATACCGATGAAGGAGTGCTGGTGTCTGATGTGACAGCGGGGAAACCTGCCGCAGATGCTGGAATCAGGCGAGGCGATGTGATTTCAGAAATTGATCGCCGTTCGGTCAAGAACACAGACGATTATGGACGTGCGATTGGAAATATTAAACAAGGTCGCACGGTACTGTTTCTCATTCGCAGAGGAGGTACAACCATTTACATAGCCGTTAAAGTGAAGTGATAATGCGGCGTCTGTCACCCGACAAGACATAAACCGTTTTTATTTTCAGACGGCAAGCCGAGAGGCTTGCCGTCTTTCGTTTTCTTCTTCATGAAACATTTTCGAATTTTCATAACAGTATTTCTTCTCTCTATTTTATCGAATGGAGCTGTGCCTCTGTGGGCAGAGAACAACAATCGCCGCACTCCTGTAGTCAAAGTGGTGGAGCAGGCAGGGCCTGCGGTCGTCAACATCAATACAGAAGAAGCTGTGCCCGCAATGCGGAATCCGTTCAGAGATTCGCGTAATCCTTTTTTTGACCAGTTTTTCAAACAACTGATTCCGCGTTTGAACAACAACCGCAGGAGCCTGGGGTCGGGGGTGATCATTCATCCTGACGGATACATACTCACAAACGAACATGTTGTCGCCAAAGCGACCCGTATCAAGGTCACTCTTATCGACAAACGAGAGTTTGACGCGCATCTCGTGGGAGCCGATATCAAATCTGACTTGGCTATTATTAAGATCGACAGTAAAGAAGGCCTGCCCCATGTTGCATTGGGGCAGTCAGGCGATTTGATGACAGGAGAAACCGTCATCGCCATAGGGAACCCTTTTGGTCTGCAACACACAGTGACGACAGGAATTATCAGCGCATTGCACCGCAGTATCAAGGGAGATAAAAATAGAGTCTATAGGGATTTCATCCAGTTGGATGCCTCGATCAATCCGGGTAATAGCGGAGGGCCTCTGCTAAACATCAACGGTTCGCTGATCGGGATCAATACGGCTATTTTTCAGCAAGCCGAGGGCATTGGGTTCGCCATTCCCATCAATAAGGCCAAGCGCATTGTCGATGACCTTATCCGTTACGGCAAAGTGCGGCGCGGGTGGTTGGGCGTGTCTGTGCAGGACATGACCAGGGACATGCTCCGCTTCTTTCACCTCGACCGAGTTAGAGGGGTGGTTGTCGTGCGAGTTATGAACGGAAGCCCCGGGGCAAAGGCTGGGCTGAAACAGGGAGATGTTATTTTATCTCTGGAGAATAATGAGATCAGTGATAAATCCGATTACTCCGAGCGGATATCCACCTATCCTGTAGGAAACACCATGCGACTAAAAATATTACGAGATGGAGCAGAGCGTTCAGCGTCTTTNAAAGTGTCGTTTCTGCCTGTGGAGCAAGTCGCCGAGTATACNANAATCTGGCTGGGACTCAATGTGTCCGCGATTGAAAAANNATTGTCGCGAAGATATCGGCTGACAACAGATCAGGGAGTGGTCGTGACAGGTGTGACGCCAAGTAGCGCCGGNGGAAAAATTGGAATACAGCCGGGCGATGTCATCCGGCAGGTCAATCAGGCAAGAATTAAAAATGAGCAGGATTTCAAAACTGCTATGGTGGAGGCGGCAGGGCGCGATAGCGTACTTCTTCTCGTTCAAAGGGGACAGAACGGATACTACGTTACGCTGGAACCGTGAAACCAGTCACCCGCATCACAAGAGGGAATTACGCAGGTTTATATCGGTGTCGCGGAGGCGGGAGCATAAGATACTGCCAGAATTTTTCATTACGATCATTCCAATACGGGGTTTCTGGTCGAACAGGCTTAAAACTGCCGCCTTTTTAAATGTAAGAAACCGGGATTTTACTATGGTACGAGCAGTGGCAGAGCGTGGAGAATCGTCAAACAGGCAAAACTCGCCAAAAACCTCATGACTCGAAACTTTTGCGAGAGAGATAGGTTCGTCACTTTTGACCGGATTAGCAACAGCGATCTCAACCAGTCCTTCGAGTAGAACAAAAAAACAATCACCCTAGCTAGTTTCCATAAAAATAATTTCATCCGCTTCGGCAGTCCGCCCTTCACCCACCAATTTTATGGTTGAAAGGTCTTCGTCACTGAGTCCGGCGAACATTTTGACCTTAAGTAATTCCCGAATGGCAATTTCCTTCCACAAAATTGTTCTGTCGTTATATGATAGGTTTCCGTAAGTATTATTGTACGGCAATTATATAACTCCCAATGGGAATCGTCCCCGAAATAAGCATAAATATGTCTGAACGGGATAAAAGAAAAATTGAGCGTCTGCGCAAGCTGATAAGGCATCACGAAACCCTGTATTACGTGCAGGACCAGCCAGCAATTTCCGACAGGGAATACGATTTGCTCATGCGGGAATTGCAGGATTTAGAGGAAAAGTTTCCCGAATCCGTTACACCGGATTCCCCAACGCAGAGGGTGGGTGGCAAAGTAGCGAAAAGGTTTACGGCGGTAGCTCATAAAACGCCTATGCTCAGTCTTGATAATGCATTCAGCGTTGATGAGTTGAAAGAGTTCCACCAACGGGTCGTCAAGGGACTGGAAAACGTTTCATCCGAAGATATTGAGTACTTCGTCGAACTCAAGTTTGATGGTTTGGCGGTGACGCTGACTTATGAAAACGGAGTTTTCATTCAAGGAGCGACGCGGGGAAACGGAAAAGAAGGGGAAGATATAACCGCAAATTTAAGAACTATAAAATCCATTCCACTAAACATTTCGACAGATAAAGAAAAGTATGGAACTCTGGAAGTACGAGGAGAAGTGTTCATGCGGCGCGAAAGTTTTCGCGAGCTCAATAAATCCAGAGAGGCAGACGATGAAGCTCCCTTTGCGAATCCAAGAAACGCCGCCGCCGGGTCTTTGCGTTTGCTGGATTCTTCCATCACAGCCAAGAGAAAGCTGGATATATTCGTCTATGGCATGGGGTCCATGGAGCCCATGCCTTTCAAGTCACACGACGAAATACAGACGGCGTTAAAAAACCTTGGGTTCAAATTAAATACGAATCGCCATGTTTGCGGAAGCATTGAAGAAGTCCTGCCCTATATCGAAAAGTGGCAAATGGAAAAAGACACGCTGGGATACGATGTCGATGGATTGGTGATCAAGGTCAATTCACTGGAGTATCAAAAAAAGCTGGGCGCGACTTCCAAGTTTCCGCGATGGGCAGTGGCTTATAAATACGAAGCGGAAAAAGCCGAGACAGAGGTGGAGGATATTATTTGTCAAGTGGGCCGGACAGGTGCGATCACACCCGTAGCGATTCTGAAGCCTGTATATGTATCCGGTTCAACCGTCAGCCGTGCCACCCTGCATAACGAAGATGAGATCAGAAAAAAAGACATCCGCATAGGCGACCGGGTTTTGATTGAAAAGGCGGGTGAGATCATTCCAAGAGTTGTCGAAGTTATCAAGTCCAAAGCCAAACGCGGCACCCCGTTCAAAATGCCAGTCAAATGTCCAGACTGCCAGAGCACCTTATTGCGTCCGGAAGAAGAAGCGATCCTGCGTTGCGTTAACTACGATTGTCCGGCGCAGTTCAAAGAGCGGCTGTTTCACTTTGCGTCACGAAACGCGATGGACATAGACCATTTTGGTCCTGCCATCATTGAACAGTTGGTCGATAAAGGTTGGGTCAAAAACTTTTCAGACCTCTACAAACTGGACCCTCAAAACGTGGCCCGACTGGAACGCATGGCAGAGAAATCGGCTCAAAACCTGATCGAGGCGATAGAAAAAAGCAAGTCCGCCGGACTGGCCCGCCTGCTTCACGCCCTGGGTATCCGCCATGTGGGGCAAAGAGCGGCGATGATCCTGGCTCGGCATTTTCACTCCATGACCAAACTCCAAAACGCAAAACAGGAAGACCTAGAATTTGTTATGGAAATAGGAGGGACCGTTGCCGAAAGTCTGGCAGTATATTTCAAGCAGATATCCAATCAGGAAGAAATAAAACGTTTGGCGGAGTGCGGAGTAGAGGTGGAGATAACAGGCGAGTCAGTGGGCACCGCCCTATCAGGCAAACAGTTTGTGCTGACCGGATCGCTGGAGTCCTTAACCCGTGACGAGGCCAAAGAAAAAATCGCGGCATTAGGCGGGCGCGTCACCTCCACCGTGTCAAAGAAAACAGACTACGTAGTAGTCGGCACCGACCCAGGTTCCAAAGTCGAAAAAGCAAAGAAACTCGGCATAGAAGTAGTCACCGAAAAAAAACTAAAACAAATGCTGGGGGAATAATATTCCCCCTCCCTACCAAGGAGGGGTTAGGGGAGGTTATGGTGAGAGGATGTATTTTATTGTTTTAGTTGATTCCAACGGCATAAATTTTAACAGTATGATTTTTTATTCCTCATCGATGGGGCCAAAAATCTCTATACCTGGTCTTGCCGTGTTCAGTGGCTATTTTTAGAAAATTACCGGCGTGGTCTTGAGGAGGGGCGGCGGCCTTGGGATTTGGGTCGGTTGCCGTTTCGAGGTTTGCCGCGTCCGCCTGAGGCTTTCATGGGAGGACGTCTTCTAAGAGGTTTTGGTCCGCCTTCTTTTGCGGGCAGGTACAATTCTTCTTCGGCCCATTCGACCGGAATTTTATCTTTCAGGTGCTTTTCAACACGTTCCAGGTGAAGCGCATAGTTTTCACAGCACAAGGTGATCGCTGTTCCTTTGGCTCCCGCCCGTGCGGTTCGTCCGATCCGGTGAACGTAATCTTCCGGGTCTTGGGGCACATCGTAGTTGATGACGTGGGTTATGTTGTCGACATGGATTCCTCGTGACGCCACGTCTGTGGCGATGAGAATATCCAGTGCGCCCGATTTAAACTCGTCCAGTACGCGGATGCGTTTTTTCTGATGCAGGTCGCCGCTGATCTGCGCGGCTACGTAACCGTTATGCTTGAGCAATGCTTCCAAGTGCTCCGACCACATTTTTGTGTTGCAGAAGATGAGAACTTTTTCCCCTGCTTCCTTTTTCAGAAGACCGAGTAGCAGATTGAATTTTTCATGCAGTCCCACGTGATACAGCAGTTGTGTTATTTCATCGACCACTGCTTTTTCCGGTTCGACCATTATTTTCACCGGATCATTCATATGTTCGTAGGCTAATTCCATAACCCGGTAATTGAGCGTCGCCGAGAACAGCATGGATTGTCGCTTGCTATAGTGAGAACAATTTCTGAACAGGTAGCGCAGGTCCATAATGAATCCCATGTCAAACATGCGATCCGCTTCATCCACGATCAGCACTTCCAGTTCTTTCAGGCTGAACAGTTTTTGTTTGTAGTAATCGATAATTCTTCCGGGTGTTACGATGAGGATATCGACACCGGCCTTGATTTCATTGCGTTGTTTATCGTAATCCATTCCCCCGTAGATGCAGAGGGTGCGGAAGTTGCAGTGTCCGCCCAGCAGTTGTGCGTCAAGATCAATTTGCCTTGCCAGTTCGCGGGTTGGAGCGATGACCAAAGCACGCGGGGCGACTTTTCCTGTCGATTTTGGTTTTGGATTTTTAAGTAGTCGGGTAAACAGAGTGATCAGGAAAGCGGCTGTTTTACCGGTTCCGGTCTGCGCCTGTCCCGCAACGTCATTACCTTCAAGTGACAATGGTAGGGTTTTCCCCTGTATGGAAGTGCAGTATTTAAAGTCTGCGTCTCGAATGCCTTTTAAAACAGGCTCGGGAATGGGTAAAGATTCGAACTCGATCTGATCCAATGATTGCTCCGCGTTGTGGGAAGGGGAGTATTGAGTTTCCGCGAAAGATAAAAATAAAAGGCAGGTGTTTTCAATACAATAAGTTAAGCACAGTAAGCCACTTTGCCATTATAGTTTGTCTTTAAGGTTTTGCAACTGGAAACTCATTTTTCTTGACAATTTGTGCCTGAAAATGATTCAATACCGCCTTCATTTATAACCAATTGCACAGGTTATCGATTACTCCCGCCGGTTATAGGAGCATTCCAAAATGCTGAACTGCTTTTCTTCCAAAGGATTGATTATTTTGATACAACTTCATTTGGAAGCGGGGGCGGTGGACAGGGTTACGGAATTTAGCGGCGGGTCGATTAAACGAATAATGAGTGAAAGAGGTTCATCTTGATTAAACACGATGTTGTCATTGTTGGTTCGGGTCTGGCGGGTATGCGAGCTGCTCTGGAAGTTTGCAAAGACCTGGATGTAGCGATTTTGAGTAAGGTGTACCCCACACGTTCCCACTCAGGGGCGGCACAGGGTGGTATCGCCGCCGCGCTGGGGAATTCTGANCCCGATAGTTGGGAGGAGCATCTTTACGATACGGTTAAAGGTGGTGATTTNCTCAACGATCAGGATGCGGTGGAAGAATNTGTTAAGGCCGCACCTCGTGTGATATACGAGCTGGAACATTATGGTTGTGTCTTCAGCCGTACTCCCGACGGTAAGATCGCGCAACGCAGTTTTGGCGGGCACTCTAAACCCCGTGCGTGTTTTTCTGCAGATCGTACCGGTCACGCGATTCTCCATGCCTTGCACGAACAACTTTTAAAGCGCGCGAAATCCGTCAAAATATATTCTGAGTGGTACATGCATTCGCTGATTCTCGACGGTGACCGTTGCAATGGAATTGTCGTCAGCGATATTCGCACCGGCGCGGTAGAAGTCATGCAGGCCCGTGCGGTTATCTTCGCTACCGGAGGTTATGGACGGGTATTTAATATTACATCAAATGCTTTCGCGGGAACCGCCGATGGTGTCATGTCGGCTTACCGAGCAGGCATACCGATTGAAGATGCGGAATTTGTTCAGTATCATCCCTCAGGGCTCTACCGTCAGGGAATATTGTTTTCCGAAGCGGCACGAGGCGAGGGCGGTTACCTGCTCAATGGCAAGGGTGAACGGTTTATGGAAACATACGCACCTTCGCGAATGGAACTTGCGCCGAGAGATATTGTGGCACGCGCAGAGCAAAGTGAAATGGATGCCGGACGCGGTGTCGATGGGAAAGATATTATTCATCTCGACCTGAGACATTTGGGCAAAGAACGCATCATGGAACGGTTGCCGCAGATTCGCCAGTTGGGAATTGATTTTATCGGAGTCGATTGTGTTACCGATCCATTACCCATTCAGCCGACAGCACATTATTCGATGGGTGGTATTCCTGTAGATAAACTTGGTCAGGTGATTTCCGATGCTGAGGGAACGCCTGTTAAAGGATTTTTCGCCGCTGGCGAATGCTCCTGTGTTTCGGTTCATGGCGCCAATCGCCTAGGAACGAATTCCCTTTTAGACGCGGTGGTCTTTGGTGAACGTGCAGGCAAGACGGCCCTTGAATATGCAAAGACTGTCGGTCACGCTCCGGTTAATGAGAGCCATGAAAAAACCAAGGTGCTCGAACTGTTTGAAAATATTTTTCAACAGGATGGGGGTGAAAGTTATAACGAAATTCGTAACGAAATGAAAACGATAATGACCGAGAACTGCGGTGTGTTCCGTGATGCGGATCGGTTAAAAGTTTGTATTGAAACGATTCAAAGTCTCCTTCAGCGTTATAAAAAAGGTAGGGTTACCGATAAGGGAAAAGTTTTTAACACGGAAATTTATGAAATCATCGAACTCGGTAATATGCTACACATGGCAGAGGTAATCGCTACCGCCGCTCTGGCCAGAACAGAAAGTCGTGGCGGACATTATCGAACTGACTTTCCGAAACGTGATGATGAGAACTTCCTGAAACACAGTCTGGTTTATCCGGCTGATGATGGGATGGAAATTAAATACAAGCCGGTTGTCATAACGAAACATCAACCCGCGGAGAGAACGTACTAATGGCTACGTTTAGAATCAAACGCTACAATCCGGAAAAACAACCCGAGTCCTATTACGAAGAGTTTCAACTGGACATCAAACCGGGCATGACGCTTCTGGATTGCATGAATGAAATCAAGTGGACGCTGGACGGAAGCCTTACCTACCGCATGTCCTGTCGCAGCGCCATCTGCGGGTCCTGCGCGGTGAAAGCCAACGGGCATTCTCTGCTGGCTTGCCAGCGCCAAGGCGCTCACCTGGTCAAAGACGACGAAACGATTGTTCTGGAGCCTTTGGGCAACATGAAACCGATCAAGGATCTTGCGGTCGATTTCAAACCCTTCTGGGACAAAGTTGATAAGGTCAATCCCTACTTGCAACCTGACAAGAAAGCGCCGAAGGAAGAAAGAAAGCAATCGCCGGATCAGTTCAGGCTCATTGACGATTCAAGTACCTGCATCATGTGCGGCGCGTGCTATTCCGATTGTAACATGCTTGAGGTAGACGATAATTTTCTGGGTCCGGCGGCACTTGCCAAGGCACAACGGTTTGTGCAGGACTCGCGAGATGGAAAAACTCTTGAGCGTGTAAAATATTTGAGCAAACCGGGCGGCATATGGGATTGTACCCACTGCGGCGAATGTGTTGAGCGTTGTCCCAAACCGGCACAGCCTTTTCATCGTATTAAAGAAATAATGACTGTTGCGCTGGATCAGGGCGTCACCAACAACAACGGAGCACGTCACGCGTTATCGTTTGCCAAATTGGTTAAGTCCAGTGGCAGTCTCAATGAAAACATTATTCCCGTTGAAACGGTGGGTTTCTTCAACATCAAAGGATTGTTTGATTTGCTCCCGGTTGGGTTGCGTATGTTTTTTAAAGGAAAAAATCCCCCGATTCTTCATAAGTCTATCGACGATGTCGAAGATGTGAAGCGGATTTATATGGAGCTTGATGAGTAATGAAATTTGCCTTGTTTACAGGATGTGTGGCTAAGGGAGCTACCCGCGAACTGATGCTCTCGACAATGAAATCTGCCGAAGGACTCGGTATCGAATTCGTCGAAATGAAAAGTGCCGCCTGTTGCGGTGCCGGTGTGGTGTCTGAGAAAAATCCGCTTCTGGCAGACGCCTTGAACGCGCGTACCTTTGCCATTGCTGAAGAGCAGAATCTGGACCTCGTCACCATCTGCTCCACCTGTCAGGGAATATTGAAAAAAACTGAATGCCATGTCGACTCCGATCCTGCCTACAAGGAGAAAGTAAATAGTGTGCTTCAGGAGGGCGGACACCAGTACGCCGGCGGAAAAATAAAAATTCAACACTTCGCCAATGTGCTCGGTACTGAGGAAGGTTTGAAACTATTACGGGAAAAAGTGAAGCGTCCGCTCACCGGACTCAAGACAGCGGCATTTTACGGTTGTTATGTTTTACGTCCATCAGAGTTGTCATTGTACGAGAACCCGGATGATCCTACCGGAATGGAGGAGATATTCGAAATTCTCGGCGCGACTCCTGTGTACTATGATAGCAGGACCAAGTGTTGCGGATTTCCAATCGTCATGATGAACAAAGATGCCTCGCATGACATGGCAGGCAATGCTCTCATTGACGCGGTCGATAGCGGAGCCGACTGTGTCGTGACAGGCTGTCCGCTATGCCACCTCAGCCTCGATGCGTATCAGCCGGAAATCGAAAAAATGAATAAAAAAGGTTGTTCTGTTCCTATCCTGCATTTGCCGCAACTGGTGGCCTTGGCTCTGGGATACTCGCCTCAGGAACTGGGGATGGACACACATGTCGTTGCCACTACCGGACTCGATAAAATTCTCGCTTAGTAACCTTCCCATTTCTGCTCTTGAATCTTGGCGGAGTAAATCGTATAACCAGCGCAGTTGAGGATTAAATTACCCTCACCCCGGCCCTCTCCCGTCGAGGGAGAGAGGGTAAAAGTTCCCTCTCCTCTGGAGGCCGGTACGTCCCCTTTAGGGGAGAGAAGGTTAGGATGAGGGGGAATAATTATTTTTCCTTACTCAGGGGGCTGTGTGGTCGATTCGCAATCTCTATTCAAACGCAAAGTAGCTGTGCTCATTGGCGGGCTGATATTTTTTTCAGTCATCCTGCTCATGCCCTTACCTGCAGGGATGACTCCTTCTGGGCAACGCCTCCTGGCGATCGCCGCGCTCATGGCTTGCTGGTGGATTGGCGAAGGAACGGCCATCGCCGTGACCGCGCTCCTTCCTCTGATTCTTTTTCCTTTGCTTGGAATCATGTCGAGTAAACAGGTCGCGCCCAATTACGCGAACCATTTTGTATTTCTTTTTCTTGGTGGATTCATGATCGCTCTGGCGATGGAGAAATGGAATTTTCATAAACGCCTGGCATTGTGGATCATCAACCTGATTGGGACCGGACTTGACCGCATCGTCCTTGGATTCATGACGGCGGCGGCGTTTCTATCCATGTGGATTTCCAACACCGCGACCACCATGATGCTTCTTCCCGTTGGGATAGCGGTGGTGAGGCAGGTCGCCGCGCAGTCTACTCTGGATGGCAGACACGATGAAGCCACCGAGCATCAGGTTGCTGCCAGCCTGGGACTCGTCCTCATGCTGGGGTTGGCCTACGCCGCCAGCATTGGCGGAGTCGGTACACTCATCGGCACCGCGCCCAATATTGTTTTTGCCGGATTCTATAAAAATCTTTATCCCGAGAATCCGGAAATAAGTTTTGTCGAATGGATGACGATGGCAGTTCCCGTGGTCATCATTTTTATTCCCATCGTATGGATTTATCTTTGTCGATTTGTCTCGCCGATTAAATTGGACCGGATCAAATTCGCCAAAGATAACGGAAATGTCATTCAACAGGAACTGATCGCCCTCGGGAAAATTTCCCGACCGGAAAAAATGGTCGCCTGCGTTTTTGCCGCGACCGCGTTCATGTGGATTTTTCGCAAACCCCTCGAGTTGGGTTCAATCACCATTCCCGGATGGTCGAGTCTCTTCCCGAATCCGGAAATGCTTCACGACTCCACCGTTGCGATGATCATGGGTATCTTGCTGATGCTCCTTCCCGTTAAATTTGGCAAAGGAGAGGTGGTGAATAACGAGCGTGAGTTTTTTCTGCTCGACTGGCATACCGTAGAGACCCGTATGCCTTGGGGAATTCTCTTATTGTTTGGCGGTGGATTTGCTCTGGCTTCCGGGTTCACCAAAACCGGATTGTCCGGTTGGATCGGCGATCAATTGACGGGGTTATCAGCGTTCCCATTATGGGCCGTGGTATTGGCCGTGTGTCTCGGCATCACATTTTTAACCGAGCTGACATCCAATACCGCGACATCGACTATGATTTTGCCGGTGATGGGGGCGGTGGCAGTGGCGGCAGGATTTCATCCCTTACTGCTCATGTTACCCGCGACTCTTTCCGCATCGTTCGCGTTTATGTTGCCCGTGGCAACGCCGCCGAATGCCATTGTGTTCGGTAGTGGATGGGTCACCATACCCGCCATGACCCGCGCCGGGTTTGCACTGAACCTCATCGGCGCGATTCTCATCACCACACTCGTCCTCCTGCTCATCCAGACACTTTTTTTATAACCTCCGCTAGCCCTTCCCTCGTAAGGGGGGGGAATATTAAAACCCCTCCCCTTGCCAAGGGGAGATTGGGTGAGGCCGATAAATATCATGACAAAAATATTCAACAAAACTACCGAAAAGGAAAAGAGAAGAAAGCTTCGGAAGCAAATGCCTAAAGCTGAGGTTTTGCTATGGCAACAGTTGCGAGGAAAACAACCGAGTGGGTTTAAATTTTGCCGACAGTTTGGTGTGAGTCAGTATGTCCTTGATTTATACCATCCTCAAGCAAAGCTTGCCATCGAGGTCGATAGTGAACCGTTCAGTTGCCTGACTCCTTATTCTAAGCACCGGGTTTCCACCTGAGTTTAGGGCTACGGGCGGCGGTGGTTTCGTCGGGGCGGGAGGCGACTGGCATATACGGCGCATCGTGGAATATTCCCGGACTG
>PCCT01000002.1 GCA_002731985.1 Nitrospinota bacterium
TTCATTCCTTCTAATTTCCTGAAGAAACCCCAATCCATCCATGCTAGGCATGAGCCAATCGGAAACAATGAGGTCAATTTTTTCATTTTCCACAACCCCCAAACCTTTTTCCCCGCCCTCAGCTTCAAAAGTTCGACTGATGCCCGATTGCCCTAAATACTGCTTCATGAGGCGCCGCATTATATCTGAATCATCGGCCACCAAAACTGAATACCCTATACTCACAGCTCCATCTCCTGCTCAGAACTCTCAAAATATCGATTTTTCTCACAAATGCTCGCCTGCCGCGAATTTTATAAACTAAGTATATTTTCGATAGATAATGAAATCTATTGATAACACAATTAAAGAGAGATAATCTTTAAAGCTCTACAGGGAGCTACGGTTAGACAAAAAAGAATTTATATTTGCCAATATGAAACACTTCACCCAAAATACGGTTTTTGAGACCGATAGATAAACCGGAGACTTTTCAATGCTACGGTTAGCATTTATATTTCTTTTAGCGGGAGTTTTTATTCACTCAGCCCTCTCCTCCATAAATGCCGAAAGCGACCCTCCAAAAGGGTGGTTGTCCCTGGAAGCGGGGCTGGACATCGGCACCTTTGAGTCACCTCAAAAATCTATTATCGGTGACTCCACCATACATATCTTGCGAATTAATCCCGAGAACTTTAAGTTTCGTCTTCTTACAGCACGCTCCAAGAAACAGGGAAAACGCTTGTCGGCTAAAAAATGGGCTGAAACAGAAAATATGGTCGCCACTATCAACGCGAGCATGTACCAGGCCGACAAGATGACCAGCGTTTCTTACATGCGCACTAAAGGTCAGGTGAATAATACATGGGTTTCAAAAGACCAAACACTTCTAGCTTTTGACCCGACTACTCCATCAGTGCCTGCCATCCAGATCATTGACCGGGAATGCCAGGACTTTAAAAAAATACGCAAGCTTTATGAAACTCTAGTCCAAAGCATTCGCATGGTATCCTGTCATGGCGAAAATGTTTGGAAACAGCAATCGAAAAAATGGAGTACCGCCGCGATTGGTATTGACAGTCAGGGACGCGTATTATTCATACATGCCAGATCACCATACACAACTCATGATCTAATCAGTACCCTGCTAAAACTTCCCATCGAACTCAAGCAGGCGATGTATGTAGAAGGCGGCCCCAAAGCGCAACTCTATATCAATACGGGCCAACAGGAATTTGAATTTCTGGGAAGTTATTCAACGGGGTCTTTCGAACATGACGAAAACGACGTGGCCTGGCCCCTGCCAAATGTGCTGGGAATTCAACGAACCATTGTTAACAGTGAAAAATAGATTCTTTCCCTTTCGAGGTTCCCATTGGCAACCAGAGAAAAAAACAAGCTGACCTGTAGGCCACGCATACGGGTGGTTGCGGGAGATCAAATTGCCTTGGGGCCAGGAAAAGTTGACCTGCTGGAAGCGATTGACCGTTGGGGTTCTATTTCCAAAGCCGCTCGGGAGTCAGGCTTAAGTTATCGTCGAGCATGGACACTTGTTGACACCATGAACAAAAGTTTTAAATCTGCCTTGGTAGAAAGTTCTGCGGGAGGGAAAAAAGGAGGTGGCGCACACCTGACACCGCTGGGGGAAAAACTGGCGGCAACATATCGCGCAATGGAATCCAAAGCAGAAACAGCCATGAAGCCCGACTGGAAAACAATTCAACGCTCTCTCAAGCCATCTGAGTAGATCAGTCAGGGCTCCGGTTTTTCCGCCGCAATTTCCAATCCCACGAATTTGAGTGACAGATTATCGCCCGGATTTTGACTGAACGCGTCTGTCTCATCGTGGTACTCCCTGCATTCAAAATGGGTGATACGAAACCCAGTCGACGCGACATCACTTTTCAAGTTATCCGCAAAATCCCCTTCTATCTCGACCAATGTTTCTAGGTAACCCGCAGTCAACCTCCCCCCAAACTCAGGCCGCTTGGACTGCTCCAGAATTTCATGCTCCAGATCCGTATCCATAATCGCCAGCATTCCCTCTGGCTCCAAAGCAGATAAAGTCCATTTTAAAAACTGTATCCTGTCTGGCCTTTTTAAATGATGCAAAAACTTGGTAGCCATGATGAGTCCAAACTTCATTCCAGTCGGAGGATTTGCCGGAAACTCCGCCTCCACAAGAATCACATTTTTTTTACCAGTCAGTTTCAGATAATGAGACAAACAACACACGATGAAGGGTTCATTATCAGACAAAACCAATTTGGGAAAATTTTCAGGCCAATTGTGAATCATGCTGAAGCCCGCCAGCCCTGTCGCGGCGTCCAACACGGGTTGGTGCAAATTTAAAGGCCTGGGCTGGACAAGATCTTCCCATGGAAAGTTTTCCGTCTGATGCAGGTAATAACTATAGCTCTCACTGAGCAAACGAATAATCTGTGAATCTTGTCTCAGTGTAGGATCTGCAATAATTGTTCTCGCCAGTTGGTAAAACAAGTGACCCATTTTTTTGTTGATTGCTTCGAGAGACCCGCAATTCTCATCCAAGTCCTTTTTTAAATTAATGTTGATATGGTCAAAACTTAAAAACACGGCAAGGCGCTCATGTTGGGCGTATACCAGATCAGCCAGATCAATCATCACTTCTGGATACACCGACCTGAGCAGTGTGTTAAAGCATTCCTGACTTTCCTTACCCTCAGTAGAATCAGGAAACCCCAATCGCCCACTCAAATATTCAAACAAGGATTTTACGCGCTCCACCAATTCCGAAGAACTGGAGTTTTTGAGTCCGTTGAAAGCGCGTCCATGGTCAGTTAGTAATGGAAGGCGGGCGGGCCCGTCAACAAAAACTGGAGTTATACTTTCGTTCATAGGAGAGAAGTATCAACAAGTCATAATAATTCGCCACAGGCACGTTCGACAGAATTTAAAATATCATCACCATCAATGAGTTTTGCGACAGCTTCTATATCAGGAGCAAGCTCCCTGTCCTGTTCCATGTGGGTCACATTCTTGCGCAATATTTTATAAGCGGCAAGAGTTCCTTTTCCCGGCTTCAGATTGGTGAACAAATCCATCGCCTGTGCTCCGCACAACAACTCTATCGCAATTACGTATTGAAGATTTTCAAGAATCATATCCGTTTTGCGTGCGGCGATAGTTCCCATACTGACATGATCTTCCTTGTTCGCCGAGGTCGGGATTGAATCAACCGAAGCAGGATGCGAAAGAGCTTTATTCTCAGACACCAATGCGGCGGCTGTGTACTGGGCGATCATGAACCCGGAGTTCAGGCCCCCTTCCTGAATTAAAAAAGAAGGTAGCCCGCTTAAAGTCGGATTGATCATTCTTTCAATGCGGCGTTCTGAAATATTCGCCCACTCAGCAAGCGCGATAGCTAAATGATCCATCGCCAACGCTACCGGTTGACCGTGGAAATTTCCGCCAGACAAAATCTGTCCATCAGGAAACACCAACGGATTTTCTGTCGCTGAATTTATTTCCGTCTCAATAGTTTGCCATGCAAAGCAAAGTGTATCACGACTCGCTCCATGAACTTGTGGTGAGCAACGCAGGGAATAGGCATCCTGAACATGATCGCAATCCTTGTGCGATGAAATAATCTCACTGCCCTCTGTCAGGCGCCTCATATTAGCGGCTGAATCCACCTGTCCTTTGTGCGGACGAATACGGTGAATCCGTTTATGAAACTGCGTATTTGTACCTAGTAACACTTCAAGACTCATCGCACCCGCGATATCTGCCAGCTTGGACAAACGCTTTGCTTTATGCGCGACCCAAGCCCCTATCGCTGTCATTACCTGAGTCCCGTTGACTAAGCCCAGCCCCTCCCCTTCAGCAAGAGTGACCGGCTTGAGTTTTGCTTTTTTAAGAACCTGTTTTCCTGTGACCCAACCGCCCTTTATCCGCGCCTTCCCCTGACCCGTAAGAACCAGCGCCAAATGTGACAGCGGCGCAAGGTCGCCGCTTGCCCCGACCGAACCCTTGGCAGGAACATAAGGGATCACTCCGGCATTAAATAAGTCGCACAACGCTTGAAGAGTCGTCCAGCGGATTCCTGAATATCCTTTGGCTTTACTGTTGATCATTAACAGCAAAATGATCCGCACCAGTTCATCCGACAACGGCTCCCCAACACCAGCGGCGTGACTCATCAAAATACTTTGCTGTAACTGCCTGCACTTGGCCCGAGAAATAACTACATTGCTCAAAGCTCCGAATCCAGTTGTCACACCATAGACAATTTTCTTGTCCCGCACAGCGTCCTCAATAACAACCCGGGACTGTTGAACCTTTTTCTTCACGGCAGAGGACACACCTATCTTCACCCTCCCGACCGCCACTTGGGCGATTTGATCCAGAGTCAGACTTTCTCCATCAACAATGATTTTTTTCATTCCAGCCTAAAGGAAATAGTAGTTAAGGCCAATCCCAAGCCGCCCTACCCAACAGGTAACAAGTGACAACCACACACGGCAATAAAAAAGGAACCGCCGGAAATGCTTCTCCTCCTATCAATGAATATATTGACAAGACCGATCGCATGCCATAGATAACGGCTAACACTTGAACAAGCAATTTTTTTCCGCGAAGGATGAAGGGGGTAAGAATCAAGGCAAAGGCAACAAAGGCCAGCAGGCCGGTATAGACCGTTTTTTTCATCGCCGGGTCTACAGGGGGCAACTTCCACAAAGCAATCAGGATGTACAAAACATTCAGAGCCAGAAAACCATATCCGGCCAACCGGTATTTTTTTAAATCCGGCCTGACCGGTTCTATTTCTCCGGAAAAATCTTCAGCCATATAGAGGAAGGAAATTTTACGTTTAAAGTTTTTTAATATAAGTAGCCAAAACCACCCTGCCAACCTTCCTCAGGGTTTGTATCTCACAAACTGGCCGGGCTTTTTAAAGTCTTGAAAAGAATGAACCCGGCACTGAGTACCTGATTTTCGGAAATGCTGGGGACGTCTCCTATATCTGACGCACCTTCGGCCCAAATATCTACTCCCTTGCTTTTCAACTTTGCCAACCCCCCGGAATGGTATTCCAGATTATGTCCACCATTTGTGGAGATGCTCCCTTGACCAGAAGGGAGAACTTCCATATCCGGTGTCACAGCGGCAACATCCTTTTTCAAACACAACATTCAAATCCCTCGCCAATGCCGTACCCAATGCAGGACCGCCTGCCAACAGACCGCTGAAAGTCAATAAAACCAAATGGATCCAAAGAACTAGTCCTGATTTCTCCGCTCCAACCGAAATGAGCAAAACAATACCCGCACGATGGGCTACTCTGCCTTGAAGCACCCATAACGCCCCCTAAAAAATTATTACTTATTGAATTTAAATATGTTACAACAAAACTGCCCCAATGCTCAACAAAAAACCGGCTCTACCCGCCTTTCTCCTTATTTTGAGGCAAAATGGAAAACTCTTTAAAAGACTGGGATTTCTCCCTTGACAAAGGAGCTGCACCGGTGAAATAATCCTTGGATATCCTCAAATGTGAAGATCTGCAAAAGGCAACAACCTTCTGCTTATCAATAAGTTATAAAATAATTATCAATTTGTAAAGGTCAGGTATAGCCATGAAAATGACGTTTCAACCAAAAAACACCAAAAGAAAGCGAACCCACGGATTCCGTAAACGAAGTTCCACGGTAGGAGGTCGCAGAATTCTGGCCAACCGCAGGCGTAAAGGACGCAAACGCTTGACCGTTTAACTTTATGAGTGAATTCTCGTTTGGAAAAAGGGAACGCCTTGCCAAGCGACCTCAATTTGAGCATGTGATGAACCGGGGTCGTAAGCGGAGAATAGAAACTTATTGCACTGTTTTTTTTCTACCGAACGGCCTCGACAGGAAACGACTGGGAATCATCGCATCAAAAAAAATTGGAAATGCCGTGGTCCGCAACCAGGCTAAAAGAAAAATCCGGGAAGTTTTTCGCCACATCAAAAAACACATCGAACCGGCTATGGATATCGTTATCATATCCGGAAGGGATTTGGTTTCCCTGCCCGGTTCTGTTCTAGAGAAAAAGATTTTTCAATCCCTTCCAGTTAAAAGGTAATCCATCACAATAAAACTTTTCCTTTTAACCGACTTGGCTACTCCCAGAATATTATGTTGCTTCGAACTATGATTAACGGGTCCCTTATCAAATTTATCCGGCTCTACCAGAGATTGCTGTCTCCCTTTCTACCTGCAGGTTGCAGATTTTACCCATCCTGTTCTGAGTATTCGGCGCAAGCACTTGAACGGTATAACGTATTTAAAGCTCTGGGGCTGTCCCTGGTTCGATTACTTAAATGCCACCCCTATCATGGCGGCGGCTCTGATCCTGTAAAATAACGCGGAGGTTTTCGATTGGAAAACAGGTTACTGCTTGCCTTTGTTTTGTCTATTGGTGTTTTCATCGGTTGGGGATATGTCATGTCCGTGATCGAAGGACCGCCTCCTGCTCAAATTCAGTCTGAAAAGGATCTCGCGGAGGTACCTCCATCCACCCCTGGCATGGCACAACAAGCACCATCAAGCGTCGCGCCGGGAACTCCCTCTGAACAAACAGCGCCAAACATTCCAGCACCCGCTATCAGCCAGGCAGAATTCCCTGGGACAGAGGCAACTATAAAAGTTTCCGCCGGAAACGTTAGCTATATCATCACTAATAAAGGGGCGATGGTTAAAAATATATTGCTCTCGCAACATAAAACAGCTCAAGGCGAACCTATCGACCTGGTTGAACATGAAAATGGCGGGACCCTTCCGCTGGCACTAGAGTCCAGCAACGACCAAGTTACGAATATTCTGCAAAACGCATACTATAATCCTTCGACCACTTCCCTTGAGCTTTCCGAGTCGCAACCCACCGGAACCCTGAAAATGACGCTGGAACATTCTTCCGGCGTGAATGTAGTACGCGAATTCACCTTCCGTCACAATGACTTTATGATTGATGTGCAAACTCGAATCAACGCGCCAAACTATGCATCACAAAACCTGAGCTACAACGTACTGTTCGGACCCGGCATGGGCGGGAAAACAGAATCACAAACAAATTATATCGTTTTCGTTGGCCCAACAACTTTTGTAAATAATGAAAGAGCAGAAACACCGCCTGAAGATATTGTCAATGAAGTGACTTACTCAGGCGACCTCGCATGGACTTCTTTCCAGAATAAATATTTTGCGGCGGCACTCATTCCCCAAGAGGGAATCAAAGCGGCTGTTGTTAAAAAATCTGGAGAAAATGTTTACGTCGGGTTAAAAATGGAGAGCGTCCAGTCCTCCGCCTCGGCTTCCCACAGGTTGTACGCTGGAACCAAAGAGTTGCAGATTCTGGAAAAATCGGGACACAAATTGTTCAGGCTCATGGACTACGGGTGGTTCGGAAACAAATTCGCGTGGCTGGTAAAACCCATGCTCAAATGTCTCCAATATTTTCATGAAATATTTAACAACTATGGCTGGGCAATCATCTTTGTGACCCTCGTCATTAAAATCATTTTCGCACCACTCACGCACAAAAGTTTCAAGTCGATGAAAGGGATGCAGAAAGTTCAGCCCTACGTCAAAGTCATCCAGGAACGGAATAAGGATGACCGCCAGAAAATGAACGAGGAAATGCTGGAGCTTTACAAAAAGCATAAGGTGAACCCCCTCGGCGGTTGTCTCCCCATGCTCCTGCAGATTCCTGTATTCATCGCGCTCTACCACGCCCTGTTCTTTTCCATAGAGCTGCGCGGAGCGCCGTTTATAGGTTGGATCCATGATCTTTCAGTGCAAGACCCTTATTATGTTTGGCCTGTTATGATGGGCGCGACTATGTTTCTCCAGCAAAAGCTCAATCCATCAATCGGCGACCCAACCCAACAAAAGATCATGATGATGTTGCCTATCGTCTTCACATTTCTTTTCATGTCTTTTCCCGCGGGGCTGGTTCTCTATTGGACGGTCAATAATATACTGACCATTTCTCAACAAGCTTACATCTATAAATTCGCCAAAGATTAGCATCCGCCTCTAGGTGGTGTATCCACTGGGTTTTCCTGCTATTCTGTTCCAACCTGAAGTGACCTGTTTATTGAATACCTATGAGCGGAACTGTGAATGACACCATTACAGCCATAGCCACACCGACAGGAGAAGGCGGCGTGAGTATAATCCGCATCAGCGGAACTGATGCGCCAACGATTGCCCGAAAACTGTTTCGCACACCCGCCGGGAAACCGGCAAATGAATTCACGTCCCACAAAATTTATTACGGCTCCATCCATGATCCGGCAACTGGCGAATGCATTGACGAAGTTGTTCTCACATGGTTTCAAGTGCCCAAAAGCTACACAGGCGAAGACGTCATAGAGATCTGCGCTCATGGCGGAATGTTTGTTTCATCACGGATACTGGGTCTTGCTCTCGATCACGGTGCGCGCCCCGCTGAACCGGGGGAATTCACACGTCGCGCTTTTATGAATGGTCGCATTGATCTGTCTCAGGCTGAAGCAGTGGCCGACCTTATTGCCGCCGCATCGGATAAAGCTCTTCAGTCAGCGTTGACGCAACTCAAGGGACATCTCTCTAAAAAAGTGAATGCACTCTACGACCGCCTGCTGTCTGTACTCAGCCAGATAGAAGCCGCAATCGACTTCCCCGAGGAGGGTTTGGATCTCCAAAAACGGGAAACATCAATTAACGAAGTACAACAAGTACGTGATGAGATAGATGTTTTATCCAACACCTACCGGCAGGGAAAAATATTTCGCGAAGGTGCGTCCGTCGCTCTTGTGGGCAAACCCAACGTTGGAAAGTCGAGCTTGCTCAATGCCCTGCTTCAAGAAGACCGTGCAATCGTCACCCCGCATCCGGGCACCACTCGCGATACCCTTGAGGAACGAGTTCGCATCCGGGACACCCACATCAATATCATTGACTCTGCCGGACTCCGCAAGCATCCTGAAATCATCGAGGAGGAAGGCATACGAAGAACCCGTTCCGCTATTGAACGCGCCGACCTTGTCCTTGTCATCTTTGACAGATCACAGTCTCTTGATGAAAATGATGATCTCATGTGCAAAGAAGTGAGTGACAGACCCAGACTGGTTATCATCAACAAATGCGACCTTCCTGAAATATGGTCTATCGATGACTTGAAATTAAAAATGAACATGGATAATCCCATCTTCATCTCGGTGAAAGAACAAAACGGACTCAACACGCTTATAGACGCAATTCATAATCATATTGTCGGCGAAGAAAAGTCCTGTGAAACTATTTTTATAACACGTGAACGGCACCGTGCCCATCTGGTTGACGCGTCTACAGCGTTGGGTGCAACTCTTGAATCACTCGAACAAAAACTGTCAGAAGAATTTGTCGCCACTGATCTTGATATCGCCATGAACCACCTTGCCGCTATACTGGGAAAATTCGTAGAAGATGACCTGCTCGACCAGATATTCAACTCCTTCTGCATCGGCAAGTAGTGGACTACGTCCACGGGTAATAACTGGATCTTTTTCCTGCATGCAGTATGCATCAGAAGTAATCGTTACCTTTCCTCTTCGTTCCCACGCTTGAGCATGGGAACGAGAAAAATCATCGACCAATTTAAAAGATATTCTTTCTAAATGTGTTCATCCGTGGCTAAGAGGGTTTATTGTCCTTCAATCGTTTTCACAACGACATCACGCATGGGGTTGGCGGGGGCTTTTTGTCCAGTCCATAGCTCGAATTGTCCGACGGCTTGATTGATGAACAACTCAATTCCTGAGATGGCGATGCATCCGGCTGCTTTAGCATCACGGATCAATCGGGTTTCCGGCGGATTGTATACGGAATCGAAAACGATCATTCCCTTTCGCAAGTGGCGTGAAGAAATTGGCGTTGCTTCCACATCAGGGTTCATCCCAACCGGCGAACAGTTGATGAGAACGTCTACCTCTTCTTCACCCGCATCCTGAACATTCACAACCTCTGCTCCCAGTTCCTTTGCCAATTGGGTTCCACGCTCTTTATTTTTGTTATAGGTAACGGTGATTTTCGCGCCTTTCTCACGCACTCCATGACCAATCGCCTTGGCGGTACCCCCCGCTCCTATGATGAGTACTTTTTTTCCATTAAGATCAATGTGCTCCTCCAGAGCCTTTACCGCGCCCGTGCAATCCGTATTGTAACCCTTCCATCCTTCCCCATCGCGCACCACGGTATTGACAGCTCCAATCTTGCGGGCGGTTTCGTCAACCTCATCTATCACCGCCATAATATCTTCCTTGAACGGCATGGTTACGCTCAGCCCCTCAAAATAAGGACTGAAACCTTTAAAGAACTTTTCTACATTATCGACGAGAAAGGGAACGTAGATATCGGACGATCCGGTCTCTTTAAAAGCCCGGTTGTGAATCAGGTAGCCCATACTTTTTGAAATTGGATTTCCTATGACGCCATAAATTTTAAACAAGTCGCGCTTATCTCCTACGCGATAAATATCTCTCAACTTTACGGCCGTTATCTGCCCCGGGGCGCTTTCTTTTCCTGTTTCCAGTGACCCAAAGGTGAGGAACCCACCCAATAGCGGCGAGAGAATCCGGCTTATTTCCCCCCGCTCGCCCATGCACAGAGCGATGATTTTTTTATCATCTTTTTTCGCACGATAAATAAGTTTGAATACAGCCAGATTGTTAGTGATATCACGCGCATAAGTGACAATCTTAATAACATCGGCAGGCATTTCGCACATTATTTTGTACAGATGTTCCAACTCTTCTGGAGTGTCGGTAAAGTTGTGATAAGAAAGTATGATCTTTGATTTGTGGTCGGACTCCAGAAACGGCTTCAACAATTCCTTGGGTGTGGAAGTTTCTATATCGACATATTCCGCTCCTGCATCCATAGCCTTCTTCAGGATATTCACCCTCTCTTCTTCCGTTCCCGCAAACTGTCCGCCTTCGCGTTTAGTGCGGTTGGTGACTATACAGGGCTTCGTCGCGGCTTGGAGGAGAGCGCCCAGATCGTAATCCTTCATAAGATCAAGGCGCAGTTCCAGAAAATCTGCCAACGGTTCTGCCATGGCTATATCTTCCAGCGATTTGTTCTGGGTGGGTCCAACAATGGGAATGCAAATCATAGAAATGTTGTATACGAAATTTTTAGCTCACGCAAGTCTTGAGGCGCAAACCTCAAGAAATATCCTGCCAGAGCGGAAAAACCCTTAATTAAGTTTGCGAGGTTTTTCCATCGGCTTCTTACAAAGACATGGGCTCAAAATCGGATTCCGACGGAGAAGTGGGAGCGGTGGGAAACAGGCTCTTCACAGCCTCCAACAACCTGGGAGTAGAAATAGAAAGTCTGATAGCCTCTGAGTCAACATAGGTCGATACCGACCTCGCCGCAGAAATCACAACGCTTCAACAGGGCCTGCTCGGTTTCCAGACTTCCATCCAATCCCTCGCGAATCAACTCCAGTTTGAGAATCGGGCCCAAGGCCGCTTACTGGATACCCTGAGCTGACCGTCCCGGCATTGGGAAATCAAACTTGACCCCTCCCTCTTGAAATGATAAAAAATGGGGTATTAAATCCCTGAATAATACCCAAGTGATCTGGAGAAGAATTAATGGAAGTTAATGAGATCAAGATAGAGATAAGAAAACATCACGTGACGCCCGGCATACAAGTGTTGGATTTAGTGATAGATGCCGATGGCGAAAAAATCAAAGTACATACCCAGCATAAAGATACCGATCGTGCGTTTCAGCAATTCGTGAAAGACGCGATTGCCCTGGGCAAAACTTTATCGACAGCACCCATTGAGTAGAAAAAATATCCTTTTCGATTCTGTCCTTACAGAATAATCCACTCCTTCAGAAAAGGGACCTTTGCGCTGGTTCCTCCGGCACAAAGGTCTCTCTATAGAAAGCCCTCTCGTAAACCTGCAATTATCGACATTGAAAAATCACCAGGAACATACCTATACAAGAAAGAATATCTGCTAAAGTAAATTATTCATGCTGATTATGATACAGTTATTTGCCGTAACCGCCGATAAGCTAAAGGTATGCAGGCCTGTCAATCAAACGAACAATCCCGTGGCAATTGTTAGCGAAAGAATAAAACCTCGTATATCAGCAATACTCATCATGGCGGCAGTTTTCATCATGGTTTCTGCCGCGACTCATCATGCTTCAGCCGAAACTTATATGGGCCTTGGAGTGGGGAAATCTTTGCGGCAGACCATCTCTGGTTTCAAAGTCGGTGATGCTTTTAAAGTTACCCTTCCAGACCTTGCATCGAAAAGCTCCATTGCCTATGGGTTGAAGCTTGGGCATTTTTTTAAGGCCATTCCCGGCTTCGGACTGGAATTCAATTATTCATTCAGTGATCCAGATATGGTCAAGGAAAAAGTCGACGCAATGATTACGGGAACGCCAACGGGTCTCTTTGCAGGGCAGACTGCGGGAGATTTACTGGTATCAGCTGACATTAACCATCTTTCCACTTTTGGTGTTCTCGTGGTATGGAGAGTGACCGACAAACAGTTCTTAATGAATCTCGATGGCATTCAACCTTACCTGGGGGTAGGACTGGGATTGAGTATTCTGGATGTAGAGAAATTTTCTGTTCTGAATACAGACGAGTCTTCTGCCGGAGAAACCTCAGGGGAAATTAATTCTTCGGTCGGACTGCTCATATCCGCCGGATTAAACTACACGCTGACGAAACATACCAAGGTGTATGGTGAATTTAAATACAAGGACACCAGTTTTGAATTTGATAAGTTGGATGGTGCCAATGAATATGAGTTTGACGCTTCAGAAACATCCTTCGTTTTTGGACTCTCCTACCATTTCTAAACGAAGACATAACGCTTTGCAAAAAAACCTACCTGGGGGAGCCAGATAGGTTTAAAAGAGGCAATCGCTTTAAAAAGCCAATCCATAGGATTCTCCCCCCTGCCTCAAATTCAATGAACTACTCAGACGCCTGTGGCGGGATCGTTCATTAATTATTTCTTGAATCCCTCAGCAACCCAAATCAAAACTGAATAAACAATCCATATCAAGGCAAGAACAGCAATGACAATGGCAATTCCCGAGTTAAACGGAGTGAAATGGTAGACTTTCAGGGGAGGTATCAGGAAGGCAATCAACAAACAAGCCGAAACTAAAATTGCTAAACGTGTTAAACCGCCTCTGATCTCATAAGGAACTCTCATCATCCTTTTTATCCTCCTGAGAACTGCCTGAGGTAGGAAACTTATCAGATGCATTTATTTCTTTACTCGCCTTGAATAAGGTACGGACCAACACAATAACGACCAACGCTATCACAACCAAAATTAAATCATTTGAAGAAAAATTCATCTATAAAAACTCCTGTTTACTTAAATCCTATACGCAATCCAAACTTAAAGCGCACGCCTGTTACAGTTATTATAACGTAATTTAAACTCCGCGCCCAAGTTCCCTGCCACGAAAAGAGAGCTTTGCACTGGTGCCCAGCAAGGGGCATAAGTTGAGATTCTTAGCTCCTCACCCCGTCTTCGCGAGTCGCCGTAGGCGGCGTGGTGATCCAGGGTCCTGGATTGCTTCGCTTTGCTCGCAAAGACGGGCAAAACCATCACTTCTCTTTCCTACGGAATAAGGCAACTGAAATATTTAAAAAGCGATGTGACAGTTGGAATGTTTTGTGAGGGGGGGGGACTTGCTTCTCATTGGCACTGCGCCGAGCAGTTAACGTTGGATTTTCATCTTCTTTATTTTCTCAACCAATGTGGTTCGGTTGAGTTGCAGCAGGCCTGCGGCTTTATTCTTCACCCAGTTGGTTTTCTCGAGGGCTTCGAGGATGAGGCCGCGTTCGAAATCTTCCACCACACTTTTCAGGTTGATTCCATCCTCGGGCAATCCCATAAAAAAGGATTGCTGTAATCCGTTCTGCAACATTTGGGGTGGACTTTGTTCGTATTCAGGCTCTGTAATCGGAGGCAGGTTCTCGCGGGGTACTTCGCCAAGAACTTTTTCCGGCAGGTCTCTCGGAGTAATGGTATTTCCCACGCTCAATACAACCATGCGCTCAACAAAATTTCCCAACTCACGTATGTTTCCCGGCCAGGAATAGTTTACAAGGATCTGCATGGCCTCGGAGCTGATGGTCTTGGGCTCTTTCCCCTGATTCTCACTGCACTTGTTCAAAAAATGCTGGGCCAGCAGGGGGATGTCATTCTTTCGGTCACGCAACGGAGGAATGACAAGTGGAATGATATTGAGTCGGTAATAAAGGTCTTCGCGAAATTTTCCTTCCTTGATAGCTTCTTCCAGATTGCGGTGGGTGGCGGTGATAAACCTTACATCAATCTTGACCGGTTTGGTTCCGCCCAGACGGTCGATCTCGCGCTCGGCCAACACGCGCAGAAGCTTCACCTGAAGCGCGGTGGGCATGTCGCCTATTTCATCGAGGAAAATCGTTCCTTCATTCGCTAACTCTACGCGACCAATGCGCGTGTTCGCCGCTCCCGTAAAGGCACCTTTTTCGTAGCCGAACAACTCGCTTTCCAGCAATTCATGGGGAATCGCTCCGCAGTTGACAGCGATGAAGGGTTTATCTTTGCGTGGGCTATTCTGGTGCAGTGCGCGGGCAATGAGCTCTTTACCCGTCCCACTCTCACCAAAAACCATCACCGTACTGTCAGACCCAGCCGCCTTGCCGACAATGTCGAATACGCCCTGNATACCCTGACTCTCGCCGATGATGCCGTATTTGTCTGCCTGTTTTATGGTGCTCATAAGCNGCTGATTTTACATCACTAATAGCANGGATGTCAATTGGTTGACGCTATAAAAATAGGAGATAGNCCTTTGTGTAAGTTGAAAGNTTTTGTAGTTTGCCTGTCGTTGCGAGCAATGCGAAGCAATCCAGTGTTCTGGGTCGTGAAGTGCTCTGTCAACAGTATGAAATGCCAGGANACCAGTGCAAAGGCTTAACAGAGATGGGAAAAGAGCTTCCCCCTTTCCCACCTGCTTTCTTCTTTTGAATTAGTTACTTAATCAAAAAACCACTTCCCTTTTCCACTATTAATAGAGGGGTATAAAATTATTGGCGACTTGGTCGCCCACTAGAATATCTCTCTAAATTTATTACATGAGAACGCGGAGCAATCCGTCGTTCTCAATTTTTTTTGGAGTCTGGAAAAGGTTCCCGACTCTGCAAATTTTTTTTAAACGATTAAAACGAGGAAACAAAAAATGAGAAAACCGATCAAAGCCTATGGTGGACATGGCCGTTCCGCAATTTATGAATTCAGCGAAGGAAAATTATAGATAGAACGGAAAGAATGCCTCACATACTACATCTTAGTCATCGGGACGATTATTGCCTAGTGGTACCCGATCATTGGCCAGTAGAGGTACAGCAGGGCTGCAAACGCTACCATACCAAGCAGACTGAGGATGGAGCCGGTCCGTATCATTTCTCCGACACTGATGAAACGCGATGAATAGGCTATCGCCGACGCGGGTGTACCTACGGGCAACATAAATGCAAAGTTACTTGGCAGTATGACTGCCATTGCCGCCATGGACGAACTTATCCCGTAGGTGTCGCACATGCTGAGCGCGGGTGGAAGCAGGACTGCGATCGCCGCGGAATTACTCATGAAGGTGGTGAGCACTGTCGCAAAGACCGCAACGATCAGCAAAAATACCGGGGCACTGTGAGCGGTGCCTTCAAAGGTGCGTGTGGCCAGCCAAAGCGCGGCACCCGACTGGGACATGACTTCGCCAAGGCAGATGGCGCCTCCATACATAAGGATGATGCCCCAGTTCACATGCTCTTCAACCATTTTCCAATTGATCAGGTTGAGCACAAACAACATAACAATTGAGATCAACGCGATATTGGCGATGCCAAATTTATCGCCCAGCCACAACCAGGCAATGAGCGTCAGGATCATCACACTGGCGATCCCTTTTTCTTTTATGCTGACGTCTCCCATCGCGTCCAGTTTTTTCCTGAGCACTTGATGGGCGGGTCCGATATCTTCGATGTCCGGCGGGAGCATGAGTTTGAGCACAACCCATCCACAAACAAAAAGGATGATTACCATCGGAAAACTCAAATGAGTGTATTCCAGAATTCCGATGCTTGTGCCGTGGGTCGTTTTTTCGAGAATCTCTACACCGAGCAAGACACGTCCACCACCAAACACGGTTGCGGTGCCGCCTATGATGCACCCCCAGGCCAGCGCGAAGAACATTCCCTTCCCGAAAACCGAATTTTCATTTTTCAAGTTTAGAGCGCCAACTATTTCCATAACGATGGGAAACATCATAGCGGCCACAGCATGCTCGGACATGAAACAGGAACTGATCGCGGCAAAACAGTAAATCGCCATCAGCAGGCGCGACGGAGTATCACCCCAGTTGTCGATCACCCACATTGAAAGACGCGCGCTGAGTCCGCACGCGATCATCGCCGCAGAAATAATAAACACACCCAGAATAAAAAATACCGCTTTGTTGCCGAAAAAGGCATACACCTCGGAAGCGCCCATGATTCCCATGATCGGAATCGCGGCAATCGCAAGCAAGCTGGTGATCGAGAGTGGAATCAGGTTAGTCGCCCACAGGCTGACACAAAGAAAAAACACGCATAAAACTTTGTAACCTTCGGGTGATAAGTCGACAGGGCCTTCTGATGAAACCAGAATGAAAAACGTGGCGAAAAACAACACGAGCAGAATCTCTCGGCGCAGACGATCGAGAATCACGATCGGCATGGGACGCCGGTCAACTATGATATCGGATATATTTTCTGGTACTTTCATCTGATCAGAACTGGGTCAATGTATAAGGGTATGGTAATTCAGGATATTCAAGTTCACCTAAAAACGTGTAACCTACAATAAATGAATTATCTGCAGGTTGCAACTGCTGGGCGCAGGTCTAGTCCCTGTTAGAATCGTAGGTTCTTTACTGGGACTGGTCCCATCGTGAAACACGATAGGGGCCGATAACGTTACATGACCGTGTCTGTGTCAAAACCGGAGATGCCGGAACGTTTCAACTTACCAGACAAACCCGAAGCCAGACAGGTTGTCAATGTATCGGTTTTTACGGGTGGAAAGAAATGCTGGTTAAATGCCTTTTATTCTGCCGCTCGTGAGGCTGCAGGCCGAAGCGTTTCCTGCATATTCCCCCCGGGTGGAACCCGGTCTACCTAATCAATCACCCACAGATCGCAGGACCCGCAGGTATCGCGGTAATTCTCGCGGAAGTGGTTGAACTTGTCATTCTGCCAGATGGCTTCGAGGTCTTCATCAATCAGACTACCCATTTCACATCGGGCAATCCATATTGCATCGCTTAGTGATTTCGATTTGTACCTGCCGAGGCTTTGCCGGAATGCTGTGGCGCAATCTTTTAAATGTTTCCAGAGCCAGTTTCAGCATGCTTGAGCGGGATCGGGGAACTATCCCAAGAAGGTTTTCGGTTTACTCTTATTAGTATCAATAATATACAAATTTTTTGTTCAGGAGGCAAAATTAAATGGTATTCTACCCTCTCTTCGGTTTATCCTTGGTAAAACTATAGTCCGAGTTGGAATTCCCGCCAGATTTTGCTGGGGCGCTGGCCCCCATAATATAAAGACTTCGGCCCTTTTCGGCCTTGAATATGTTGTAAGGAGAACGTTCGATGGGTATGACAATTACTGAAAAAATTCTTGCCGCTCACGCTGGCAAAGATAAGGTTCAACCGAGTGAAAATGTCTGGGTGGATGTCGATGTTCTGATGACCCATGACGTGTGCGGTCCGGGCACCATAGGCATCTTCAAAGAACAGTTTGGAAAAAACGCGAAAGTATTCGACCGGGAGAAAGTCGTTATCATCCCTGATCATTATATTTTTACCGAAGACAAACACGCGAATCGCAATATCGATATTCTGCGGGAATTCGTTTCCGAGCAGGATCTTCCTTATTACTACGACGTGGGAACGGAGAACTATAAAGGCGTATGCCATCTGGCTTTGGCGCAAGAGGGACATAACCGTCCGGGTGAAGTCCTTTTCGGAACGGACTCTCATACCTGCACCTCTGGTGCGTTCGGTATGTTTTCCACCGGCATCGGCAACACGGATGCCGCGTTCATCCTCGGTACTGGGAAATTATGGGTCAAAGTTCCAGAGAGCATGCAGTTCGAGTTTACCGGTGAGTTCCCGGATTACATCATGGCGAAAGATATTATTCTGCAGGTGATCGGCGATATTGGAGTCGATGGGGCAACCTACCGCACGATGGAATGGACTGGCGAAGCGATCATGGACTTCTCCATGGAAGAGCGCATGACGCTTTGCAACATGGCCATCGAAGGCGGAGGGAAAAATGCCATCATCGAAGCGGATGACGTTACTTTTGAATATGTCAAAAAGCGGACGGACAAACCTTACACAGTTTATAAATCGGACCCGGACGCGAACTATTATTTCAAGAAGACCTACGATGCCTCAACGATGGAACCGGTCGTCGCCAAACCCCATTCGCCTGACAACAAGGCATTGGTTAAGGAATGCAGTGATGTAAAAATAAACCGCTCTTATATCGGCTCATGCACAGGCGGCAAATACACCGATTTTCTTGCGGCGGCAAAACTTCTTAATGGGAAAAAAGTCGCGGTGGATACCTTCATCGTTCCGGCAACAACTGAGGTGCTTAAGGACCTCGAGCGTGAAACGCTGGAGGGGAAAACCTTGATGGAAGTTTTCAAGGACGCCGGATGTGAAATTGGAGATGCCTCATGCGCCGCATGTCTGGGTGGACCCAAAGATACCTTCGGTAGAACGCATGGGACAGAAGTGGTGGTCTCGACCACCAACCGCAACTTTCCCGGCAGGATGGGATCGAAACAGTCCGAAGTCTATCTCGCTTCGCCATACACAGCGGCGGCTTCTGCGTTGACAGGTCACATCACCGACCCACGTGAAATATTGAATTGAGCCATAGGCTCCACCCTCTCCCCTGGAGGCCGGTACGTCCCGGCACGGGAGAGAGCCCTTTGCATAAAAAGTGTAGTTGCCCGATAAATCGGGCAACTACGAAAACCAAATATTACTTTTACCGACACCTTAAAAAATATGAAACAGATCATCGAAGGAAAAGCTTACGTTCTTGGCAGTGACATTGACACCGACCAGATCATTCCTGCTGAGCATCTTGTGTATAGTTTGAGTGATCCTGAGGAGAAAAAAAACTATGGCAAGTTCGCCCTCTCCGGTGTACCTGCAGATGGTGCAGGACTGCCCGATGGAAATAATGCTTTTATAAACGAAGGGAGTTTTGAGTCGGAATTCACCATTATCGTTGGCGGCAAAAACTTTGGTTGCGGTTCTTCGCGAGAACATGCCCCAGCCTGCCTTAAAATTGCTGGCATTCAGGCAGTGGTCGCCGAATCTTACGCGCGCATTTTCTATCGTAATTCTGTGGATGGCGGATTCTTCATCCCTTTTGAAACACCCGACAAACTGGCCGAAGAAACCCGTACCGGCGACAAGTTGATCATCGATGTGGAAAAAGAAAGCCTAATTAATGAGACCACTGGCAAATCCTATTCCCTTAGCTCCCTGGGCGAAGTCATAGAAATCATTCGTGCAGGAAATATTTTCGAGTATGCCCGTCAGTCTGGCCTCATCCCGTCCAGTGAAGCATAAAATCTGGCATTACCCCACATCCACTCAATCACTATAAAGTTGCGTGAAATTCGGCTTCATTTTTGTTACATTGATGTTTCATCCTATGGAGCCCAGTCATGTTTTTAGACCGATGGCATGCTTTGTTCTTGAGCCGTATTCGGGTCCGGGCGAAACAAAGAATCGTCTGGCTTGCGTTTGTTATGATCCTATTGCAGACGGTTTCCGTATGGGGTGGCCTGGCTCCTGACTTTAGCGGAAAGAAGTCGATGACCTCTCATCCCGATGCGGGAATGATTCTGATATCTGAAGGTCCCTTCATGATGGGAAGTAGCGGGGAGGATATTGAATGGGTGGTGCGCACATTTCATTCTGCTTCCAGAGAATGGTATCAGGATGAAACGCCTATGCAGGAAATTTATCTCGGCAGTTATTATATTGATCGGTTGGAAGTAACCAATTCAAAATATACAGAATATATGCAAGCCACGAGCAAAAGTGCTCCCAAGTACTGGGACAATCCAAGGTTCAACAAACCGGACCAGCCTGTGGTGGGGGTGAACTTTCAGGAAGCGCTGGAATACTGCCTGTGGGCTGGCAAACGCCTTCCCAGTGAAGCGGAATGGGAAAAAGCCGCACGAGGTGAGGACTCGCGAAAATTTCCCTGGGGCAATGAACCCGATCCAACCCGAGCCAATGTGCTTGGGCTGAAGGACAAATATCGATATACTTCATCAACGGGAAATTATCTCAAGGGTAAGAGTCCGTATGGTGTGATGGATATGGCGGGTAATGTGTGGGAGTGGACATCCGCATGGTACCAGCCTTATCAGAACAGCAAACATACGAATGAAATGTTTGGCCAGACATTGAAAGTGGTGCGTGGCGGATCATGGAACTCTAACATGGATCTTGCGCGAACTGCCATTCGTGGAAAAGTTTTACCTAAACAACAACAAAGTTATATTGGATTCCGCTGTGTCATGCAGCCATAAGGCTGTGTCTTTCAGCCATAAGTAAGGAGAAACGGTAAATGAAACGCTTTTTGCAAATAGCAATCCCAATGGTAATGGTTGTTTTCCTGACGCAGTCTGTTTCCGGATATGACCCGAGCAAACATCAAAAAAGTGGCGGCGGCAAACACGGTGGGGATAAAGGTCACCATCACGGCTACGGGCGACCCAAAGGGCCACCGGCAGACATCCCTGCTCATATCAAGGAGCGAACCAGTCCCGATGGCAAGGGCATCAACCTCAACGGTTCACAGATTGGGGTTAAAGGAATAGCCATCATGGCCAAAACACCTGAACTCAAAAATATCATTAGCATGGCTTTGAAAAGTAACAAGCTTGGCGACGAGGGTGTGCGCATCCTCACTCAATCAAGCACCTTCAAGCATTTGGAGTTTCTTTCCTTGTGGGACAATGGGATTTCATCTGCAGGAGCGCAAATGTTAGCCCGGGGAGCGAACTTCAATAACCTGAAGGAACTGAACCTCATGAAAAACAATCTGGGCGATGAGGGGGTTGTGCTTTTAGCCGACTCGGCCAATGTGTCTTTCCTGACCTTCCTTGATTTGAGCAACAATAAAATTGGCGATGCAGGTGCTATTGCCATTGCAACCTCGCCCTACCTGCACAATCTTAAAAAGCTCGACCTGTTCAATAATAATATTGGCCCCAAGGGGATTGAGGCTTTACTCCAGTCCAAGACGCTGGCTGGTCTGGAAGAACTGGATATCGTAAAAAACAATATTGATATCGAGTCGGCCGCCAAGCTGGGGGAGTCTGCCAATTTGCCCAAGCTAAAAACTTTCAATGCCTTTTAATTGAGCCTAGAAAGTCATCTGTCCCAACGACGCTCGTTATATCTGTCGATGTGTTCACGCACGCTTTGCGTTCCGCGCATGAACACATCGAGCATGTCTTTTAGCGCTTCAACCTCTTCCTCCTTGTTTTCAGCCGCTTTAAAATTTTCGGATTCTTCGGCTAGATCTTTTAACAAGCTGTCTAGTTCTTCTTTAAATGCCATAACCTAATCACCTTTCTTATCCACACATAAAAAAAACCGTCTACCTGAAAAATTTTCCCAGATAGGCGGCGGAGAAAACTACAAGGATGCTATCGATATGTAAGATACAACCTATCTACAGAACGATTCAAAAAACCTATGCAAAATTAATAATCTAATAAGGAAAATTGTGCTATCAGGTTACAGAAACGAGGGCGTACTCAGACTTTTTCTTTTTTGTCCTGGGGCATGAGATAGTGCCTTGTATCGTATTAGGCACTTGTCAGGACAATTTGCCTGGCGAGGCGGTTTTTCTGATTACTCACCAACGGTGCCACCAGGTTGGCCGTCATTTCTGAATGTACTTTGGGTATGGTGACGATAACACGAATGGCCACCGATTCAGTTGACTCAATTTTCAACTAATCTTTCTCGGGGTCACTCAAGACCATTTTATATTGAGGCACAAATAAAATCAGATTATCTTTAACAAAATTGGTGATTTTACCCGGATCAGATCCGGCAGGAGTGGAGGCGGCAGTCTTGTTTTCCTCTTTAATTTTCAGGAAAACCTCTTCGCGATAAATCTTGGTTGTTTTAGGAGCCTCTATTCCCAAACGAATATTCTTACCTTTTACTTCTATAGCGGTGATTTTCACATCGTCATTAACCTTGATGCTTTCACCGACTTTTCGCGTGAGAACTAGCATGGGCGGATTCCATTCCTTATTAGGATAGAGTACTTCCTGACTCGTACTGTCTGGAAAATTATAAAAGAATATGAATCAAATGGTTGGTTTTGTTGCAATTTTATCATTTCTACAACACACTTCAGGGATATTCGTTGACACAGTTTGGTGATTGTGCAATTATCCTCTCTCGCTGCCAACTTTGTTTCAAAAAAATGGGACGGTAGCTCAGTCGGTAGAGCAGAGGACTGAAAATCCTCGTGTCGGCGGTTCGATTCCGTCCCGTCCCACCACCCCTTCGCGCAGGGCAGACAACACCATGTTTTATACATTCACAACGATTTATACTTGAGTTATAGGACTTGCAGGTCCCGCCCACAAGTACTTTTATTTCCCAAATCTCATCAGGTGAGCTAGAAATTCCTTGGGGCCGCTTGCCGCATCAATGTAAATATAAGAATGACGGGGCGAGGAATTCAGAGCAAAATTTACCCGGGCAAGCTGTGTTCCATCTACAAACATCACACTCTCCCATGGCTCTTTTACTCGAAAGTCTCGATGACTTGAGACAAAACTTATAAAATCTTTAAAAGCTCCCACGCACAATTTAGACCGCATTCCTTCCAGATCGCAAACCGCCCGGAGCCCGCTCGGGTTGTTTAAAGTACGCTTCTCAAGTTTTTCCACAAGCACAGCATTTTTTGTTGCTTCTGCCCGATTCTCTTTAGATGCAAAATAACTCACCAATTCATCCGAAGGCAAATTAAACCTAATCGAAACATCAAAATCGTCTTTTATAAATGTATTGTACTTATCGATGGCCACCTCACCCCAGGCCTTCATGCGCATACTCTGCTTTTCGCTGGCTTGAGACAAGCTGGTTATCCCCTCCAGACAATGTTTCTCCGTTAGTTCGGTCGAACAGAAATACGTAGCAATCTGAAGTCGCTTCTCAAACGCCCCCTTAAACTTTGACTTAATATCATCGTACATTCTCTTACGAAGCGACCATTCCTCTTGCGGGTCCATTAGAAGAATTTCAAGCATTTCTTCCGATGAAGCACTGTAGCTGATCCGGTGTGAGCGCGAACTATCTCCCAGCCCTCGTCTATCATCCAAGATCACTTCCTTCCATCGGATTGGCTTGGCGGCGGGGAGTTTCTTAATTGATGCTAAACGCTCATACCCGGTCAGGCACTGCTCATTTGAAATACGTTGGGAACAGTAAAGGGAAGGAATTCTAAATGCTAAATGTATTTTACGTTTGAGCTTTGAAATTTTAGCGAGAAAAAGCCCTTGCTCTTCTTTAGAAATCTGATTTTTCAGAAAGGCCACTGTTTCCTGTAATGAAGCATTCCACGGAATTAATACTGTATTGAATCCACCAGTCCTCAGGAAACGTGTACTGATGCCCACCGTATGAATCTGGGGGTCGGGCACCTGACCTAACGCCGATGCGAGAAGACGAACCCCCGCAAGACAGTTCTCAACGAGCTGGATTTGGTCCTCGGTGAAACCAATGTTCTCTTTAAACGCAAAGCATTCTACAGACCGCACACCAAACCTGGACTCCAACGAACTCTTCGCGAGAATCAGTTGGTTAAAAGTATTTTCAGAATTTGCCAGGGATTTGTATGGGTAAAGAAAAACCAGAATACTTGCCAGCAGAAATACCTGCATATATTTCATGAAAATTTCCATTCAGGACACCATCATCCCACAGTTATGGGGTTAGCCCCTCTGGCAGAGTATGCTTCAAAAATACGCTTGTGGCAGGTGAGAACCACAACTTGCCGGGGTTTGGCAAAGTGCCGCACCAGACCTATCATCTGGTCGTTACGGTCATCATCAAAGTTCACAAAAACATCATCCATGATCACGGGCAACGGCTCAGAACGTGTTTCATATTCCTCTATTAATCCAAAGCGCATGGCAAGATAAAGTTGCTCCCTTGTACCACGGCTCATTTCCAGCAATCCTTTTGCCCGTTCACTACCGTCATCAATTAAAATATCGTCTGAGTCCATGGGTTTAAAAATTCTGATGTAGTTGCTCCGGGTAATCTGAGTAAACATTTCTTCTGCCGCTTTTATGACTGCGGGCTGTCGTTCTTTTTCATATTTTTTTCTTGCCCGACTTAACATTTGAAGGGCAACTCTATTAATAGCCCACTCCCTGGCATACTCTTTTAACTTCTGCCGACCCATTTCCAGCTCAACCTGTTTTTTTGAAAAATCGTCATCGCTGGACAACTGGTCAATCCGAGTCCGGGTTTCTCCTATGGCTTGCAGTAGTCGATCCTTATCCCCATTCAACTCGCTTAACCTGCCAGACACATCATCCAGCTTTTGCTGGTTTTCTTCCTGACTGGCCGATTTGACGGATTCAACAAACACATCATAACTATTTTCAAGCCCCACTCGTGACTGAACGTATCCTTTTTTTTCTTCAACAATCCTGCTCAGGTTTTTTTTCCTATCAAGGATATTATGTTTCTCAATAAAATCTTTTTCATCCACAGCGCTGGACGACCTAAGAAATTCAGACAGGTCATTATCCGTTCCACTCACTCTACTTTTCAATCTATCTATTTTTTCTGTCTGCTCCCGGCACTGAATCTCGAAAAGTTCCTTCTTCTCTCGAACCAGACGAGCCTCATCAAAATAACGACCGATTACCTGGATATTTGTCGGGACATCACTATTGATCGTAAAATGCTGTAATGAAGGCGCGATTTTTTCAACAAGCTGCGACACCCCTTCTATCGTCTTTCGCATATCGCCAAGGCGCTCACTTAAATCATCCCTCTGCGCCATCATACTTTTTATCTCTCGAACCCTGTCGCCTATTTTCTCAGTGACCAACGGAGCCAGACCTTCATCAAGCTCTCTCGCTTTAAGCCATGATCGCCAGCTTTCAAAAGTTGTTTCTCTTTTCTCGATTGCTTTATCCAAACGTTTCGCAAGCGATATTTCCAATTTATCGTCAAGCTCTACTTCATCCTTGGGTTTAACTGTAATTTTTTTATAAAAGACCGCGCCCAAAACCGTCATAACAAAAAATACGCCAAACAAAATGGCATCGCCCATGACAAGTCCGGTCACCACTCCCGCCAAGCCAACCCCGCCCAACCCGTATGGTAATTGACGCATCCAAGTCGGCACTGAGGCTGGCGGCTCTGGCTTGTTAGCCTCTTTCTGCTCTCTATGCAAGTCCAGCTTATCCTGGGCACTATATACATTTTGCCCGAATTCGGACAATGCATTGTAAAATTCATGGATTTCATTTTTTTCCATTTCAGTCAGTTGAAAATCCATTATTTTTTCTTCAGTCCAATCCTGACCTACAGTTCCAGTTTCAATTTGAATCTGGTCACTCATATGTTCCCAGTCATTCTTAACCTTCATCTGGTCGGCAATGGCAGACTGAACCTCTTTAAGCGATTGCTGAAGAAACAGGATATCCCCTTCGTGACCCAACAACTCATTATTTACCGACAAATTGCGTAAATTGATTTGCAGTTCATCATAGCTACGCTCCTCTTCTTGAATCCGATTAAGCAGATTTTCCTTGTCTGATTGGATTGAAGTTAACTTCTGCATCCCATTTTCAGGAAAACCTGGAACATCTTCTATCCCGCCGATTTCTTCCTGAGCGTTCAAAATTTCAATGACTATCGGATAAAGCTCCTGCCGGGTTTCAAGAACCTTTTTAGCCAATTCCAAATCACCAATCGTTTTTCTTAAAGTTGACTTTTCATCATCCAACCGGGATGCCAGCAGAGTCAGCTCGTCAAATTTTTCAAGATGGGCCTGAGCTTTTCTGACACCATTTTCAATTTTGTTGATTTCGCTGAGAATTACCGCCACGCCACCTGTTCCTCTTGGCTTGAATATCTCGCCACAACTTTTATCCAGCCATTTTTCGATATCGCCCAGAGAAACCTCACCCAAACCCATCCCGGCGCCATATATATGGCTTTTAATTTCATCGCCTCGCAAGCTTTGTACGTCCTGAAGCTCATCAATAGTGAACGCATAAATATTCTGAAAAATTTCTTTAGACGCATGCCCTAAAAAAGAATCGAGGTAAGACTGCCCCCGGTTTTCAAGTGAGTCGGTGCGAATTACAGGGCCATCCTTATTCCCTGCTTCCCTGACAATGGAAACTAATTGCCCAGACGCCAGAACGCATTTCAAAGCACCACCCATCCGGCCACCCTGAACCGGCTGATAATGATTGACCTTTGGATTCTTTCGAGGAAACCCAAACATCATGCGTCGGATGAATTCAAGCAAAGTCGTTTTCCCGAATTCATTGGGACCGTAGACAACGTTGAGTCCGGAGGTCAACCCCTTCACCTGCTTATTGGAAAAAACTCCAAACCCATCAATTTGTATTTCCTTAATCTGCATCTGCTCTCCAATGCTTTAAAATTGCGTCAGCATTGTTGGAAGATTAATCTCGCGACAACAACTTATCTAAACAAAGAGATCTTGCTTGAATTAAAATATCCTTCATTTCCGCATCCGAGAAATACTCCAGATGCTTTTTCCCCTGCCAGGTTTCGAACATGGGCTTGAGGGCCTCTTTCAAATCCGGATGAGTTTCCAGCCTGCCCTCTTCTCCAAAAAGAGTGATGAGGTCGGCTGTGAAATCCTTTCCCTGCCTGAGGGACTCTATATCGTAAAGTCCGTCCGTCTCTAGTTTTAAACTCAGCCAGACCGAGGGGGTTCTTCCTTCAAAATATGTCCTTATTTCTTCTTGAAGGCTTTCCAGAGTATCGCCTCTTTTCAACTCTGAGTGGACCTGCGTTCTTCCATTTAATGACAAGTTCACAAAAACATCTCTTTCTTTGATCTGGTCTGCAAGACGCTCACATTTGGCACGCACCGCATGTATAACTTCTTCCAGAGAAATTCTGCCCGAAAGATCCACTTCATCATGAACATAACGGACTACATCCGTGGGAATAAATTGAATCACAGGAGATGCGTTTTTATGCAGGGTGACCAGGCAACATCCTTTTTCACCTGTTTCCCTCATGTGTCGTGACTGTGTGTTTCCAGAATAAACCACCGCAGGACTACTCTCACGCAACACCTGAAAACTGTGGATATGGCCCAGAGCCCAGTAGTCCATGTTCCCTGCTACCAAATCGTCCATGGAACAAGGAGCATAATCATCGTGCCCGGCCTGATGTCCCACATTGGTATGAAGGAGACCTATGGCAAAACCCTGCTTGTCATCCCGAATAAATTTGAGAGCCAGGTTTTCCTTCACATCTCGTGTTGGATAACTTATTCCATGAATATGCGCCTTCACTATTCCATTTTTTATAACCGGCTGGCGTTCTACCTGAGTTCCGGAAAACACATGGACTCGTTCCGGCCAATCCAGTGAAGCCGACCAGCCATCCAGCGGATCATGATTTCCATGCACAATGAAAGTATCGATGCCCGCATCGGAAAGCTCCTGCAATCCGCGCCGAAACTTCAGTTGCGCCTGGAGGCTTTTATCCGAACCATCATATATGTCACCCGCGATCAAAACTGCATCGACCTCTTCCTGCAAAGCAAGTTTTACAATATTTTGAAAAGCGAGGTAAGTTGAGTTACGAAATCTTTCAGCCAGCGAAGGTTGCACCGAAGACAATCCTTTAAACGGACTGTCGATGTGCAAATCGGAACAATGCAGGAATCTAAAGGTTGGCATATGGCAACAAATAAAAAATCGAGGACGTACAACCCGTGGCAAATTAACGTTTTAACCTTATTATTATATACGACACTACCTATTTTTCCTATGATATTGGGGAAGTTGCATTTCCCTTTAACTAGAAATAATTATGCACAGCATACCCATGAAATCTAACCCTTCGATGGAATACCGGCGATTCGGAAAAACAGAAGAACAAATTTCCGTCATCACGCTGGGAGGAATGAGATTCAAACACGGGTGGACTCCACCACGAAATTATCTGCCCAAAGAATCCATTCAAAACTGTATTTCCACAACGCGCCTGGCGTTGGACTTGGGGATCAATCACATCGAAACCGCCCACGGCTACATGAAAAGCGAGCATCTGTTTGGCCTTGCTCTAAAGGAACTCGGCGTTTCGCGAAACCAGTTTAAGATGATGACCAAGGGAGCCCCCATGACCGGCGAAGAAACTCGAAAACGGGTCGAAGAACAACTCCATGCGCTCCGCCTTGATTATGTCGATTTTTATGGGTGGCACGGCATCAACAACCAAGATCTATTAAAAACTGCTGTGCAGAAAAATGGACCGGTGGAAGAATTACACAAGCTGAAGGATGAAGGATTGATCCGTCATATCGGATTTTCAACACATGGTCCGCTTGATGTCATATTAGATGCTATGCGAACTGACCTGTTCAGTTTCGTCAATCTTCATTATTACTATTTTTTTCAGCGGAATTTTCAAGCCGTGCAACTAGCGGGTGAAATGGATATGGGCGTTTTCATAATTTCTCCCAACGAAAAGGGAGGAATGCTATGGAAGCCTCCGGCAAAAGTCGAGCGCCTTTGCCAACCCGATACCGCTATCCAGTTCAACGGGAAGTTTTGCTTGTCCCATCCCCAGATCACTACACTGAGCATGGGCATGCACGAAACCCATCACTTCCCCCAGAACCTGGCCCTTTTGAATATGAAAAAAGACTCTGATCAGCAGTTTTCCGAGATCAAACAAACAATGGATATTCAACTGGAGAAGGTCTCCGGTCTGTGCACTCTTTGCGATAAGTGCCTGCCCTGCCCGGAAAATATAAATATTCCTGAAATCCTCCGCTTCAGGAACCTTATTGAAGGTTATGACATGATGGATTACGGACGCTTCCGCTACAACATGCTTGAGGGACAGGGGCATTGGTTTCCGGGTACCTTTTCTTTCCATTGCACAGAATGCGGAGACTGCCTTCCTCGCTGTCCTGAAAATTTAAACATCCCAAACTTATTATTCGAAACTCACGATAAATTATTCGACAACAAAAAGTACCTACTGGAGAAAATAAAAAATGCTTTAGTATCGATTTTAAAGCGCTTAAAGTTCTGGAAATACCTTTAGATAAAAGCTTCTATCCCTCATCCTATCAATATATTTTTTGCTAAATTTATCTTTAAATATTGACAATTTTAGCAAACGGCTTACACCCTAAACAAAGATACTAGCTGTAAATATAATCTACCGACCCAGATTTCATCGAAGAGAGATTATGGCTCAGGACACGTATTCCTACGACGATAAAATGGACGTGACAGATGGGAAAATTCTGATCATTGATGATGAGTCAGGAAATATTGCCATTCTGGAACGTGTTTTAAAGGGACGCGGATTCAAAAATATAAAAAGCGTCAGCGACTCTCGCCTGGCGGTAACAACCTACAAGGACTATTGTCCTGATCTGGTTTTGCTCGATTTGAATATGCCGCATGTGAATGGGTTCGAGGTCATCAATCAGTTAAAATCGGCGCAGAAATTTTGTCGGGTGGTGACTCGAACCTTATGTACATGGCTGAAACAATCGCCCTGACGCATCAGGAACGGTGGGATGGATCGGGTTATCCGCAAAATCTTAAAGGAGAAGAAACCCCTCTCCTTGGTCGCATCGTAGCGATATGCGACGTATTCGATGCTTTGACCAGTAAACGCCATTACAAGGAAGCCTATTCGGTGGAACGCTCAATGGAAACCATTGAGGAACAGAAGGGCACAGGCTTCGAACCGCGTTTGGTCGATGCCTTCAAAAAAATCTTACCGGAGATGGTGGAGATCGTAAACAGTTTCGCCGACTCCGAAGAAACCGCAGGAGAAGAACATCTGCTAAAAATATTCCGCTCCGCAAGTGAGAAGTATATCGACTCACCCCTTAAATCGATAAGTTCATCCACCTAGCCGCCGGGAGACTCTTCCCGTGTTTCGCGGGATAAACATTCACTCAATAGAGACTGGGTATTACGATAGGTGTCGTCCTTCTTAAGTACCTGCCGCAGATATGGCACAGCCCGCCCGCAACGCAAGGTCTTCGCTAAAATTTCACCCATCATATATTGAAGATTGATATCATCTGAATCCACCATAGCGTACCGGTTGCTGTAATCCAAAACTTCTGAGGGCTCTCCCCTGCCGCGATAACCAAAAACAATATTCTGCAGTGCCTGCTTGTTCAGAGGTTCCTTCGCCAGGACCTTAAAAGAATAATCCAGCGATTTCTGGTATTCTTTTTTAATATTATAAAACCGTGCCACCGCATTGAGCAGACCCAAGCTTTCCGGGTCGGCATCTAACTTGGCATGCAAATCAACCAGCGCGAATTCCTGCATGACAGAACCAAACTGACCCCGGTTGTTCTTGCTGGCTTTTTTGAAAAAAGCCTTCGCCTCCTCCCGTCTTCCCATTTCCATCAGATTAAAACCTGAATACAGATTGGCGAATGAATTCGTAGTTTCTTTCTCTAAAATGATCTGGAGGATTCCAAAACTTTTTTCATATTCGCCAATCTGATAATACGCATGNCCCAGGTTGAGTAAGGCTTCCAGNTTGGAGGGGTTNGTATTTACTTCCTGTATCAATGCAGAGACCTGCTTCGTTCCAGCCTGTAAATGGTAGCGCNCCAGATCACTGTCTCCTAATTTTANCAAAGCCTCCAGAAGCAGTTCACGGTTTCCGTACATGACCCCGCGTTGGTAGAGGTCCATCGCNTCGTAAATAGTTTCCAGAGTTTTCTGATCCTCGTATNCCATGCCTGAAATCCGACCCACAATCTCCCTGAATGGGGCCCGCATGAACACAAGGTCTTCGCGTCCGTACACGCCTATCACTTTTCCCAGGTCGAGATAAAATTCAATGGCGGGTCGATTGTCGGTTATCACTGACTGTCCTCGGGACAAGTCATTCATCTGGTCCTCCAAAAACCAAATGTTACCGAGAAATGAAAGAACATCAGGAACCTGTATTTCTTTCATGACACGTTTCACAACTGGATCAGAAAAACGATCCTTCAACTTTTCGAAATCAATTTCAATCGGGCTATTCGATCCGATGATGAGTATCTCGTTGGCAACCGGCATCCAAGCAATGGCATGGGGAAACACTGACAGAAAGGTTTTAAAATGCATGAATACTTCATCCTCTCCCTGACTGTGTAATGGAATCCATTGCGCCATGATGCCGCCGGGCTTGAGACGTTTTTGGGCCAACTCATAATATTCACGAGTGTAAAGATTGACGGTGAAAGCGGTACGCGGTGGAGGTGGCTCGGAAGTTATAACGTCATACATTTTTCGAGTGGTCAGCAAATGGTTCCTTCCATCCTGAAGGACAATGTTGATCTTCTCATTTTTGAGAGCAGAGTAGTTGTGTGACGCAAAAACATGACCTGCTTTGAAAACACTTTCTGACAAATCCACACTGTCGACCGTTTTTACTTTTGGGTGCACCCCAGCGGCTCCTGTAGTTTGCCCGGTACCAAAACAAACGACCAGAACATCATCCGGATTATCTACAAGCAGGATGGGTATATGCGCCAGGAGTTTCATGTACCGCGAAGCGACAAAATTAACCGCAGACATGGAAATACCGTTAGTGACAAGTCGTTTTGCATCTGGATCCAGAATGCCGTAATCGTCCTCGAAAACAGCTACGGTATCGGTGAGTCCTTCCTCGAAATACAGCAACTTGCTAATGTCTTTCCGTCCCGTGCTGTCCCGCATAAAAAATCGGTCGAGCAAGTCAGAAGGCACCCCCATATTCACCACAACAACTACCCCTGCCAAAATCACCGTCATCATTTTCCGCAATGCTGTGGTCAGATAACTTCCTGTGCGAAACAGGTACATCACCATTATCAGATTGAATGTCGCGATGAGAAGCAAGCTTTGTTGAATCCCCAAACTGGGCAGGAGCAGGAAACCGGCAACAAGCGATCCAAAAATCGCACCCAAGGTATTCGCCCCATAGATTTGCCCGGTTCCTCTTCCTATATGCTCGTGGCCTCCTGAAATCATCTTGATGAGGATGGGAAAGCTCATGCCCAAAGCAATCGTGGGCAACAAAATGAGAGCCGATGAATCCATAAAATACCGGCCAAACGCGACTGCTGGTTTCTGCAGGTTATAACTATTCCATGGCGCTGAAAGTAATTGCTCCATGTTGTATAAAGAACCGATCGCATAAAGTCCGATGCCCGCCTGGAGGCCTATCAGGACCGTCCGCAAGTTTAGGTTTGACCGAAATACGGGCACCACCAGCAAACTTCCCAGCGTGATTCCCAATAGGAACACCCCCAACATCATGCTGAAAGAATAAACGGTGCTGGAAATACTGAAGACTAGCAACCGGGTCCACAACACCTCATAAGCCAACGCAGTGAAACCGCAGGCAAAACTGACCGCCATCCATTCCTTCTGCTCCTTCGTCCATTCAAACGATGGCAGGGTAAAACGCGGCAAGCGAAAACTTGGACGAGTCCCTCCAGATTCCTGATAAATCCGAATGGCGCACACCCCGACAAACAGATTCATCAGCGCGGCACCCAACACCGTTTGCAAAACCCCAAAGGCGCCGATTAGAAAAAATCCTGCCACCAGGCACCCGAACGCGGCACCCAAGGTGTTGATACCGTACAAGACTCCCATCTGACTGCCTAGCTTGGTGTTATCTGTAATGTAATATTTGCTGATAATTGGCAGAGTCGAGCCCATCAGGGATGCGGGAATGAACATAAGCCCGAAAGCCATCACAGCCTTGACGGTGTTTTGCACAACAACAGATTCTGGAATAAAAGAACTCAACCAGGAATAAACTGCAGAAAATTCGAAAAGAATCAGGGAAACTATGGAACAAATCACAAATATCAGAATCTCAATCCAACCATAGATTAACAGCGGAGTGGGTGCCCTCCCGTCCTCGGGCCGGTTCTCATCCCAGTTCTCCTCACTGGAGTTCTTGTTTTCACCCCAAATGTGGTCAATGAAACAACCAAAATAATAGCTTCCGAAACCCAGTCCGGCCATAAATGCCGCCAGAACAACGGAAACGGAGAACACGGTATGTCCGAACACGAGAGTGAGCATACGGGTCCAGACGACCTCGTAAATCAATGCTGTGATTCCAGAAAATAAGAAAAGAAAGTATACGATAGGAGAACGGTTCATCATATGTGTGGTTAACTTGCTGGTGATCTAGCAGGTTGCTAAAAAGGTCAATTTGATTAGATTCTATTTAGGTGTCGTGCTGAGTCTGTGGTATTCGACCATTGCTTCATGCCCCGAAGGGATATGTCGAAGCATATACCCTATTTAACTCAACTTATCACCCTTCGACAAGCTCAGAGCGACAGTCCATTTCCGCTCAAAATACTTTTTCACGATCCTACAAGTTTAAGAATCACCCAAAGTAATTGACATTCAAATCTGCTTCAAGTAGTTTTTAAGTATAGGCTCAACTTAATTTCAAGATTCAACGGAACAGGTCTCGATACCTGTAATATAATTATGACCGATGAAACACCACCAACAGAGAGTATAGACCATCCCTACGCCCGTGAAAACAATGTTGAGTGGGATGCCGATGCCTGGGAGCGAGTGAAACATGCCCCGGAATTCGTTCGTCCCGGAATTCGCAAGCTCATGGTGCAAAGGGCGGTTAAAAGAGGGTTCAAATATATTAAATCCGATTTCCTGACGGAGATCCGCAATGAGTCCATGATGCTGGTTTCCAAACGAGTGAAGCAGTTCGGATTCGAAGAGTTATCCATGGGTGCCTTTGATGTCGCCAAGGATAAGATGAAGCAAAGTCCGCGAAAAGTTGAAGTGATTGAGGAGATCGAAGATTTTCTATCAATGCGAACGGAGAAGAAAGACGACATCATCGAAAAATTTAAAAACTACATGGAGGTCACGCCAGCCAGTGGAATGCCCTGGAGCAAAGAAGCGTTGGCCAAAATGGAAAAGGTTCCTCCTTTTGTGCTGGGCATGGCCAAACAAACCATTGAAGCACGCGCCAGAGAACGCGGCGACAAAATGGTCAATCCTGGTATCATTGAAGAAGTATTCACCAACATCATGCCCGCCTCAGCCAAACAGGCCATGGGCATGGAGGTGACTGAGGAGGAGTTGAAAGAGGAAACAACCAAGACGGACGCGCCTCAGGAAATGCCAACCTTCGAACTGAAATGGCACGACGATGCGGCACAAAAAGTAATGAAGATTCCGATTTCATTCATTCGGGATATGGCTGTCAAGCGCATCGAGCAGGAAGTCAAAAAAGAAGGAATAGACGAAGTTACCATGGAACTGTTTGAGAAATATCGATTCAGTTTTTAATAATAGAAAGGAGCGTTACGAGCATCACAGCAGATTGGGTATTTCTGGTCGGACTAAGGATTCTGAGCGCTTTAATTGTTCTTTTTAATTTAAACGCAAAGCCTGCCCCGGTAAAAATCAAAAAACCGGGATCTCGACGGTAAAAGTCTTTTTAGCCTCACATCCCAGTGGGGTAATCGAGGAATTCGGATTCGATGCCGAATTTTTCCTGAAGGTGTTTCCCCACGGCTTTGACGCCGCCCGTCTCGGTCGCGTAATGACCCGCCAATATTAAAACGCAATCGTTTTCCACGGCTTCGTGGAAATGATGGTTGGCGCCTTCTCCGGTTAGGTAAGCGTCTAAACCCTCCGTTGAAGCTTGTCTGAGAATATCTGCCGCTCCACCGGAAACCAGTCCTAGAGTTTTCACCTCTCCTGACCCGATCACTTTGACGGGTGACCCGATTTCGGACTCCAGCTTCGCTCCCAATGCTTCTGCCGAAAGCGGTTCCAGCCTCCCTTTGAATCCTATTTTCTGACCTTCGTATTCTCCAAAAGGCTCGATTTCGGAAAGTCCGGACAAATCCGCCAACGCTTTATTGTTCCCCAATACCGGGTGCATGTCTAATGGCAGATGCGCTGAATACAGGCCCAGATTGTCGCGCATCATCATGGAAAGTTTTTCGTAAAAGTTTCCCCGAATCGGTTGCACGCCCCCCCAAAGCATTCCGTGATGGACGAACATCATGTTACACTTTGCGGCGGTAGCCTTTTCAATTGTTGCCATGCATAAGTCTACCGCCAGCCCGACTTTTTTAATATCGCCGGTGTTTTGAACCTGCAACCCGTTCATCGCGTTAGGCGAATCTTTGATATCTTCAATATCAAGCAGGTTGTCGAGATAATGACTGATCTGTAAAATGTCCATGCACAGAGTATAATTGAGCAAATGATAATTAACAAAAGATTTTGACCCCATAGGGCTATGTTTCGCTTTTGTAGTTGCCCGATTTATTGGGCGGTTTTAGAGGCGCCCGATAAATCGGGCAACTACAAAACTTATGTACCCCCCCTTGCGCAAACTATTGAAGCTCACAGAATTCAATGAGTCTAACTAAAGCACCATGACCCAGTTCATAATTAAAAGTATTGGCCAGCGCATTATCCTGTTGTTTTTTATCTCGGTCATTTCGCATTCGATCGTCCATCTGGCACCGGGAGAACCTAGTTTGGTGGACCCATCCAATCCCAGGATGAAAGCTGAGGATATCCAGCGCATCCGCGCCGCCTTCCATTTGGACGAACCGCTCTACGTTCAATATGTTTACTGGATGAAGGATTTATTCACCGCCGAACTAAAGTCGTTCAAGGACAACCAGCCGGTGCTTAAAAAAATATGGGATCGCTTTCTTAATTCGCTTCCACTGTTCATCGTAGGGACGCTTATCACTTGGTTCCTGGCGTTCCCTGTCGGCATAAAGGCGGCACTCAGTCGCGGCTCTACGTTCGACAAGACGGGAACTTTTCTTTCTTACGCGTTGATTTCCATTCCCGGCTTTTTCCTGTCCTATATCTGCATTATTTTCATGGTGAAGACATTCAACGTTCCTGTGATTGGCATGCGCACCTTCGGACTGGAGGACGCTGGCCTTCTGTTCCGCTCAATGGACCGGGTGTGGCACTGGACGATTCCCGCTTTAATGTCGGCGGTGGCGGGAGTGGCAATTCTTTCCCGCTATGTACGCTCGCAAATGCTGGAAGTCATCAGTCAGGATTATATCCGCACTGCCCGCGCCAAAGGACTGTCGGAAGATGCTGTCATTTACCGGCATGGACTCCGCAATGCGTTACTCCCATTCATCACCATGTTTGGGCTGACCATCCCGGGACTGATCGGTGGCTCGGTCATTTTTGAAACNATCTTCGCNTGGCCGGGAATGGGCCGATTGGGATTCGAAGCAATTCTCGCGCGGGATTTTCCGGTGATACTCACGCTCAATTTTATTTCAGCCATCCTGGTGCTCATCGGGACTTTGGTGTCAGATATTCTTTACGCGGTGGTCGATCCGCGTATCAAGTTTTAGCATAATGGAGTCAGGAATGATCGAAACTACAGAGATGCAGGACGCGGAAGGATTAAAACCAGCAGTCAGTTTATTCAGAGAACGCTGGGACATCTTCAAACGCAACCGAACTGCTTATTCCAGTTTTATATTTCTAATCTTCCTCCTTGCAATCGCCTTTGCAGGCAAAGCACTCACCCGCTGGATTGTTGTGTTCGATCCGCAAATGGTGCGCCTGCCGGAAAAATTCCTTCCTCCATTGACGTCTTTCACCAGTAACATAACTCCTGCCGAAGACGCTCCCGCCTTCAACATATACTTAATGGGCACCGATGAACTCGGGCGCGATGTGTTCGCTCGCATGCTGGAAGGAACTTCTGTTTCCCTCACGGTCGGCTTTGTCGCTGTAAGCATCTCGGTAGCTTTGGGAATAATTTTTGGAGGACTCGCAGGGTATTACGGCAATCGTAAACTTGGATTCCTGACCGTTGATACGATCATCATGCGTTTTGTCGACATCATGCTATGCTTCCCCACATTTTTTCTTATTCTGACTGTGGTTGCTTTATTGCCGCCAAGCATCTACAACATCATGATTGTGATCGGGTTGACCAGTTGGATGGGCACGGCTCGATTTGTCCGTGCAGAGTTTCTCACGCTGAGAGAACTGGACTTCGTCGCCGCCGCTCGAAGCCAGGCTATCCCGGAGTGGCGAATCATATTTGTTCACATGATTCCCAACGCTATCGCGCCGGTTCTGGTATCGGCAACCATTGGCGTCGCTTCGGCTATCCTCATTGAATCGAGCCTCAGTTTTCTAGGGTTTGGAGTCCAGCCCCCCGATGCAACATGGGGAAATATTCTCGCTGATGGAAAACAATTTATTTTCGACGCGCCATGGATCACCTTCATTCCCGGATTTTCCATTCTATTTGTTGTACTGGCGTTCAACCTCTGCGGCGAAGGACTGCGCGAGGCATTCAATCCAAAACTCCGGGAAGGAGCATGATTTTTCTCACAGCTAAACTACTATGATTTATTTGCAGAACCTAAATAAACAATTTGGCCCTAAGATAATTCTAAAAGACGCCAACTTTCATCTGCGTCCTAACGAGCGAGTGGGACTCGTCGGTGAAAACGGCATGGGCAAAACCACTTTGTTTCGCATCATAACGCAAAACCAGTCGGCGGATTCCGGGCAGGTCATACTTCGCAAGGGCGCTCAGGCGGCAACTCTCGAACAGGAACTGGATGATTTCGGCGGATCGGTTCTAGAGCGGGTGGTTTCAGGGGACAGTTATTTTCAAAATGTCCGTGATGAGATGGAAAAACTGGAGAGCAAAATGCGGGCTGACTCGCACTCCACTGCCGTGACCGAACGCTACGGCAAACTGCAACATGAGTTTGAGCGAATGAACGGATACGAACGCGAGCCCAAGGCTTGCGCCATTCTTTCGGGCCTTGGATTCAGTGAAGAGAAAATCAGAAAACCTCTCAATGAGTTTTCCGGGGGATGGCGCATGCGGGTTGAAATGGCACGACTACTGTTACGAAACCCGGATGTCCTTTTACTCGATGAACCGACCAACCATTTTGATCTTAAGTCAGTCGAATGGCTGGAAGGATTTCTTAAAAATTACGCCGGCAGTCTCCTTCTCATCTCTCATGACCGCCGATTCCTCAATAGTCTCGTCACACGCGTCGCTGAACTCGACCGGGGAACCCTGACTTGTTACTCAGGTAATTATGATGACTACGAACGGCTGAAACAGGAGCGGGAGGTTCAACTTGAATCGGAAGCCATGAACCAGCAACGGCGCATCAGCGAAATTGAACGCTTTGTCGAACGCTTCCGCGCCAAGAACACCAAGGCGACTCAGGTGCAAAGCCGAATCAAGATGCTCGATAAAATGGAGCGTGTCGAAACCATGACCCGCACCAAAACGGTAAGTTTCCGTTTCCCCCAACCCGCTCGCACGGGTCGCATCTCTATGGAATTGACCAATGTGGACAAGAGTTACGGCGACAATATTGTCTACCAGAACTTTTCCTTCACACTTGAGCGAGGCTGGAAGGTGGCTCTTGTCGGTGAAAATGGTGCGGGAAAATCTACTCTCATGAAACTACTGGCAGGAATCATTGATCACGACAGCGGGGAAATCCACCCGGGCCACAACGTAACCCGTGCCTATTACGCCCAACACCAATCCGACTCACTGGATTCTCACAAAACGGTTCTCGAATCTATGGACGGACTGCCACAAAACCTTTTGCGAACTCAGGTGCGTACGATCTTGGGATCCTTTTTGTTTTCCGGTGACGATGTGGAAAAAAAAGTAAGTGTCTTGTCCGGCGGCGAGCGGTCCCGGCTGTCTCTTGCCCGCATGCTGGCATCGCCTGCATCCTTATTACTGTTGGACGAACCCACCAATCATCTCGACATGCGCTCCTGTGAAGTTCTCGCCGCCGCGCTGTCCGATTACGAGGGAACACTTTGCGTCATTTCCCACGACAGGTATTTTCTTGATGGGTTCATCAATCGGGTATGGGAAGTCAATGATGGTACAGTGCGCCAATATATAGGCAACTACAGCGAATATGAATTGGCAAAAAATAAAGAGGCCGAAGCCGCTTTGCTGAATCCGACCAAATCAACTCAGGAAACTTCAACGTCGGCAAATCAGCTGGACCGTGACCGCAAACGCCGTGAAGCTGAGAACAGAAACAGGAAGCATAAAATCATTAAACCGCTGAAGTCTCGTCTGCAAAAAGTCGAAACTCGATTGGAAGAAGTGCTGGCGGAAAAAGCAGCAGTGGAATATAAACTGGCCAACTCCGCTATCTACGAATCGGCAAACAAACCCGACCTCATGGAAACTCTGAGTCAGCAAAAAGAATTAGTCAGTGAAGAAAAAACCCTAACAGAAGAATGGGGCCAGCTCTCAACCCGGATCGACCAAGCTGAAACTGAGGAAGTTTCTGAAAGCTAGCGTAATTTGTTAGGAGGAAGTTTTCTTACGTGTCATGCTGAGCCTGCCGAAGCATGCACCCTTCGACGGGGCTCAGGGTGACAATTTATTTTAGCTCACAAAATATTTCACAACCCGCTATTTATGAAATCTAATTACAGATGATGACTACTTTTTACATCCTCATTCTGGCATTTTTCCTTTTACTTGCCGCGATGGTTATTGTGCCTGTGTTTTTCGGGGCGCCCTGGCACCCTCTATCCGACGAAAATATTGAACGGATAATAATTTTCGCCGACCTTCAACCGGGAGAAAAATTTTATGATCTTGGTTCGGGAGATGGGCGCGTCTTGATCGCCGCGACGCGCGATAAATGTGCGTATGGTATTGGGGTAGAAATTGACCCGATCAAAGTCTGGCTTTCAAGGTGTTTTGTAAAGGCGGCGGAACTATCTAAAAAGATTAAAATTCACCGGGGAAATATTTACGATTTCGATGTGAGTGAGGCGGATGTCATTTACCTCTACTTGACTCGCCAGGCGCTGGACCGTTTGTTTCCGGAAATTCTTGATCGCGTTAAACCTTCGGCGCGAATCGTCTGCTACCGATTCTGCATTCGCAATATGGAACCGGCCAAGGTCAATGAGGATAAAAATCTATTTCTATACCGGGTCAATAAAGGCAGGTCGGTNAATGAATATTCCTGAGTGTNTGCCGATACAAGCTTGGGAAACTTATTCCGTAGTGACCAGTCCGCTCCAGACATAGNCTTTGCGTCCACCCGNATCAACCACCAGCCAAGGCTTGCCATTGAAAATGACTGTCGTAGAACGGATCAGGGGCAGGCGATCACCTTTTTTCAATCGCCCTACTTCAGGAAATTTCGGACTGGGTCCATTCTTCAAGGAAACTCCATCTATTTTCGCGACCACCGTTTTCTGTCCGGCAATGGGTGGGGTTGCCGGAGCTGAGGGCATCTTCACCGCAGGAGCGGTGGGCTGTTTTACTGCTGGCGGACTGAGACTGGGTGTCTGTACCCTGCTTTCAGGTTTGGATGGACCTGGCATTGAACGGGCCATTTTATCCTGAACGGGTTTGCCTGGAGATTTTGCCGATGGCGCATTTGGTTTTTTCGGTGATCGAACTTTGGGCGCCACAGGTTCTACCATGCTTAATTCTTTGGTCGTGCTTTGAGAAAGCGAAGCTACTTGATCTGGCACCCCTTCATCAAAGCGGACAAAAATAGGATTGGACACCAGATAATTTTCCGCATCCGCTTCCACCTTTAACCGGTAAAACACAGGTCCTTCCTCTTTGTTCACATCCACATCACGCCAGGTCAGTTCATAAGGAAGTGCGGCTGTCTCTTGCTTTACCTCCACTCCATTACGGATGATCGACAGGCGAACCGTTTGTGGGGTTCCTTTTGTAAAACGAACGTTAACCTTCAATTCAGGAAAGTCGCTCGAAATCAATTCCTCACCCATGGTAGCCATCTGCCCCGACTTAACATCGGCCACAGTGAAATCATCTAGAGAGAGTCGCTCGTCTCCCTTTTGATGCACCGCATACATCCGTCCGCTTGCCATGGCATCGAGTACATCGCCACGCGATTTTTCACGGACCAGGAATATGGTTCGAATGTCACCGAGCTTTGTTTCGCCGTCTTCGCATAAATAATTATTTCCGCCATATCCCCAAGCTGGTCTTTCCCGCTGGCCCTGCATATATTCACCCAGTACATGATCTCATTCATTGCCCGGTTCGATTTGCATGATTGGGAAATCTGCGACAGACTGAAATCCGGTGTACCCGGAAGTCAGCACCAGATCCTCAGGATGCGGTATCGTGTTGTAACCCACCCGCCCTTCCTGCCTTGTCCCATCTCCCACTTCCATGTGGTTCCAGAAGACAAGTCCGCCATTATCATTTATGTAATCAATCAATTCCTGATAAGGCTGAACCCCCAGGTCTCCGCTATACTGGCTAAAAGGGGAACTTCGTAACGGCTGGTTGTTAACCACCAGAAGAAACATAAGTCCCGCCACCACCCCGGTGATCTTCCTCTTATATCCTTTGACCACGGGAACGAGGGACAACAGAAAAAGTGCCACGCATCCGCCAAAAAAATACTGGTGCCGAGTCAAGTAACGCTGGGAAAAATTACTGCCCAGAATGGGTAGTTGCTCGTAGATTTCGGGTGCCTCGAGTCCAACCACGAAAAGATGCTTGTCTGAATTATTAGCGACAAGGTCACCTTTGAAAACATTTCCAGTCCAGTAGTAAAATGGAGCAACCTCCGTTCCGGGAATGAGAAGAGTCTCTGCAAACTGCTTGTCGTTGTCATTAACTTCTGAGACGTAGGCAGATGCACCCACAGTAAGCACAGATGAGTTTTCGTTTCGTTTCTTGATAATACGCTCGAAAGGAACCAACCCGTATTCCAGAGCGTCGCGGGCCTGGTCGCCGAAAATAACCGTATCAATTCTCCGGGCGCGAGCCAGCTCGGCCACTTCCTGCATGGTAGAACACCCACGACTGAACCGGGTTTTGACATCGGCCACCCCATCCAATTGCAGGAATCCAGCAAACGCCGTATTTACCGCCATCAGCAGAAACACCAATGTCCCGACCCAGACCACATTCTTCGGTCGCTGACGGGATTCTTGTGCTGAATGATGATTCACTATCGATTCCTCATATTCATTTGCTCCGGATATAGAGTTATCCAAAATCATATGTACCTGAAAAGCATGGTATCATTTATTAAAACAGAGGCATAGAAGACAACTTGGGGAGTCCGTCAAAAAACAGAAGGACTTTGCCTGTTTGGTGATCTGACTTTACTTTTTCTTTANTGAAACTCGCCGGGCCTCATTGTTTGATTTGATTTTTGGAACTATGCTATACTTATCAAAAAATCTTTATACTAGCGAATTCCCTTCCGCATGTTCCAACAGTTGATAACCCAAGTGCTAAACCTGTTTTTCATTCCACGGACTTCGTGAAGGAAGACCTTTAATGGCAAAAAAAATTCTGGTCGCAGACGACAGCATCACTATTCAGAAAGTCGTCGCTATGGCCTTTGAAAAAGAAGATGCTGTAGTCGAAGGCATCAGTAACGGGAAAGAAGCGTTCGACAAAATGAGCGACTTCCAACCCGATATCGTTCTGGCAGACGTTGACATGCCGGGCCTGACCGGGTTTGAGTTGTCAAAAAAAATTAAAGCCGATCCGAGTTTTCATTCTACCAAGGTGCTTCTGCTCGCCAGTGACTTTGAAGACTTCAATAAAACTTTGTATAACGAATCTGGCGCTGACGATCATATTTCAAAACCTTTCAAATCAGACAATATTGTAAAAAGAGTCGTCGAATTGATTTCAGGAGACACCGCCAAGGAAACTGTCGACCTTTCCGCAGAGGATATGGATGAAGCCATAGAGCCTGCTGCTGCAACTGAGCTGACGCCGGTTGCGAAAGTATCACCACAAGAGGAGGAAGACGTCCTCGATGAAATGATTAAGGATGTAGAGTCGCTCAAAGAGATGACCTACCCTTTAGAAGTCCATTCAGATTACGATGAACTAGGCGAAGTCGCTCCCACGGAAGAGGATGATATTGGCGAAGAACTGGACACAGCCTTTCGGGAGATAGTAAACTTTGGTTCGGGAGTGGAACCAGAAAACTCCCCCACTATCAGGCAAGAACCAATACCTGAACCTGTAGCGGCGGTGGACAGTATTATTCCCGAGCCGGAGGATTTATTGGAAAAAATGACTCCCTCGGCACTGGCCCGCAAGAAGGGGATAACAGGTCCAAACTTGATTCAGGAAAGCCTCTCTTATCTTTCACAGGCATCTCAGGAACCGAAAAGTCAACAGGCCATGGCATCGCATAGAACTGAACGAATAAAGGATTTTGCTCAATCAATGGACCCGGAAGATGAACGATTCGTCAGAGTCGTGGGTGAACACGTTAAACAGATTCTTGAGAACTCACCTCATGCTTCCATTGAAAAGGAAATTGCCGAACTCTCCGACAGCATTACTCAGGCAGTGCGGGAGGTCGTTCGGGAAATTACTCCACAGATTGCGCGCGAGATCATTAAAGAAGAAATCGACAAGATCAAAAACGCATGAGAAACGCCAGCCGTTCCTCCGATCCAGTCTCTTTCTAAAAACCGAAATTCAATTAATTTTTATATATCCTGCACGGTGAAGGTTGCCGTGTAATATTTTTATTATTTTCCCGTTCCGCTCTGGAAAGGGATTTTTATGGAAAATTTTAATCAATCATGGATCAACTAGAAAAAGTTTATAGTCCGAAAGAAGTTGAAGAACGCTGGGGGAAATACTGGGAAGATAGCCGCTTGTACCACGGCGACGAAACTTCAACCAAAGATCCGTTTTCAATTGTCATCCCACCTCCCAACATTACGGGAACCCTGCACATCGGGCATGCATTCAACAGCACGCTTCAGGATATCCTGACCCGTTGGAAGCGTATGCAGGGTTTCGCCGCTTTATGGCAACCGGGAACCGACCATGCGGGCATTGCCACTCAAAACGTGGTCGAGCGCCAACTACACAGCGAAGGCACCACCCGGCAGGAATTGGGACGGGAAGATTTTGTCAAACGCGTCTGGAAGTGGCGGGATGAATCGGGCGGGGCCATCAATAATCAGCTGAGAAAACTGGGTGCATCTCTGGATTGGGAAAGGGATCGCTTCACGATGGATGAAGGACTTTCCAAAGCAGTGCGTGAGGTTTTTGTCTCTCTCTATGACGAAGGCTTGATCTATAAGGGAGACTACATCATCAACTGGTGTCCCAGATGCCACACCGCCCTTTCCGACTTAGAAGTAGAGCACAAGGAAACCCAGGGACATCTTTACAATATCAAATATCAATTCAAAGACAGCGAAAGCTCGTTGACTATCGCGACGACACGTCCGGAAACTTTGCTGGGCGATACCGCAATCGCGGTTAATTCTGAAGACGAACGTTATCAGGACAAGATTGGGCAAACGCTCATCCTTCCCATTCTGGGTCGTGAACTTCCGCTCATTGGGGACAATTATGTCGACACTTCATTCGGATCAGGAGCGTTGAAAGTTACTCCCGCGCATGATCCTAACGATTTTGAACTTGGACGCCGTCACAACCTCGATTTAATTAATGTCATGAATCCGGACGGCACCATGAACGACGATGCAGGTTCTGCCTATAAAGGATTGGACCGTTTTGCCTGTAGAAAGCAATTGGTCGAAGATCTTAAGGAACTGGATCTGCTGGCAGGTGTAGAAAACCATATGCATTCAGTAGGTCATTGTTACCGATGCCACACCGTGGTGGAGCCTTATGTGTCCAAACAGTGGTTTGTCAAAGCCAAGCCGCTGGCCAAACCAGCGATTGAAGCCGTTAAGAATGGTTCCATCCACATCACTCCCAAGTTCTGGGAAAACACCTATTTCGATTGGATGGAAAATATTCGCGACTGGTGTATATCGAGACAAATCTGGTGGGGACACCAGATTCCTGCGTGGAATTGCCCGGCCTGTCAAAAAATGACTGTAGCTCGAGAAACCCCTGCCAAATGTTCTCATTGCGGCGCGGGCGATCTCGTTCAGGAAACCGATGTGCTCGACACCTGGTTCAGTTCTGCATTGTGGCCGTTCTCAACCCTGGGCTGGCCCGAGCAGACCCAAACCTTGAAAAAGTTTTATCCCACTTCGGTGCTTTGTACAGGATTCGACATCATCTTCTTCTGGGTGGCGAGAATGATCATGATGGGAATCAAGTTTATGGATGAGGTTCCCTTTCGTGATGTCTACATCCACGCGCTGATTCGCGACACCGAAGGCCAGAAAATGAGCAAGACAAAAGGTAACGTGATTGATCCATTAGTCATGATGGACAAATACGGTACCGATGCCCTTCGTTTCACATTGGCGGCATTCGCGGCCCAAGGCCGTGATATCAAACTGGCCGAGGAACGCATCGAGGGTTACCGAAACTTTTGCAACAAACTGTGGAATGCCTCGCGTTTTGTTCTGATGAATCTGGAAGACTATAAGGGAACCTGCGAGTTGGATGCAAATCTAGAGCGTCCTGCTTCACACCAATGGATTCTCAGTCGGTTTAATGAAGCATGTGGGGAAGTTAACCGCGCACTTGAGGAATTCAAGTTCAACGATGCGGCTTCGGCGATTTACAAATTTATCTGGAACGAATACTGCGACTGGTTCATAGAACTGTCCAAACCGCATTTATATAAGGGAGAAAATCGGGAAGCGACCCAAAACATTCTGGTCCACGTACTGGAAGCCAGTTTGCGTCTGCTTCATCCCTTCATGCCGTTCATCACCGAAGAAATCCGAAGCAAACTTCCCGCAGGCGACGGAAGCATTATGGAAGCCTCGTTTCCGCAGTTCGAAAAAAACAAATCTGACGCAGAAGTGGAAGAAACTTTTTCCACGATCATCAACGTCATCACCTGTGTACGCAACATTCGTGGAGAGATGAATTTGAATCCGGGTCTCAATCTCGATCTGCTGATCCGAACCGAACAGGCCCAACACACTGAAGTATTAGAGGCTCACTCTCTTTACATCAACACCCTAGCGCGAGTAAACCTTATTGAATCGGGCCCCGAAGTGGAAAAACCAAAGGTCTCTGCCTCGTCTGTTTGGGACGGAATGGACATCTTTGTCTCATTAGAAGGCAAGATGGATTTTGCGGAAGAAAAAAAACGTATAGAAAAAGAGTTGAAAAAAATTAAAAAAGATATCATAGTTTTAAATAAGAAACTCTCCAACAAGAACTTCATCGATAAAGCGCCTCCAGAGGTTATCGAGAAAGACAATCAGAGAAGACAAAATCTCTCTGAGAAACAAACCCGGCTCAATAATCATTTAGAAGCTGTTGACCAGGCTCTCTCCTGACATCAGCCGGGGAGATCGGGTAACGACCCGAATTTTTAATTAGACCATTTATGGAAGCTACAACAAAACCTGTAACCCGGGAAAATATTTCTGATGAGTCCAAATGGGATCTCAGCGGTTTATATACGCAGAAATCCGATTGGCAGGAAGACTTCGATCAACTGGAAAAGGACATTGCCGGTTACGAATCTTTCAAGGGAGCCCTTGCGGACTCGGTGAGAAGAATAAAAGCCTGCCTTGAGTTTGACATTGATATCTCCCGCAGGATAGAAAAGCTATACACCTATGCCCACCTTCGCAACGACGAAGACAAGACCGATGCGCCTAACCAAAGCACTTTTGAAAAGGTAGTTCGCCTGCACACACGTACCGCGCAAGCCAGCAGTTACATACCATCGGAACTCATGGCCATCCCGGAAGACCGGATGAATGAATTCTTACAGGACAAAGAACTGGAATTCTACAAACTGCACCTGGAGCGGATACTGAGACACAGAAAACACACCCTTTCTGAAGCGGAGGAAAAACTTCTCGCGTCATCGACGGAAATGGCCAGGGCCGCACGCGATGCCTTTGAAATGCTCGACAACGCAGACCTGAAACTTGGCACCGTGATCGACGAAAACGAAAATGAAATAGCCATCACCCAGGGAAATTTTCAAAGCCTGATGCAAAACCAGGACCGACGGGTCCGGAAAGAAGCATTTGAAACTTTCTACAGTGCCTATGCAGACCACCAATACACATACGCGTCACTTCTTGCCAGTAGTATCAAAAAGGATATTTTTTATGCCCGCGAGCGAAATCACAAATCGGTCAGAGAAAAAGCCATGTTCAGCGAGAACATCCCGGTTGAGGTCTATGACAACCTCGTCACTACCGTTCACGAAAATCTGGCTCCCCTGCACAAATATTTCTCAATAAGAAAACGTATCCTGAAACTTGACGAACTTCACATCTATGACACAAGCGTACCGCTGGTCAAGGATGTTCACTGGCATGTTGGGTACAACGATTCTGTTACAAAGATCATTGCCTCCTTGCAACTTCTGGGATCGGACTATACAAAGAAACTGCAACAGGGCCTTACGGAAGGGCGTTGGGTGGACCGTTATGAGTCGAAAGGTAAGCGAAGCGGCGCTTATTCATCTGGATGTTATGATTCCAATCCATTTATCCTGATGAATTACCGGGAAGATAATATCAATAGCATGTATACTCTTGCACATGAGGCAGGGCATTCAATGCACTCTTTTCTCTCGCGTCAGGCACAACCCTATCTTTACGCCGATTACACGATCTTCGTTGCCGAGGTGGCCTCAACATTCAACGAAGCCCTGCTCACAAAATACCTGCTTTCGCAGGATATTGATCAGAGCATGAAAATCTATCTGGTCTGCAGAGAGATTGACAACTTGCGGGGAACACTATACAGACAAACCATGCTCGCCGAATTCGAGCACCAAATGTACACCGCCGCAGAAAACGATCAGCCAATGACGCTCGATGCGTTTAAGGAAATTTACAAAAAGCTCCTTGAAAAATATTTTGGTGAAGAAACCGTTCTCGACGATTGCCTGTCACTTGAGTGTTTTCGTATCCCGCATTTTTATTTTAGTTTTTATGTTTACAAATATGCCACCGGGATATCCGCCGCTTACGCGCTGGCAGACAAAGTATCGGAGGGAGGCACTACCGAATTGGACAATTACTTGAACTTTTTAAAGGGAGGTGGGTCTGAATATCCAATCGATCTCCTGAAAGGCGCTGGAGTAGACATGACATCTCCCGGGCCTATCCATACAGCCTTGGGAAAATTTTCCACCTTGGTGGATCAACTTGAATCACTGACCGCCTGAATTTTACTATTTTTTATAAGGAATACCATTTTGAAAAAACCCGTAAGTAACCAACGACCCCCCAGCAGGGGCAACGGCCAGCGACGCAACAACTCCAATACCTCGAGAAACGGTCAAGGCCAAAATGGCACTAGTCAAGATCGAAACAACAGCAATAACGGCCAGAACCGGAACTCGGGTGGTGGAAGTGGAAAAAGATCGCATACGCCACATCTTTGGGCCTCTACTTCTTCAACCACCACAACGTTGACGTCTCACCTCTCTATGGTTAACAGGCGGAACCAAGATGGGACAAGCAGGAATACCAATAGTAAAAACGGCACGGGAAGGCCAGGAAATAAACCGAGAGGAAAGTTTTCCAGACAAAATGAAAACAACAGAAATGGGACTCAACAAGGACGGCCTAACCAGAGACCTCATAGCAACAAGCCTCAGACAGCCCATCAAAATAGATCGCACAGCAAACCGCAGAACGCTCCAGCAAAACCATCACAACAAGCCACGCCCAATGCCGGCAGGAAGCTTGAATCAAAAACAAACACATTTGGGCTGAATCCATTTGAATTGTTTTGCGCCTATCATTTGGGAATCGCGCCCAACAACCAGTACCGCCCATCAAACATTAACGAAGTAGCCAGAAGGTTTAACCAGGAAACCGGAACCATTCGTCAGATCTTGAAGGAATATGGAATGGACTCGGCGTCCCTGCTCGACCGGGATTTTGATATGGCATTGGCACAACTGGATATCCAGGTCGCTCCTGAGGGAATCAACCGAACAGAACTGGGGCGAAGTATTTTCGAAGATTTTCTGGAGGCTCCAATAGTGAAGCGAGACTGGAAAAAGATTCTGGATGAAGACAGGAAGGAAAATGCAAAAGTTTTTGGCCGGTAAACCCAGCGGTTATCAAATCTCAGTCAAGACCTGTTCCATGAGTTTCACGTTCAAATTTTAAACCCTCACGAACAATCCGGTCCTGCAAGCTCCAAGCCCGCTCGTTAGAACATTTCAAATCGTTCATCAAAATTGAAAACGCAAATCGTTCGCCACCTGCAGACTGAAAGTATCCAGACAACGCGCTGACAAAATTAAGCGTCCCTGTCTTTACGCGCGCTCTTTCGGAGCCGTTATACCCGTTCATTCTTTTGAGAACATTGCCGTCCCTTCCCATCACTCCCAATGCGGAAACAAATTCAGGGTACACTCCCAAATCACCATGCATGTCCCTAAGCACAGACACGATCTGGTCTGGACTCAATCGGTTTTGTCTCGACAGACCGGAGCCATCTAAAACTCTGAACTGCCCGGACTCATGCCCCAGCGATTGCATGTATTCACCTACAGCGCGCAGGCCATTTTCGGTGGTGCCCGGTTGCCCATAAAGCTCAGCGCCGATAGTTTTCAAAATCTGCTCAGCTACGAAATTATTACTGAACTTATTCAATCCGCGCAGGACCAAAGAAAGCGGCACCGATGTATGGCTCGACAAATCATAAGCATCTTCCGGGACAGGACCGATCCGGACCTTACCCGTTACCTCGACCCCGGCCCGGCGAAGAAATTCTTTGAAAACCTTAGCCGCGTAATAGGTTGGCTGGGTTATGTTCAGGTAATAAGTCTCCCGCGAGTGACTCACCGATATAACACCAGAGACGGTAATCTCATTGTGATCTCTCTGGCCCACACGATTGACAATCAACCGACTGCGCCTTGATCTCGAAACGGTTTTCGCCCTATTCTCCACCTGAATAAAATCTATATCCGGATCGACCACAACAACAGGACGGTCTCCCGGTTTTTCTCCGGGAGAAACATGAACGGTCACCGTATTAAAATTGAATGACAAGGCACCCAACGGAGCATTGTAGGCTTCTGCCCCCCCCTTCTTTTTCCAGGTTTTGATACGCAAGCGATCATCAAAAAACGAGTCGTCGGCAACGATATCCCCATTCACCTTGCTGAGCGGGAGGTTTCGCAGTTCGTTTGCCAAAAGCCACATCTGCTCACTAACCAGATTAGGGTCACCAAACCCTTTAATATAGAGATCGCCTTCCAATGCTTCCTTGGCGACCCTCATGGTAGCAAACAAACGGGTTTTGAATCGGTAGTCCGGCCCCATCCGTTTAAGAGCCGTCGCGGTAGTCAACAGCTTCATATTCGAAGCCGGAGCAAACAATCGATCACCTTGAAATGAATACAAGGTTTCGTCCTGGTCGAGAGAATAGATATTGACCCCAAAATTTTGTTTGCGCAAACAGGAATGGGCCAATATGCCATCCATGACGTTGGCAAAATAAGATTCGGCCAACCCCGGTTCCTGCGCAGGAGCCATTGCGGGAAATAACGAGACCACAAGGAGGAGAACAGCGAGGAAAATTCTTTTTATCTTTAACAGTTTACTAATCATCAAAAAAAATTTTAACGTCAAATTTACCGGATTACAAATATCATTTCATTCCAAATTCAGCAAACACCCCTGCCTGCAAAATAAAACCGGGAAGACGATGGCGATAAATACTGTATACTAAGCGCCACAAATAATCTGGAGCCGTGATCAATGGAGTTCACTCATATTAAAATTGGAATGGTTTTGGCGTTAATGGCTGTCCTTTTCGGAGGATCACTCGGCCTGGGCTTTGGTTGCTGTGAGCACAGTATCAAATCCCTGATCAAAGAAAAAGCCGCCAATGTACTCACAGAAAAATATGAAGGCAAGCAGGAACTTGCGGATAAGGTTATCAAAAAATCCTGGGTCTATGTTAAACGAGCCCACTTCCATTCTCAGACCATGGGCGTTATCGCTATTGTATTTTCCCTACTCATTGCATGGCTTAAGTTTCCACCACAGGCCCAATTTGGAATATCCTTTCTGAGCGGATTGGGTAGCCTGGGTTACGGATTTTTCTGGTTATTTTCCGCTCTTCTGGCACCCGGTTTGGGTTCTACCGGAGCCGCGAAAGAAGCGGTTGAACTCATAGCACTAGGATCAGCCGGGTCATTTTACATTGCTACCCTTGGATTGTTCGGGTTCCTGATTCATAAAATGTTTATCAAACCACAAACTGTTGAGTGATATATTATCTTTCAGCAGAACACTCAACAACTTTCCTTATTTATTATTAACTCAAATTCATTTTAAATTTTACCTATGAAATATGACTTGGTAGGAATCGGTAACGCGCTGGTTGATATAGAGGTCCGCGTTGATGACGAATTTATAAAACAAAATTCCCTGACCAAGGGGGGCATGACCCTGTCTTGCGAAGAGGACCAGGAGAAAATTTTAAATACACTTCAAGGCCATTCCACAAAGATATCATCGGGAGGCTCCGCAGCCAACACGGTCCACGGTTTAAGTGTTCTTGGCGGTAACGCCTACTATCTGGGAAGAGTCGCCAACGATCTTTACGGTCGTCATTATACCGAAGATATGCAATCCGGCGGCGTGGGATTCCCTGGCCCTGGAGATGGAACCAGCGGTACCGGGACATGCGTCGTCCTCGTGACCCCTGACAGTGAGCGCACCATGCTCACGCATCTCGGCGTATCTTCGGCATTACACTCCAATAATGTTGATGAAACCGTCATCAGGGATGCGGGCGTTGTTTACATCGAAGGATATCTTTGGACAGGTGACGAAACACATAACGCCGCCCTTAAGTTAGCGGAGGTCGCCAGGAAGGATAAAATTCCAGTCGCATTCACCTTAAGCGATGCCTTCGTGGTCAACAGTTTTAGAGATCAGCTCATCGATTTCATCCGATGGAATGTGGACATCCTGTTCTGCAACGATGTGGAAGCCATGGCTATGGCAGAAACCGATGATATACAAAAGGCGTTTGACGTTCTCAAAGGAATGGCCGACACATTGTTTGTCACACGAGGGAAAAACGGATCATGGGCTTGCAATCCATCCAACGAGAAAATTGAAGTGGGCGTGTTCCCAACGAAGGCAGTCGATACCACAGGCGCCGGTGATTTATTTGCCGCAGGGACACTCTTCGGAATCATCAAACAACACAGCCTGGAAGAATCCGCTATTATCGGTTCCTACTGTGCTTCCGAAGTTGTCTCGCAAATGGGCGGGCGCATGCCAGCCCATTCGAATGCCGATGCAAAATCAATTATCGAAAAATACAAAGGACTGTGACTACCAATCCAACTTCTGCCTAACCCATATATTTCATAAAAACGTCGTTGCGAGGAGGCAACGCCGACGAAGCAATCCAGAAGCCTGAATCGTGAAAGGCTGGGCACCAGTGCCACGTCGCTGCGCCGCTCGCGATGACGCATTGAGATTGGAAGGGTTAAACCTCTATTCACAAAGTACACCTAAGGCGCCTTGTGCGTACGGTGATAGGAAATCCAAATATCACAATTCCCTCTAGTGAAAGCCTCGAAACCCATCAACCTGTGTTTCCATTCAGGTTTTAAAATCTGGTAACACTGTTCCGCCACCTCTGTCAGATATTCTCCAAACAAATTCTCGATATCCTTCGTTTTTGTTTTGGCACGCAATTTCAGGTAAGACACATTCTTTATGGCCTTAATGCTGGCTTCCTTCGACGCGTAGTGATACGCCAACACTTCTTCCATCTCTTGCCTTGTGCCTGTGCGATGAAGGTGTCCTGCAACGTACACATCAAAATCCAGTTTAAGCGCCTTTTCAATACCCCGGGTATGACTGGCAATATCTATCGTGTAAGCAAAGTTTTTAAACGGGACGGATTTTGGCGTAGCCACGTCCACATACATCAAGACCTTGCGTGAGGGAATATAAATTATGGAATTGCCTTTGCCGTGACCCTCGCCCGGGTAAATCAGTTCGATGGATATCCCGCCTATGGAAAGAGTATAGTTTGTTCCAAAATTAATATGCGGCACCGGTCGATTCCTGTCCTTATATTTCCTGAGCGCTTTGCCCGTTTCCACTTGAGCGACGATCTGCACTCCTTCACCGGCGAACAAGTACGCATCACCAATATGATCAAGATGGGAGTGCGAATAAATCATAAACCTTACCGGTTGACTCGTCACCTCTCTGATAGCCTGTTTGAGAAGCTTACCTTTTCCTTTAATAGGATCGGTTATAACCACACCTTCCGGTGTAACGAAAAACAAATTGTTATATATCCCCGTAGAAAAAAAATAAACTTCAGGGGCAAGCTGTTCTACAAAATAACCTTTTTTACCTAAGGACGGGAGTGACTCGTAATATCCGTCCAATTCAAAATCAGCCGCCGCCGCTGTCGCTACCGCTTGATTGTGGGCAGAATGCTGGTGAGATTCAGGCGTTGAGACACAGCCTGAAAGCATCCCTACCGCAACTGCTAAAATTGAGTTGACTAAAACCTTTGGACAACGCAACCCTGACACAAAAAACATTTCTTTTCTCCTTTTCTCCCGGTCTATAGGGTAATTGTAGCTACCCGATTCCCGTCCCCCCCCTCACGAAAAGTTATATGGTGGGAGGGTGGATATCGGGCAGCTACAAATTTAGGTAAACGTTATACTTTTTTTGTTCATTCTGGTAGACTAAATTTCAACCTCCAAAAATATATTGGGCAACAGGGTTTCTATCCACCTGGACCCTTCAACAAGACTTTTAAGGAGAACTACGATGACGATAAAAGGATTTAACATTGCAGGAGTTCTCTTTTTATTCTTTTTGTCAGGTTGTGGAACCGCAGGGCAATATTTTGACAGCTCGCAAGTAAACAGCATCCAGAGCAATGTGACCA
>PCCT01000003.1 GCA_002731985.1 Nitrospinota bacterium
CGTTTGAGTATCTCCTGGGAGACACGAATATCCTCGCGATAATTTTCCGATGCTACCCACAGTCGCAAAATATCCGCGCCGTACTGGTCAATTATTTTTTGCGGAGAAATAACATTGCCCGCGGACTTAGACATCTTCTTACCTTTTCCATCGACTACATATCCATGTGTCAGCACAGACTTATAAGGTGCCTTGCCCCGCGTTCCAATGGACTCCAACAGCGAACTATGGAACCAGCCCCGATGCTGGTCGCTTCCTTCAAGATATAAATCAGCTGGCCAGTCCAGATTTGGGTCGCTCTCCAAAACGGCCGCATGACTCACCCCTGAATCGAACCATACATCCAGAATATCGTTTATCTTGGTAAACTCCTTGCTTCCACAAGAACAGGCAGTTCCTTCAGGAAGCAACTCCCCGGCGTCCTTTTCAAACCAGAAATCCGCTCCGTGCTCTTTTACCAAGTCAACAATATGGGAAAACACTTCCGGCGAACGCAGCACCTCTTCACAAGCGGCACAATTAAAAACCGTGATAGGAACACCCCACGCCCTTTGCCGGGAGATACACCAGTCGGGTCGATTCTCGACCATTTTAAAAATTCGCTCTTCTCCCCAATGCGGTATCCATTTTGTTTCTCGTATGGCAGACAGCGCTTTTTTACGGAGCTCATTGGTATCCATCGAAATAAACCACTGGCTCGTAGCCCGAAAAATAATTGGTTGGTGGCAACGCCAGCAATGTGGGTAAGAATGATTGACTTTATCATCATGGATCAGTGATCCACCCGTTCTCAGCTTTTCCACAATCAGCGGATTGGCTTTTCTTACGAAGAGTCCGCCAAACTCCTCAACCTCCGGCTTGAACACGCCACCGTCATCGACCGGGTTGTAAGTTTCCAGACCATATTTCTGTCCGACCACATAATCCTCTTGCCCGTGCCCGGGGGCGGTATGGACGCATCCCGTTCCCTGCTCCAGAGTCACATGATCGCCAAGAACGATTCGTGAATCACGATCAATAAAAGGATGACGACAAACAACCTCTTCTAGTTCACTGCCCTTGCAATTCCCCAGAACTTCATAGTCCTTGACGCCCCATTCCAGAATCAGCCGCGACAAAAGTTCCTCCGCGACCACCAAAACCTCACCGTCAATTGCGACAGCCGAGTATTGAAACTCAGGATGCAGGCAAACCCCAAGGTTGGCCGGTAGTGTCCAGGGCGTGGTGGTCCAGATGACAAAACTGGTTTTTGCTGAATCGGTATTTCCCAACTGCCCATTCAAACCAGACTTGACCTGGAACTTGACGTAAATTGTGGGGGACTGATGATCTGCGTGTTCCACTTCCGCTTCCGCCAAAGCCGTACGGCATGTGGTACACCAGTGAACCGGTTTTAGTCCGTTATAAACCGATCCGTTTGCTACAAATTTCCCAAGTTCTTCAACGATTGCCGCTTCATACGAAAAAGTCATTGTGAGGTACGGATTTTCCCAGTCGGCACAAATCCCCAAACGCTTGAACTCTTCCGCCTGAATATCAACAAACTTTTTCGCGTAGACACGACACAGTTTCCGGATTTCTGATTTTGAAGGAGTGTTCTTTTTGGCTCTCTCCTCTTTTGTCACCTGATGTTCAATAGGCAGGCCATGACAATCCCATCCGGGAACAAAAGTGGCGTCATAACCTTTCATCGTCATGAAACGGACTATGAAGTCTTTCAGAATTTTATTGAGGGCGTGACCAATGTGAATATTCCCATTGGCATAAGGCGGCCCATCATGAAAGACAAACTTGGGTCGGCCTTTAAACTTTTCACGCATGGAAGCGTAGAGATTTTCCTTTTCCCAATGAGCCAGCATTTCCGGTTCCTTCTTAACCAAACTGGCCTTCATTGGGAAGTCCGTCTGCGGCAAATTAAGCGTTTCTTTATAATCCATAGTTTTTCAAGTTAGACGAAAATATAATTAATAGAATCAGACAATTTTCATTGCTGTCTTTGCTTCTTGAAGAGTGGCCCGGGCCACCTTTCGGGCTTTTTCAGTACCTGCATGAATAATTTCATCGACTTCTTTAGGTTTCGCGGCAATCTCTTTCCTGTTTTCCATCTTTGGACGCATGGATTCCAGCAATGTCTCGACAAGTTTCAACTTGCAGTCGCCGCATCCGATCTCCGCTTTCCTGCACGCAGAATCAATCTCCGCCTGCATCTCCTTAGGAGAATAAATTTTATGCATGGGAAACAAATTGCAAACATCCGGGTCACCAGGATCAGTCCTTAAACCACGCGCCGGATCGGTGAGCATGGCCTTGACCTTCTTCGTGATCTGCTTTTCCGTGTCAGAAAGAAAAATAGCATTATTGTAACTCTTGCTCATTTTGCGCCCGTCGATTCCGTTGAGTTTGGGAACATCCGAAATTTTGGCATCGGGTTCGATGAACACCTTTTTTTGATACAGCTTGTTAAAACGACGAATGATTTCGCGAGATAGCTCAAGGTGCGGTACCTGATCTATTCCAACAGGAACAGCATGCGCCTTGTACAAAACAATATCAGCCGTCTGCAAAACAGGGTATCCCAAAAATCCGTAGGAACTCATATCAACACTCTTCACTTCATCCTGCTTTTCCTTATAAGTGGGATTGCGCTCCAACCATGGGACCGGAACCACCATGGATAAAATCAGGTGCAGTTCGGCGTGTTCAGGGATGGCAGATTGCAAAAACAAGGTGCATTTTTCAGGATCCAAGCCAGAACTCAACCAGTCGACGGCAACTTCGAAGGAAAAATTTTTAATGAGTTTCGGGTCTTCATACAACGTCGTCAGCGAATGCCAGTCAGCGATGAAGAAAAAACAATCAAAATCATCCTGCATGGAAACCCAGTTTTTCAACGCTCCATGGTAATTCCCAAGGTGCAACTGGCCCGAAGGCTGCATACCGCTTAAAATCCTTTTACCTGCCATGAATATCTCTACTGTTAATCGCTTATTATTGAAAACTGATTCTGAGAATATTAAAAAGGTCCGGAAACGCTTCCTGCGTTAGAAACTGAACCACTATAACAATGGGCATCCATAAAACACGACCAAGAATTCCGGTATGAGCAAAATGGTCCAGCAAAATAATTCCCATAAGAAGAAAAGCCCCAAACCGATCCAGCCCACTCAGGCGGGCGGCAATATTGCTTGGAACCAACCCCTTTATCACGCTTGAACCATCCAGAGGAAACACAGGCAGTAGGTTGAAAATTGCCAGCGCCACATTTATATATACCCCAAAACTCAGTAAAGTAAATAGAATCCAGGTTCCGCCGGGCTCAATAACCCGGATAAAAAAACTGCATATTACCGCAAGCGTAACGTTGGACAACGGACCGGCGATGGCAACATACATCATATCTCTTCTGGGGTGTTCAAAATTTCTCGGATCGACAGGAACCGGCTTGGCCCAACCAAATCCCATAAAGTAGAAAAACAGGGTTCCTATAGGATCCAAATGCTTCAGCGGATTAAAAGTAAGCCGCCCCAGAAGCTTAGCGGTATTGTCTCCCAGCAGATACGCTACCCTGCCATGAGAATATTCGTGCACCGTCAGCGAAAATAATACCACCGGAATCATCAATATTAATAACTGCGATTTATTCAAAAGTCCCCCTGAAGAACAGTCTCAATTTGGAAATACTGTAAGCAAGCGCCGTATTAAAACGCTTGTCCCTTTAAAACTCTTAATGAATGAAGAAGGGGAACCTATTGACCCCGGCGACCTTACCAGGAAGAGGCGGGAAATAATGGACAAACCGACTTTCCTAACCCTGTCTCAAAAACATTTTATCTTAAAACCGGCTTAATTCCCAATTCTTTGGTAAGGCCAACGCTCGATAATCCTAAACTCGAAAACAGACCCCAACGTAACCAGAGAAAGTTGATTTTAATACTAATAACCCTGTGAAATGGGGACATTTATTGTATTGATCGTGTCTTGGCGTATTTAAGATAGGTATAAAACGCCATTGATAGCGATAAAAATATCCCAAGAAATCCTTCCCTGAAACCTTGCCTGATAAAATAAGTCTTCAAAAACATCCAAACGGGTCGCAGGTAAAGATGAGTCCAGTGGGCCTTCCAGCCCAGCCGTTTTTTTTCCTCAGCGTAAAGAGATGAATAACGATTCTGACGTTGGATGTAGTCTTCCATTCCGGCAAAGGAATAATGCAAAATAGGATGATTTATGACTCCGCCATTATCGTTCGGAATTAACCTTTCGTGCACCATGGAATCAGAAAACGAAACCCGGTCCCTGTCATACAACCGGGATATTAAGTCCGGGTACCATCCTGCATGACGCACCCATCGGTCCGCGATAAAATTTTTCCTAGGAAAACGATACAGAGGAAACTCCGGTTTACTGGAAAATAATTTCTGGATGGCCTCAGCGCATTCTGTCGAGATAACCTCATCCGCATCAACGTTTAAGACCCACCTGTTGCTTGCCCTTTCAGCGCAGAGGTTTTTCTGAGGACCGTACCCCAACCAGTTTTCCTCAAATATTTTATCCGTAAACCTTCGACAAATTTCAACCGTGCGGTCCGTACTAAAAGTATCCACAATAACAATTTCATCGGCCCAGCGAACGCTTTCCAGACAACGCGCAATGTTTTTTTCTTCATTTTTGGTAATGATGATAACTGAAACTTTTTCCATGGGCCTGCCTTTGCAAAAGAAAATTTCCCCACAGGAACTCAACCTGCAATAATTTATACCCAAAACAGGTCTTTCATCCCAAGATCGATCGGATTATAGCATTTCTATCCGTCGTTTGACTCTAAGTGATTATTTTTTTTGGTTTTGTGTAAAATATGTTAGGATGTTTTGATCTTATTTAGGTTGGAAACAGAGACGTCTCGGCATATTTTTTTTTGCCAATTCGGCCAAAAATGGAAACCCTTCTCGAAAACATCATCGAACTCGCCGAAAAAGTCTGGATCAAGCTGGATATTCTTCTGGATTAGGAAAATATGGAACTCCCCGAATTTCTCGAGCCTTTGCTTGCCTCTATTCTATCGGACCCTCTCCTCCTGGGCATTTCTGCGGCCATGATCTTGCTCATACCTTTAGGCATTTACAAGTTAAAAAAAGCCCACGCAGAAAAAGAGGGACGTCTGAATGAGTTGTTGAATGAACTGGACGAAACTGAGGATCACGAGGAAATGGATGAAAATGATCCAGCTCGACTCCGAAAGAAACCTGCCGAACCTACNGGCTATGACGAGCCCGACGTCGACANTCTGAGTAAACTCGAAGAAAAAGACACTGACGACGACGATGATGANGACGTCTATGAACGTTATAAAAAGGAATACGAAANGGGTGGCGACGAAGAAGAGGGTGAGGGCGTATACGGCGATGAATTCGAGTCATCCACCTCACCCGAAGAAGCAACCANCTCAAAGGAAACNGAAGACTTGGATCACACACTNCNGGAAATAGTGGGTGATGACATCAACTGGAACGAAGAGTCGACTACGGTTACCTCGGAATTAGCCGAAGACTTAATTGATGTCGGCTCAGATAAAGACCAGACGATTCTCGACCTGCAAGCGGAAATAGAAGAAAGCATTCAGGCACTCACTGAAAGTTTAAGCCAGGACACAAGTCCGCCCCTGCCCGCCACACCTCAATTGGAAACGACAGACATCGACCTTGATAAGGATGCAGAAAAAGTTCGCGAAGAGGAACCCACTGCTGAATCCTCTCTGGAAGAAGCACAGGAACCTGCCCCGGAAATCGAAGAGGAACCTTCCGTTGAGTCTATACAGGAAGAGAATCCTGAACTGGAAGAGGTGATCATTTTAGACCTTGAGCAAATGCTTGAGACAGAGAAAGAAAACGAGGAAGAGTTAGATGAACCAGAGCAAAAGGAAACGACCGCTCCTTCAGCGGAAGTTGCAGATATTCCAACCCAGCCGACCTCTTTCTACGAGGAACCTCCTGAAGAAATCGAAGGCTCGGAAATTCTGGGACAAAACACCATAGAGAGCAAAGAGGAATCGAGCACAGCTTTTATTGAAGCTTCTTCAGAAATCTCCCAGGAAGACCATGAAGCAGAACCTCTGGAAACTCGTTCCCACTCTCTGGACATTGAACCTGTTATAGCCAGAGAGAAACCAGGTAGTGAGCCAGCCCGAAAAGAACGAAGCTCATATCAGCCGACCAGAGTCCGCTATAAAAGCAAACGGGAATCCAGATCCAACAAGGAATATGTAAATCTATTAGAATCATTTATCTTTATGGCAAAGCAAAAAAACAAAAAGTCCGACTCATAAAAAAACGGATATACTGTCTACCTTAATAAAAATGGTTTAAATCTTTAATGTCCATATCAGCCAACATAATATCTGTCGGCGGAGGCAAAGGCGGCATTGGTAAAAGTGTTGTCTCCACTAACCTTGCAGTGGGCATGGCGCTAAGCGGTCAAAAAGTCGTTCTCATGGACGGTGATTTTGGCGCGTCCAACCTGCATGCGTTACTTGGCACCAGCCATCCTCCCTACGGATTCCAAGACCTCTTCATCAACAATTTGTCATCTGACTCGCTGTTGATAGAAACTGGAATAAGTAATCTTAAATTCATAAGCAGTGCTGGAGACAATCCTGGAAGTGCAAACATCGATCCCGAGCGCGTTCAGAAAATAATATCTTTCATCAAAAACCTTAAAGCAGACACGATCATTCTGGACCTTGGGCCGGGAACAAGTTTTAATGTGCTGGACTTCTTCAATATAAGCCCGCAAAACATCGTGATGAGTTCACCCGAGATGACATCGGTTATGAAAACATTTAGCTTCATCCGTGCGGCGCTATTCAGGAAATTGAGCTTATACCTGCAGGATCAGCCCGACTTACAAAGGTTGGTTGACCATTCGCATCCATCCCAGACAGATGTGGAAACGTATACGGTAGATATTCTCCGGGAAAATGTGGAGAAAATTGATAACTCTCAAATCCAGCGAATCAACGAAATCATCGACAAATTCAAACCTGGAATCATCATAAACCGGGTTCGAAACAAAAAGGATTTACTGGCGGGAAACAATCTTGTTAATCTGGTCAAAAAATATCTCGATGTCGACCTCAACTACCTCGGCTATATTGTCGAAAGTGATCGAGTCCGTGACTCTGTTGAGGAAATGGTTCCGTTCCTCATAAAAGACCCACAAAGCAAGCCCTCTGAAAACCTTCAACAGATTATCGGATCTTTAACCAATACCGATCTCCACTTGGTCAAGGAAGATGGAAGGATTTTTGTTTCGAAACATGTGCGCCTCAGTTCTGGCTGGGATGTTTAACTCATTCCTAAGCAAGGCAACTCTGCTGACACCTCGACGGTTTTAATTCTACAGAAAAATGATTGATATACACCTGCGAAGCCTCTTGCGATTGAGCAAAGCGTGTAGCTCGGACGTCTACGTCGTTGGAGGCACACTTAGAGATCGCCTCCTGAAAAAAAAATGCTCCGACTTTGACTTTGCTGTCCGTGGAGCACCCACCTTGGCTCGTCAACCCTCACTAGCCACAAAATCTCCGCTTGTTCCTCTGGACACTACGCCGGGAAGGGAAACTTTCCGTGTTGTCATCCGAGAAAACTTATATTTTGATTTTTCCGAATTGCAGGGAGATTCCATTGAGTCAGATTTGAACCAACGCGATTTCACTTTCAATGCCATGGCTGTTCCTTTGAGTAGCTTTATCAAAGGGACTGAAAGTTTCATTGACCCTCATAATGGAAAAACTGACATTAAAAGCAGAATCATTCGCGCTCTTCCTGGGCCCGTCTTTTCAAACGACCCTTTGCGCATGCTTCGGGCCTTTCGTTTTATGAGCATTCTCAAATTTCAAATAGAGGAAAATACGTTTGAAATAATAAAGGATCTGGGAGAAAAAATAAATCAAGCGGCTCCAGAGAGGATCTATAACGAACTGAGCCTTTTACTAAACTCCAAAAAAACAAGCCCGGCGATCAACTCAATGCATGACAGTGGTTTACTGGAACGTGTATTCCCAGTCATATACAAAAATCAAAAAACACCGCCTTCAATACAGGTGCTGGATAACCTGGAAAACATACTTTCAGCTCTAAAAACTACTGGGATTAAACCACTTGCGGATATCAAAAAAGTATTTTCAAAAAAAAGAGGGCTCATAAAGCTCGGAGCCATTCTTTATCCTTTAAAAAAAACCATGCCCGCAGATACAAGAGGGTACAAAAAAAAATGGAACCGTAATTCCACCCTTGGTAGGGTGCTCACAGACCTCAGAGCCTCAAATGCAGATATTGACTATATTGGCGCAATGATTTCGTGCTGGCGCTCTGCGTCAGACAGTAAGTTGGACTTTGCTGGGTGTAGCCCCAATTTATACAACCTTTATCAATTCATCAATCAACATGAGAAAGGGCTGATTCCTGGGCTATACTTGCATCTGGCCAACCGCCCGAAACTCCCCCAGGCTGATAAATGGATGACTGATGCGGATTGCATAACTGTGCGAAACACATTGGATTTTTACTTTCACATCTACATCCCTGCCAAAACAAGAAAACCNCTTCTCAATGGAGACGATATCCAACAGGTATTNAAAGTTACTCCAAATTCTTCGTTTAAAACCTTACTGGATAAAATTGAGGAAGCCCGTGTTCTNGGAATTATCCATACACGATCCGAAGCAATTCATTTTGCCAAAGGTATATTTGATAGTAATGAAAAGGAAAATATTTAATGCCGCTGAATTACAAAACAACTGAATGGAACAGCAAAAAAGTGATTCTTGGTGAAGGTTCATTTATCCTGGAAGAACCTGTGAGTATACTCGTTGGATTTCACGGAGCGGAATCTACACCGGAAAACATGCTTGTGCATGGCAATCGCCTGCAACTGAAAAATACTTTCATGCTGTTTCCCGAAGGCCCTGTGGATGCGGGAGAGGGCCGCTGGAGCTGGTGGAGCGATGGCCCACGACAAAAGGAATCTGTGAATGATTTTTTAATTTTCTCTTCCAACATTATGAGCATGGCTCAAGACCATTTAAGAGCTCGATATAAAAACGTAGAAACCCGGTTTTGTCTCTGGGGGTTTTCGCAGGGTGGAGCGGCATCACTCGTGTACGCACTTCTGGGCACACACCCCTTATACAAGGTGGCGTCGATTTGTGGCTTTCTCCCGGAAATCCCCGACCGTGAAACGAGTGCGAATTTATCAGTCCCAATTCTTGGAATTTTTGGTATCAATGACAATGTTGTCCCCTCTTTTCTAGCAGAACACGCATTGGAAGAAATGCAACGTAAGGGACATAACCCAACGCTTAGGGAAACGCCCCAAGGGCACGAACTAAACTCGGAGAACCTGATAGAATTGCGTGACTTTTTCCAACCCTGAGTCTAAGCACAGCCACAAACCATTACAAAGCAACGGTTTCTCTTCCACCCATGATTATCGTGGTCAAAAGCCTCTTTTTTTTATCCCGCCTGAGAATGACTTTTCATTGACATGATAAAAGCCTTTGGTATGATTGCATCTGACATTTAGTTAATCTTGCTCAGTATTAAGGGAAGATGGTGAAAAACCATCGCGGACCCGCCGCTGTGACCGAGGACGAAACCCGCACTAGCCACTGCACGATGATTTCGTGGGAAGGCGCGGGGATTAGGATGATCCGGAAGTCAGAAAACCTGACTGAGCATACTTCATAATCTCTTCGGGACTCGAGAGGTGATGGGTTACCCCACTACCTAAGGAGTGGGGTTTTTTATTTCCCCCCTCCTTAATCTGGAATGTTTCCATTCCAAAGAACTTCCGAAACAACATTTAATTAACACAGGAAAGCTTTCATGCACTTACATTGTCTAGTCCTATCATTAATTATCACCCTATTTTGCAATTCAACCACATTAGCAAATGATCTCATGGATCCTGTTATCGTCACAGCAACCAAGTTTAAAACGATAGATACGAAAGCCACCTATGCGTCTGAAACCTACAACCGAAAAGATATTGAACAGTCTGGAACAAAGTCACTTTATGATTTTCTTAATCAGAGTACGTCAATAGCCATTATGCCATCCTCCGGGAATCCTTTTAGTCAGAAAATTGATATGCGTGGTTTTGGGCTAACCGATGGCTATAAAAATATTGTGATAACCATCAATGGTCGTCGTCTAAACAATGTTGATTCGGTACCTCAAAAATTAAGTGAAATCTCAATTACCAACATTGACCGCATTGAAATAACAAAAGGGAGCGGGTCAGTAGTTCATGGGGATGGTGCCACAGCCGGATCTATCCAGATTTATACCCGTGACACAATAGAAACGACCTTGGAAGGCTCAGTAGGTAATTATGGAATACACACCGGTTCATTCACAACCGGTCTTTCAGAGGGGAAATTTATATTATCTGCTTCAGGCGACCGATATCATAAAGATGGTTTCAATGACAAGGACCTCTATGGTCATAGAGATAGTGGAACCACTGGAAACTATTCCGCCAAGTTAAGGTATTTCCCAACAGAAACCAGCGAAGTGTTTATTGAGAAAGACCATGCAAACGTCAATATAAGATACCCAAATGCTCTAACCCAAGAAACGTTCGAACAAAACCCAGGGTCGAGCTACAAGACCACCCAAGGCGTGAAAAGATATAATTTTCAAACTTCTAACACAAACAACCTAGCCGTTGGTGGCACCCTAGAGTTAACAAGTAAGCTTGAAGCCAACTTGGTTTTTACACATCAAGACAAGGTCATGGTCAATGATACAGAGAAAAAATATCATAACAATACAGTTGATAGCAGTATCAAATATCAAAATGGACCACTAAAGGTTATTACCGGCATCCAAACATGGGATGGCATACGTAATGCTGACACATGGGACAAAGGCTCAACTGATACGGCCAAAAAATCAAACTTAGGAGTGTTTGCCCAAAGTTCTTACGATACCGGTAGTACAGTTTTTTCGCTCGGCATGAGGGGCGAGTGGGTTGAGTATACCTGGCAAACAGATGATAAAGATTATGACTTTTTAGCTTACGACCTTGGTATCAACAAGACTGTCAATGACAACCTCAGCGTATTTTCCAACTTAAACTATGCCTTTCTAGCTCCGGATGTTGACCGTTTATTTACGGGGGCTGGGGCTTTCAATGGATTTATAGATCCTGCCCTGTCAACCACTCTTAATATCGGAGTCAATCATGTAACTTCAAAAAACAAGGCGAAGCTTACGTTGTATGGAGTTAAGTTAAAAAATGAACTGTATTACAATTCCACCATTGACTCGAGTATGACATATAAGAACACCAATCTTGACAGTTCCTATAAGTATGGCCTTGAACTTCATGATAAGTACTCCTTCAACAACGATCTCTCTGCTACGATCAACTACGCATACACCAAAGCAATGATTGACTTTGAACGAGCAGCTGGAGACGAGGTGCCACAGGTATCAGAGCATACGGTTTCACTTGGAGTAAACTACAACCCAACATCAAAATCAAGAATTGTGGTAGGACATGTGTATCGCAGTGAGATGCTCGCTGAAGAAGATTTTGCCAATAGTTTTAGTCAGAAAAACAAAGCATACAATTCAACAAACCTATCTTACACATACACCCACAAAACCGATTCAGGAAAAGGGTTATTCAACTGGTGGCCAAATGGCCCTCATCAAGCTGATATTTATCTAAAAGCGGACAACCTATTTGAGGAATCCCATGGGTCCTGGCTCAGGAATGATGTCGTCTACACAAATCAATTTACCCGAAATTGGAGAATTGGAACTAAATTATTATTTTAACCTCCGACCAAAATTATGAGGACAAAACCTTATGGATGGAAAACAATAATTAAAAAGCTCCTCACTCCACAACTTATCGTTTTCTACCTTTTCCTTATGGCATTTCAAGAGGCCCACGCGGCTTCGCAGCGTGTCATCTCTACCTCTCCGGCTATCACGGAAATTCTCTTTGCATTAGGCGCCGGAGAAAGAGTCGTTGGAGTAACCGATTACTGCAGTTTTCCTAAAAAGGCCTGTCTTCTTCCAAGTATAGGTGGGCCATTAAACCCAAGCACTGAAACATGGATTGCCTTAAAGCCTGATCTAATAATCGTTCAAGAAGACAGCGTA
>PCCT01000004.1 GCA_002731985.1 Nitrospinota bacterium
TATGAAAATGGGAACGACCACTCTCATTCTCGAGCTCATGGAACGGGGCCTCGCCAATCCCGACTGGATACTCGCCGAATCGGTCGAGGCCATGCGCGCGATATCGCGCGATCCGGAATTCAAATGGGAAATCGTTCTGCGAAACGGAACTCACACCACCGCACTAGAACTGCAAATGGATATGGTGCAAACCGCGAAGAAACACCTGACGGGAATGAATCATGAAACCGACTGGATCATCGAAGGGTGGGAGTCGGTCCTGAATGATCTACCCCACGGACCCGAAGCGGTGATAGGCCGTGTCGATTGGGCCACGAAATACTGGATGCTTTGCGAATTCCGAAAAGAGGAAAATCTTGAATGGCAGGATCCGTGGCTCAAGAGTCTGGATCTGGAATACCACAACATCAATAAACAAAGCGGATTGTACTGGGGACTGGAAGCCACCGGCGATACCACCCGGAAAACCAGCGACGAAGCCATTGAGTATGCCAAGACCACACCGCCAAGAGGTACCCGTGCTGACGGACGCGGTGAGTTGGTGAAAACTCTCATGAATAGCCAGGCCGGCTACCTGATCGACTGGATCGGGTTCCGCCTCAGCCGAAACCAGGAACCCTTCCTGATGCTCGATCCCTTTATTTCCTACAAAGAAGAAATCCGCAACTACCTGCAAGGAATAGAACTGGACGACCCCTCAGAGCACGACCTCCCCACCGATGAACCGGATAACGCCAAAAGAAAATATTCATAGGCCTATCTCGCGCAAAGTGCGCAAAGAGGAATGTTGAACAAATCCTCTCCCCGCCGAGGGAGAGGGTTGGGGTGAGGGGGCTAACATAATTTCCTTCCTCTGCGCCCTTTGCGCACCAGAATGGCACCTGCGATCTCTACGTTAAATGGGTTGTGCCAGTCTCCGCTATCCTTGTACCTCGCCCTGTCCGATGCTATATTGTGATCATGGGGATTGTCTGGTTCCTTAATTTTTAAAGGATATTTTGGTTATGAGTGAATGTCTGTTTTGCCAGATTAATAAGGGCGCTATCCCTTCTGAAAAGGTGTATGACAGCGATGGTTTGTTTGCCATCAAGGATGTGAATCCGCAGGCGCCGATCCATTTACTCATCATCCCGAAAAAACATTTTTCGACGATCCTGGAAATTCAGGAAGAGGATCACGAACTCATCGGATCGATTTATTCTATCGCCAACCGTCTGGCCAAGGATAACGGACTGGACCAAACCGGATTCCGCGTGGTGGTCAACTGCGGTAAAGAAGCAGGGCAGTCGGTCTTCCATATTCATTATCACCTTCTGGGCGGACGGCCTTTCAAATGGCCACCGGGTTAATGCAATGATTACTGCTGAACAACTTTACGGTAAATTAAAAGACATACGCGTGGGAAATCCACTTTGCCAGTTCACCGAGCAGATTTGCGAAACCCTCCTGCCGACGATTGAGCGGATCGAAGAATTAAAGCGGGAGAAAAATGCCATCATCCTCGTTCACAATTATGTCGCTCCACAAATCCTGTACGGTGTCGCGGACCACACGGGCGATTCATACGGACTGGCCAAGAAAGCCCGTGAATCGACTGCCGATGTCATTCTGTTCGCGGCGGTGCGTTTCATGGCCGAGACGGCGAAAATTCTTAATCCGGGAAAAATGGTGCTGGATCCGAATCCGGATGGGGGATGCACTCTTGCAGATGGAATCACTGCCAAAGATGTTGCGCTTCTGCGTGCAGAATTTCCCGATCACACTTTTGTCTGCTACATCAACACGACCGCCGAGGTGAAAGCACTTTGCGATACCTGCGTGACTTCATCCAACGTGTATATGATCATGGAGCGGATCGATAACGATAAAATTTATTTCCTGCCGGATCGCCTGATGGGCGAGAACGTTAAAAAATATCTACAGGCAAAAGGCGTGAACAAGGAGGTGGAGGTTTACGATGGCACCTGCTATGTCCATGAAGAGTACCAGCCTGAAAGTGTGGATCAGGTGCGGCATAATTTCCCAGGTGTGGAAATTCTGGTACACCCTGAGTGCAGTCCGGGCGTGGTGGACAAGGCCGACTACGTTGGTTCAACCAGCGGGATGCTCGATCACGTTCGTGGGTCTGATCACGAAAGCTTCTTTCTGCTGACTGAGTGTGGGTTGACGGGAATTCTTGAATCGGAGTTCCCCAACAAACAGTTTGTCGGCACCTGCACGACCTGCCGTTACATGAAAGCCAATTCCCTGGAACATATTTTGAACGTGCTGGGAAACCCGGCTCCCCGAAGCATCATCGAACTCGATCCCAAAGTTCAACAAAACGCCCTGCGTTGTGTCGACAAGATGTTTTCATATCTAAAAGACTGACCAATTGCTATTTTTAGTTGCCTGATGCCCGTCCAGCCAACCTTAATACTTTAAGGACTGGAGGGCCGGGAATCAGGCAGCTACAAAATAAAATCCGCCCTCCCTCATAGATGCTAACTGTATCGGATATTTCATTCACCCGGGAAAATCCCATTCTAAGGAATGTTTCCTTTGAACTGGTGCAAGGGGAAATCCTTGTTGTGCTGGGTCCGTCAGGCTCCGGCAAGACTTCACTGTTGCGTTGTTTGAATCGGCTGGAATCGATTGACGCGGGTGAAATTTTTCTTAACGGAGAAAATATCGAAACCCCTCCGGTTATGGAACTGCGCCGAAAGATTGGACTCGTCTTCCAGACCTCCGCATTGATCCCCGGTACGGTGAAGGAAAATATTGGCATCGGCCCCGCGCTTGCGGGAAAAGATTTTCCCGACACAAATTGTCATTCTCTTTTAGCGCAAGTGGGATTGGTCCACGAACATCTCACCCGCAACGCAGACGCGCTTTCGGTTGGAGAGCGTCAGCGGGTAGCGCTGGCACAAGTGCTCGCCAACGAACCGGATGTCCTGCTCCTTGATGAACCGACCTCTGCACTTGATCCTACTGCGGTCCTCACCATAGAGACCCTGATTCAATCACTGCACCGCAAGCTGAACACAGCGACGGTTCTGGTCACTCATAATCTGGAACAAGCAAAACGTTTCAACGCACGAACATTGGTTCTTATTGACGGGGAAGTTTTCGCTGAAGGAAACATTCACGAATTGATGGAATCGGAAAAGAGTCCGCTACTCACCAAATTTTTTGAAGGACGCATGGACTGAGACCCATTGTAGAATCTTTGAATAGAGCCAGAAAAGAGTTAGTTGCTCACGAAATCTTTTTAAGAAACTATAGCAAACTTATTTCGTAGTCTTTGAGGAGAGCTTTATGGAAAACGAATCGTTATTGATGTCATACGGACTGGTGATCGGCGCCATTCTGATTTCATTTTATAATCAGCTTAAAATTGAGCGTGAACTGTTTTGGAGTTCGCTCCGCGCAACGGTGCAATTGATTGCCATGGGCTTTGTGCTGGAAGCAATCCTGGACATTCAAAACCCGCTGTACCTGTTACTAATCCTTTTATTCATGTGCACCGTGGCGGGAGCCATTTCCGGCAATCGGGGAAAAGAAATTTCCGGTTCACACTGGATAGCCTTTGCGGGAATTTTTATCGGATCGCTGGTGACATTTGGAGTATTGTACGCGGCCGGAGTAATCGAGTCAGAGACGCGGTATGTGATACCGCTCGGCGGGATGATCATAGGCAACTCGATGAAGGCGTCATCACTTTCGCTCAACCGACTGATCAGCGAAATGGGACACCAGAGAGCACGAATAGAAACCCTGCTAGCGTTGGGTGCGTCATCGAAGCAGGCCGCGCTCAATGCAGTGGGCCAGTCGGTCAAAGCGGCGATGATCCCTACCATGGACACAATGAAGACTGCGGGGCTGGTTCACTTTCCCGGCATCATGACAGGATTCATCATCGCGGGCGGATCACCCATGACCGCAGTAAAATTTCAGTTGGCGATTATGTATATGGTCGCGGGTGCGACGGGCATCACCTGCCTTATCGTAACGCTCCTGGCCTACCGCCAATGCTTCACCCGCAACCTTCAGTTGACCACCAGGCGCGGGGCCGCATAAAACCTCAGATTCTACCATTCTCCCCGGCTACTGAAGATCGCGGGGTAATTTACCGTAATTTGCTCCCGCTCTTAGCGGGGTCCCGTCATATTTTCGGGGCGGACTTTTTCATCGAACTCTTCTGCGGTTAGCAGGTTGAGTGCGACTGCCGCCTCTTTGAGTGTGGTGTTTTCCTGATACGCTTTCTTGGCGACTTTAGCGGCGTTGTCGTATCCTATGTGCGGATTGAGCGCGGTCACGAGCATGAGCGAATTTCTCAGGTGCGCTTCAATCTGTATTTTGTTCGGTTGGGTTCCAGCGACACAGTGATCGTTGAATGAACGGGACGCATCGGCCAAGAGCCTGATGGATTGGAGCAAATTGTAAATCATCACGGGTTTAAACACGTTGAGCTCGAAGTTGCCGGATGATCCGCCAACTGCGATGGCGGTGTCATTACCAATCACTTGAGCCGCGACCATGGTCATCGCTTCCGATTGCGTGGGGTTGACCTTGCCCGGCATGATGGAGCTTCCCGGTTCATTCGCAGGCAAGACAAGTTCGCCGATGCCGCAACGGGGTCCGGACCCAAGCCAACGAAAATCGTTGGCGATCTTCATGAGGGAGCACGCCAGGGTTTTCATCACGCCACTGGCCTCGACCACAGCATCGTGCGCGGCGAGTGATTCAAATTTATTAGGTGCGGTTATGAAGTCCCGCCCTGTAAGCTCTGCTATTTTATCCGCTACCTTTACCGCGAACTCGCGATGCGAGTTGAGTCCGGTGCCCACCGCCGTTCCGCCCAGTGCTATTTGACTCAGCCGCGGCAAACAGCCGTTGACTCGTTCGATTCCGTTAGTGAGTTGCTGGACATAGCCGCCGAATTCCTGCTCCAGCGTAAGTGGTGTCGCGTCCATTAAATGAGTGCGCCCGATTTTAATGATTCCTTTAAACTCGTCACGTTTCTTTGCCACCGCGTCGCGAAGCCGGGTGAGTTCCGGGAGCAGGTGATCATGAATGCGCTCGACAGCCGCGATATGCATGGCCGTTGGAAAAGTGTCGTTGGACGATTGCCCCATATTGACATGGTCGTTGGGGTGAACCGGGTCTTTGGAACCCATCTGTCCTCCCGCTATTTCGATGGCCCGGTTGGCGATGACTTCGTTCGAGTTCATGTTGGACTGCGTTCCGCTCCCCGTTTGCCATACACGTAGCGGGAAGTGTTCATCGAGCGTTCCCGCGATTACTTCATCGGCGGATTTCGCGATGAGATCTTTTTTGTCTTCCGGCAGGAGGCCCAGTTCAGCATTGACGATTGCAGAGGCTTTTTTAAGAATCCCCATGCCCCGGATAATTTCCCTCGGCATGGTTTCAGTTCCAATATCAAAATGGATGAGTGACCGGGCTGTCTGCGCTCCGTAATAGCGATCCGCCGGAACTTCAATCTCGCCCATGCTGTCGGTTTCTATCCGCTTCGTCATAAAATTGTTCTCCATTGTATGTGTAGGGTATTGTTGGGCAGATTCTATCGTAAAGTCGCGAAGAACGCAAAGAAGGCCAGTGGTCTATTGGTCCTCCCATCAAGGAGGGTCAGTCCTAGTAAAGAGTCTGCGGCTCTACAGGGACTAGACTAGTGGGAGTAGTCGGGCATATTTTCCGCGACGTAGGATTTAAATTTTTTGAGGATACGTTGTTCCGTCTGGCGGACGGCCTCACGAGTGATGTTGTGGTCGTCGCCTATTTCCTGCAGGGATCGCGGGGATTCACTAAGAACACGATCTGTTAAGATTTCCTGTTCGATAGGTTTCAGTTCTTTTTTAAAGATATTGATTTCTTTTTTGAGTGCCGTGAGAAACTGTTCCTGTTCCGCGTGTTGCTCGGGTGTTACTTCAGAGTGATCCGTCAGGGACATTGCGGGTGTATATTCTTCACCTTCCCGCAGGGGAGTGTCGACCGAAACGTCTGCCGCTCCCAGGCTGGCCTGGACATCGATGACGTCAGTTTCATCGACACCGAAGTGTTCTGCCAGCAGTTTGGTTGTGGGTGCGTAGCCTTGTAGTTCAAGTTTTTCTTTTTCCTTGCGCAAATTGTAGAGCAGTTTTCGGCGCGCGTTGGTTGTTCCAACACGAACCAGTCGCCAGTTGTCGAGCATGTATTTCAGGATATAAGACCGGATCCACCAGGTCGCATAGGAAGAAAGCCGGGCACCACGAAAGGGGTCAAAGTTTTTCACCGCTTTCAATAGTCCAACATTTCCTTCCTGAATTAGATCCATCATATTCTGCCATTGTCTGCGGAAAGTCATGGCGATACGCACCACGAGCATGAGATGCGAAGTAGTGAGCCGGTAAGCCGCGTTAGCGTCGCCTGTTTCCATGAGCTTGACAGCCAGTTCCCGCTCCTCCTCTTCAGTGAGGCCCTCGTAGCGTCGAACTTCGTTGAGGTAGGCTGTCAGTGGATCAACCCGGACGACCGAGGTATCATTAGTCACCGTCGGGAGCAGGGACGGGTGATCTTCAGCCACCTTTACCGGATCGAGTAATTCTATTTCATCCGGATCAACGACTTCCGCTTCGATCTCCTCTACATCATCCTGTTTGGAATCATCATTCATAATTGAAATGTCAGTGACCGGAAAAAGTCGCAGGCCTTGCGTTCTTGAGTTTATTNTTGTTAAAATCTACAATAATCATATGGCTAGATTAGTTATTATACTGGCGCTTGTCGCCGGATTCATCATGTTATATCGGTCCCTGTTTGGGGCCAATCCACGCCTGGAAGATTCGTCCGAGGCGTCCGAGATGATACAGGATCCAAATTGCGGGGTGTATGTGCCAAAAAATCAGGCTATTGCCCGGTCAGTGCTAGGCGAAGAACACTTCTTTTGCAGTGAAAAATGCGCCGATGAATACCCCTCAAAGAAAAGCTGACTACTGGGAACAAGACCAGTATACTACTAGTATATTCTAACCAGTTTGTTGGGCTCCGTCCATTAGGGTCTCCTTTTTTGTTCATTTTTCCAAGAGGTCGTATGTTTCAGCGAATATTAAGTTTGGTTGTTCTGGGGATGTTTTTATTCACCCTTCCGGCAAGTGCCGAGGAGAAAAAGGCCGAGTGCCAGCCAGTGGAAATTAAAAATGTGAAGGTGGAGGGGTTCATCTCCAAGAAATTCCGAAAACAACGGAAAAAGATAAAGAAGGAGTTTTCTGAAATGGGGAACACGCGCACTGCCATCAGAGTGTATCCAATGGGAGATACTGCCGACGTGGTTGCCGTAGGCCGTTGTGTTCCCGCCTACATCGCCCGCCATGTTCTCAACACAGCAATAAAATATACAACGGGTGTAGGTAGCCTCGTGCTCCAGGATTTCGTGCATGTTCACTGGATAGGAATCGGTACCACCATGTTTGACGAACCATCACAGAAGATAATAACCCCGGAGCAGGTACAGCAACTGCTCAATCCGGAGCTTGGTGATAAGGAATTCCACGCACTCTACAGGAAACTGTCAGTACAAGATGAACTGGTTCCTTTTTTCGGACTTGAAGTACCTAATGCAAAAATTCCCGGTGCGAGCACTATCCTGCAAAAAAATTAACGGCTCTGGAAAATTATGGCCTGCCGCAGGTTATTGACAATTTCTGTATTGGTATTTACAGGGTTTTTATTTTGTCAGGCGGAGGCTTTGGAGTGTCCGCCTATCGAAAGCAAAAGCGTGAAGGTTGAAGCCTGGATGTCCAAGCGGTATGGGAAAAACCTGAGGGAAGTTCGGAAAGAATTTGGCGCGATGGGAAACACACGCGTCACCCTGTGGGTTTATCCGGCGGAGAATCCGTCAAAGACCGTTGCTATAGGCCGTTGTGTTCCCGCCTACATCGCCCGCCACACCCTTCGCAAAGCCATAGAATATTCGGGCGGTGTCAACGCCCTGGTGCATCAAGGGTTCATCTCTTCCCATTGGATAGGAGTCGGCACATCCCTGTTCGCCGAGGATTCGCTTCAATCCATCACCCCGGACCAACTCGCTCGCCTCATGGATAGTTCACTCGACACACACCAGTTCCAGTCACTCTATCGTCAGCTTACAGTACAGTCGGACAAGGTGAAGGCCTTTGGTCTCACGCTGGACAATCCAAAGTTGATGAAAGATTTCAACCGGGAATAATTTCTGTAAAAGAATATTTTATCAGGGGAGGGAGAAGGATGAATTGGAGTGATTCATAAAATTCCCCGCATCCTAACCCTCTCCCTCAAGGGGAGAAGGGATTATTTACTTTTATGGCCCTGCGCCTAGCAGTTAGCCGCGGCGTACCAGGCGGACGCCGTGGGAAATAGTTTTGTCTTCCTTTTCGTACCAGTAGGCAAACCCGTTGATGTAAAAAATTATGCGCGCTTCACGACCGCGAACTTCTGAGGTCCATGTTGTGTTTCCCGCTCCCGGTGAGAAAATGGAATCGAGATGGATGTCGCCTCCTTTAAAATCCTTATTCAATTTGTTCTGATCGAAGAGTGTCAGAGCTTCCTGAGCTGATGGTATTCGCCAGTCATCGTAACCTCCGACTTTTTTGCCATTCATATCAGCGGCATATTGTTCGGCCTCATCCCACGAGACCTCCTTGTCGAGATCAAGCCTGGAATCATTTGCCATCCATGTGAGGCTGGTTTGGGAATCGTATACAGTGCTATCTTCATTTTTCAAAAACCGCGACTTTTTATTTTCCATATTATAAAGAACCTTTATTTTTTCAGATGATTGTTCGGTATATCAGCGTAGCAAAATTTATCAAGTCCTGTAAAGATCATTGCGCCTGTCTTTGAATAAATCGTTGCTGGAGTTGATGGATTTGTTACGTGCTTTTTCGATATCGATATCGACAATTTGTGTTTCTTCATCAGTTTCCGAAGCTCGGACCAGAATATTTCCGTCGGGGTCAACCACCTGGCTTTGTCCGATAAAACGAAGTGGACTGCCAGGGATACGCTCCTCTGTCCCCACCCGGTCGGCGGTGATGGCAAAGACACGGTTTTCCAGACAACGGGTGATCATGGCTTGAGGACAGTGCGGAAGAACCAGATTGGAAGGATGCGCGATGACGTCTGCTCCGGCCAAGGCGAGTGTGCGGGCCGACTCAGGAAAACGCCAGTCGAAACAGATCATGACACCAACGCGGACCGATCCGATATCAAAAACACTCAAAGGCAAACCACCCGGATCAAAGTAGTTTTTTTCGGTATCAAAAAGATGTGTTTTGCGATATTTGCCGAGGTATCCATCAGGCCCGATAATAACAGCCGAGTTATAGGCGCTATCACCATCCTGCTCTGCGATTCCGGCGATAATGGAAGTCTGGTTTTGTTTACAGATTCGGATGAGTGCCTGAGTGGTGGGACCTTCAGGAATTGATTCGCCCAGAGTGAGAGCTTCTTCCCGATTCAGGAAATGATAGCCCGTGCTGAACAGTTCCGGCAAGACTATTAGATCTGCACTGTTACTGGAGAAAAGAGATTCAACTTTTGCCAAGTTGGACTCAATCTCACCAAACACAGGGTTATTCTGAATAAAACCGACACGAAATAACTTCTTATTATTCATATAGTTATGAGTACTATTTTTTACTGTGTAGTATATGTGTATTTATGGAACCTGTAAGTTGCTGTTTTTCCTTCACTTACAGATGCGTTTATTTGATGGTTTAGAGACATATAAAAAGATACTGGTATTGTGTCTATATCAACAAAAACCCCACACAAGTCCATACATTCATATGGATTATATAAAACTTTCATACCCAAAAATATAGCAGAAATTTTTTTATTCCAAAAGATTGGAAACCCAAAATACCTGTCAAAAGTAGACTCCAGACTTTACCCATA
>PCCT01000005.1 GCA_002731985.1 Nitrospinota bacterium
CTTCATCCTGATTGTAGGCAACCCACGATGCGTTTTCACACACACTAGATTCGCCTGCTTTCAAGTTGGTTACGTTAGCGCTGGCAAAGCTTGCCAAAAATACAAATGCCACAACTACGGAAACTGCGAGTACTGATTTTCTCATCATGCTCCCCCTTTCAAAAAAAGCAAGATAACTAAAACTTAACTATTCCCTATACTTCTACTTCTTAAAACTTACGAGCCAGTATTAAAACTCTATTTTAATCGGATCATACTCCAAAAAGAACCTAAATCTGGACAATAACAATCCGCACAAAACCTACCCAACTATTAAGATACGCCCGAAAATATCAAACCCCCCAAGATAAGTCAAGCTCTAAAATAGAAAACCCCATTAAGCCAACAAACCCGTTTATTCATAACAAGTTATGAATAGCCCGCTACTCCCGGAAAAACGCATAGATCCTTATTTTTCAATTCTACCGTAAAACCATACCATACTAAGGCCCTAATATTTAAATTTTCAATGACATATCGGCTATTATTTAATTTGCATGAGTCCTGTCACCTGGCTTAGGCCTCGGGAGTGCGCCTTAGGCTTTCCTGACTAAATCATACACAATAAGGTGGAATTCCCTCCTCAACCCATTTGCCAGGCTGACTATTTTCAATATTCTTCTTATTTTTCAATGCCCCAGTCTCCATGAGCTTTTGCGACTCACCAAACTTCTGCAGAAGAACTTCCGGGGAATCAACTAGCAAATTACCAAATTTTGGCAGACATTTTAAATTCCCAACATCGCAACAGGGTGTCATTTCGCCCGTCTGGAGAATAGTCATAATTTCTATCACTCCTCGGACAGCCGTGCATTCCAGCATATAAATATCTTTTGGAAAGGGCAAAGAGGTCATATCTCGTATCCCCTCGGGGCTGACATAAAACGAGGGAATCGCATTGACCGCAAAAATAAACCCACCCGGACAGGACACATAATTTCCCAGGTCGCCCATCCCTTCCAGGAATTCATCTTCACGGCATCTCGGGTTTTTCTCTATAACATTTTTTAATCTGTCATGAAATTCGCCCAGCAATCCCAGAACAGGGGAAAATTTATTTTTATCCTGTTCATTGAAAAAGTCCGTCAAAATATTTATCTGCTTCAGGAGATCTGTCAGGCTCTCGTATATCAGGTTTACGATCAACCCATTTTGCAATTGGATGACCTTCTCAAGCAATGGCTTTTGCCTGGACTTCCACACCGTGGGATATAGGGTGATATCAATACGACCTCTTAATTTTGTTATCTCGACCAACCTCTCCCACCGTTTGGATTTTTCCGAATTAATGTCGAGATTGGTATGAAGCCGGACGTTCGTAGACAACGTCCTGAACACTTTGTAAATCTCCACGATATGAGGGTTTTGCGAGGCCTCTCCACCGGTCAGGTTGATTTCCTGCCTTGCCAGATCCTTTAACGGCGCTACCAGGCGAATCTTATCCACCATGAGCCGGGCATCATCCGGCGTCATGTGCCAATCCTCTTTGGCATGAGCTGATAAAGGCTCATACACATGGCAGAATCGACACTCATCACGCACATAGCGATTACAGCTTGCTTCCACAAAAATACTTAGCATGATCCCTCTTAAAAATAATGACCGTAAAGTCGGCTAAATAAAACCCACTCGCCTGATGACTCAACAATCGAATCCAGGTATTTGAACCATTATATCTCACATTTCCCATTTAAAAAGAAATTGTCCCGTCTATAATAATGCACGGATAAATTAATATACGATCATTAGATTCGGGAGAAGTCTATTTCAAGATGGGAAATAATATATGGGCCTACTGACTGCAAGACCATCCTCAGCCAAATTCTCCACGAAAGACCCCTGCTTTATTGATATCGCTGAGCACCCCGACTGGCAATGTCTGTTCGGCAACAGCCAGCCCATAAAACTGGAAATTGGTTTTGGAATGGGCGACTTCTTAATTGAAATGGCTGTTAAGGAACCTCACAGCAATTTTATTGGGATAGATTTTTCACAGGAAGGAGTCCTGAAATTATTGAGCCTGATTAAGCACCTTCATCTCAAAAATATTCGCGTGGCGCATGGAGATGTCAGGAATAAAATCCCTCTTCTATTCCATGATGGAGAACTGGACACGGTCTTTATAAATTTTCCCGATCCCTGGCCCAGAAAAAGACATAAAAAACGAAGATTAATCAAACCTGGATTTGCAAATTTGGTCGCTCGGAAACTGGCTCCTGAAGGTCACATTTATCTGGCTACAGACAGCGAACCCTATGCCCTGGAAATACTCGAATATTTTAACGCCGAACCTTCACTGCAAAATATCAATAAAGAATCCGGTTTTCATGAAGACCGTGGCAACCTGCCAAAAACAAAATATGAAAAAAGCTTTATCTACGCAGGAGATAAAATCCATTACCTGAAATATTCCAGACTACCTCAGGCTGAAAAAACCGGAGAGAAAGAACTTTTGACAGAGGAAGCACCCCTCCCGCCTACACAGTCTGCAGGGAAACCAAAAAGTAATGATGAGATCCTGACTGCAAAGTTCAAGAAAGCTGAATCTCAAGCAAGGGATGTATGCGACCTCAAGCAAGTGGCCGACAATCTGGCGGAAGCAGGAGATAAGGAATGGGCTCGGAAAGTTTACCGGAATGCAGAGGATAAAGCGCAAGACAGCCTCGACTTGAATTGGCTTGCATACAGTATATCCATAGCACTCGGCGACACAGAATGGGCCAAGTCCATCTACCAGAAAGCAGAGGACAGAGCAGAAAGCAGTCTGGACCTCAATTGGCTGGCATATAGCATTTCAGAAACACTCGGCGACACAGAATGGACCCGGAAATTATTCAAAAAATCAGAGGACGCGCCAAGCAACATTCGTGAATTGTGTGATCTTGCCGACAGTATCGCCGAAACATTCGGTGACAAGGAATGGACACTGGGAGTTTATAAAAAAGCTGAAAATAGAGCGGAAGCGTATTCCGAGTTCCAAGAACTCGCCGACAGCATCTATGAAAAACATGGTGACAAGAAATGGGCTCGAAAGTTGTATGAGAAGGCCGAGGATAAGGCGGAAGATAGCAGTGACCTACTTAGCTTGGTCGAGTGTATTTGCGAAAAAATTGACAACAAGGAACGGGCTATAGAAATCTATAACAAAGCAGAGAGTACGGCTATAAACAGTGATGACTTCTGTGATCTCGCCGAGAGCCTGTGCAAAAATCTGGGCGATAAGGAATGGGCTGTAAGGCTATACAAGAAATCCGAGGCACAAGCAGAGGTCAGGGCACAAGCCGGGACCGAGGTGGAAGACAGTAGCCATCTCCGCAGTCTTGCCGACAGCCTGTGCGTATATCCGGGCGATAAAGGATGGGCAAAGAAGGTTTATCAGAAAGCAGAAGACAAATCGGAAACTTTCTATGAGTTCCGCTGGCTAGCCGAGAGCCTGTGTGAAAACCTGGGAGATATAGAATGGGCGAAGAAGGTTTACCAGAAAGCAGAAGGTAAGGCAAAAGACCCTTCAGACTTCAGTCGCCTTAAAAACAGCAGGCATGAAAAACTGGGAGTGATACCTATTTAATTCCTGGCAACATTTGCTACTGAAGATCAGACTCTGAACTTTAGTGAACTGAGGCTCACAAGCGATGTCGAGTTACGAAGGACTTTTTCACCCTCTTCAGTGATGTCGTTAACGACCAATTGCATACTGCGTAAATTTTTCAAAGTTTTGGAGTTGGCCAGGTATCCTGCGCCTTCATCACCTATTCGGTTAGACTTCAAGTTGATGGATCGCAAATTGGAAAAAATTTCTGATTCCGCAATGGCCTTGGCTCCTGCGTCCCCAATATCGTTCTGCGTCAGGTCCAAAGCCCTGAGATTTTTCAGTTCTTCTTTTTGCGCGAGAGCTATGGCACCGACCTCACGGATAAACTGAGCTTTGAGGTTTAACACCTGACCGTCTGGGCTCAGCTTGTCGCGAATCAATTCATCTAACCTGTCCGACATAATCTCTCCTGAAAAAATTTATAGCCCCGTCCCGAAATCAACCCGAGCCTTGAATTTCTTTTGCCACGAATCCGCATTCATCGTAAATGTCCCAGCCTTCCTGCAACATTTTTCTAGCATACTTGATCATGAGTTGGGCTTGCGAATGGTTGGGGTTGATCTCAATTGTTTTTTTAAGATATTCCAAACTTTCTTTAACATCCTTGATCTCATCCCCATAGACTTCAATTTGACGGGATTTGTCGATCAAATCAGAAGCCCATTTGTAGTATATATCCGCTATTTGCCTTGGGGCATTATCCTTTACATGATCAACGATCTCTTCATCTGCCTGCAAACTGTCCAGCATCTTTATAGCCGCTTCAAACTCCCTGAGAGGAACCGAGTAGTCCTCATCATTCACTTCTACAATTTGAGCACCCGGTTTGTGCTGAGAATGCAAGCCCACGGAACTGCGAACAATGGTTCCCTGAAGCCCGGCAATCAATTGGTGATAACACAAGCTTCCCAAACCAAAGTGTATGATCGCCCCAAATGCATCATCCTTATCTAACTCTAGCGCCTTTTCAAATTCGGCCTTGGCGTCTTCGTCATAACCCAACTCTGCCAAAGCTTCTCCCAGATTGTAGTGATGAACACAGTTGTCCGGTTCTTCTTCGATCTGCAGACGAAACTCTGCGATCTGGGCTTCGAGGTCAAACTCGACCTCCTCACCCTCATCCTCATCCTCATCGACTTCCGCTGCGTCGAGTCCGGGTTGAAGGTCAGCTGTTTCCTGATCCTCTCCAGACGGGTGGGAACCGGATTCCTCTGAGGCCGCTGTTGATTCTCCGTCGGTCTCTCCCTCTTGCTGTTCTGACTGTTCGCGTTCTAATCTTTGCCCCGCACCGTAGGATTGGTATTTCCTTCCTGTTCTATCTTTCCAAGTTTGGTCTTTATTGTCCTCTTTCATGAAATATCTCCAGGTCTGGAAACGAAAACATCTTGCGACTTCTGAGCAGTCACGTTACTTACTCGCCTTGACTTCTACGCCCGTCCCAGCATCTCTCACCAGGCGGATTGCCGAAAGAGACAAACTCGGCCCCCCTTTTATACTGGGATACGCTTTCCCGCGAATGAAGTTTACATGCCACGCGTATTTATCCTTAAGCTCTTCACTGGTCCAGAAACAACAACTAGTGTATCCAAAAATCGGATCTAAATGCACTTCGTTAGTCGTCCAGTAATAAAACCAGGGAATAACTTTATCCTCTTCATACAGAGACAATAACTCCTTCCGAGTCGGTAGCCTCCAATCACTGTATCCGCCAAATTTATTTTCATTGATTTCCTTGACGTAGGCGTGAGACAACTCCCAATTGATCCATTCCTTTTTTTCCTGATAGGAGTCCTGCAACTTCCACATCAACCCGTGGTCCAGGTCGGTGACCGTGTCATCCTGATTATTTTTAAAACGCGGGTCACCCGAGGGTTTCAACTCCGGTTTCTCCGCAGTCAATGAGCGAATTTGATTCTCGAACAAAGAATCGCCTCCAGAAGCAGGCATTTCATCCGCCAACGCCCTTTGATCCGCACAAAAAACAACACCAGCAAACATTGCAAACACCCATAACAACCAAAGGTAATGGGGTTTACTATATTTCATACTCGACTTCATACTTTCAGGCTCTTTAAAATTTCTGGTAGACTGAATTGAACTTAGAACTGGATATTTAATCTTCTGTCGGCGCCCAGTCCGGTTCCCAGGAAAGACCCATTCCCGCAGGGTCCTTGAATTGTCCGGGCTCTTTTCCTATCACACCCCACTTGGCGACAAAATTAAGCTCCGGATCAAATTTTTGAACACGCTGATTGATCATGTCCACCACAAACAAATAGCCATAAGGGTCCAGAGCCAGTGATACAGGACAATTAAACTGCCCATCTCTCTTCCCCATGTCTCCTACTGTCTGAATGAGATTGCCATCGCGATCGAATACCTGCAGACGGTTTTGACTTTTTTCAGAAACAATAATAGATCCATCGGCTCGCACCGCAATTCCATTGGGGAAATTCAACCGTCCCTCTTCAAATCCATATTCACCAAACTTGGACACAAATTGTCCGTCTTCATTGAAAATTTGAATCCGCTGGTTATCTCTATCAGCGATGTAAATATTGCCTTCCTTATCCAGGGCGATGCCTGTGGGGAACTTGAGAAATCCATCAAAGTTACCAGGATACCCAAAGCCAAGTAGAAACTCCCCATCATCGTCATATCGTTTGATGCAGTGGTTGGAGGTATCCGCCACCAACACTGTTCCGGTGGATTCGGTGACAATATTTTCCGGAAAATAAAACTTATCCTGTCCCCAGCCTTCCATCCCAAGTTCCAGCAGGAAGTCTCCATCTTCGTCGAATTTTTGAACCCGATGACATCCTGAATCTACGACCCAGATATTTCCTTCCGAATCAACTGAAACCCCACTGGGTGTTTTAAATTCTCCCGGATTGTAGGGCGGTCGGGTCCCTCCCGAAGTACCAAACTGGGAGATAAATTTCCCATTACCGTCGAACTTCTGAATACGGTCATTGCCCGCATCGGCGATCCACACATACAGCTTACTATGATCAACTTCCTGTTTTTCAGGTGTCTCTTCCGGGCGAGTTTCCTTGTAGGCCGCGTCTAAAGCGGACTCACCATTTGTTTTCTTATCCATTTCTTCTGACATTCAAAAGTCTCCAAAAGTATGAAGGACCCTAAAAAAGAGGCCAAAACTGAAAAGGCCCCGCAAGCGGGGCTCTTCGCTTTATCCCTGGAAAGGGATTCTTAAATTGGAATGTGACCACACTGAAAATCCCTGCGGCCCAAAAGCCCTGGCTCAACCGGCACCGTCCTTAAGGATAATCTAATAAGATAATAACAACCTTATTTGACCAAGAACGCTTTGACATCAAGAACCTGATACTCAAAGTCACAGGCCTTTTGCAAATCACCCAGCCGCTCGTTCCAGTTGGTTTTAAAATTATCCAGACTTTCCGACTTAGGCTTTTTCTTCATGGCCTCAACTTCCCTGTACAAAGGCTTGATGAGGTTCTTGTGAACCAGTTGAAGAATATTCCTCAGCTTCAGAATACAGTCCTTGGTGACCTGTTCGCGGGTCACACCATCCACCTTTTCCAAAAGGCGCAGGAACGATTCGATAGTCGTGATCTGGGTCATGTAACTTTCAGCCAATCTGTGGTCGTATTTCAATCCGCAATCGATGTACGCGGGCATGAGAAACATTCCAATATGATGGTCGAACTTGACTGAGAGAGTGATCAACTTCTGAAGGTAATCAACTTCTCGAAGATCTTCACCTTCCTCTTCACCCTCAGCCAGTTCCTTAGCCGCTTTCTCCTTCTCCTTCATCAACTCCTGCTTGATTTTTTCAAGCTCTTGAAGGTCTGCTAGAGAATCAGTTGCTGTTTCCTCAGTGTCTTTATTTTCTTCCTGATCTGCTGTGGTTTCCTGGTCGCTCAAAGAACTATCTCCTCAAAAAAACGGTGATGGACATTAATTATAAGTCAATGATTTACAACATATTTAGGGGATAAACGAAGAGTATAGACATTTCACCCAGAAGTGTCAAGGAGAACTGGAGCCTGCGGGTAGCACGNAGATANCCCTTTANTTATAATAAGATANAGGTTTTTTCGTGCCTCAGAGCAGGAGTCCCCAAGAGATATCGCACTGGTAGCCTAGCACTTCTCACTGGNGGTTCAAGCACTTCGCAAAATTAAAAATCAGCGAAAGACCCTGCCCGGAAACGAAAAACCCCNCCCGCCTGACGATAGACGGATGAGGTTCGTAATAGTTATNTATACGGCTGGATTATTTTTTTGCCTTCTTGTCGTTGTGACTAAGTTTCCAAGATATTCAAGTTTGACTGGTAACTTTACACGTTGTTTATGACTTTTTATTAGCGAGTAATTTGTCTATCAGGTTTTAAAAAAATACAAAAGGACGGGCACCGCTAATAAACGACCCTTGTACCATGTTTTCTGTGGTTTCACCCAGAACAAAGAGAACAAGGAACTATCCCGAGCAGGAATATGAAAACTCTCATGAGGCAGTCTTCCGGCAACTAAAAATAATCAACCCTCTTTGAACCGTGAGGAATCGTTGACAGGTTTTGTAGTGGGGTATATCCTCTTCTGATACCTTGATATTCTGGAATCTTTTAACCCGCAGGAACGGATGCAGACCATGAAAACGGCTCTGGTGTTTCCACCGCAATGGTATCCCAGCCAACCTTATCTCGCGTTGCCTACGCTCAAGGCTTATCTTGAAGCTCAAGGACATGTAGTGGATCAGTTCGACTTCAATGTCGAAAGTTATGACTTGATGCTGTCCCGTAACTATCTCGAACATTGCGTTGATAAAATCCGCTCTCGACTTGCCAAACCGGTTAAATCCCCAGAAGACCTTGAAGTGGAGCCTATTCATCGGCAAATCGTTGAAGATACCGGCTATCTGAAAACCATTCTGTCAGATATCCATGACGCTAAGGAGGTCCTGCGTGACGAGGAACGTTTTTTCCAATTCGGAGAATACAAAAACGCGTACACCACGCTTAAGGTTGCGATGCAGCTGATCTCCTTCGCTCATTACCCCAGCAAAATTGATCTGGAATCGTTTTTCATGAAAGACACCCCTGAAGAAAACCTCCAGGGCATTCTCTCTGCCACTCAGGATTCAGAGCGCAACCCGTTTCTGGGAATGTACGAGAGCGCTCTGTTATCCAAAGCGGATTGGAACGATTACGGCCTTGTGGGTATTTCCATCATCCATGTCGGCCAGGTGATTCCTGGTCTGACTCTGGCGCGAATTCTCAGGAATCGTTACCCGCATCTTCATATTGTCATCGGAGGAAGTGTATTCGCGAGGCATCAAGATATTCTGCAAGACAAAAAAGCGCTGTTCGAGGAGATGTTTCACAGCATCATTTTGTTTGAGGGAGAACTTCCTTTGGACCAGTTGATAAAACGACTCAAAAACGGCCAGTCATTGGATACGGTTCCAAATCTAATCCATCTTAACAGTGGGGAAATCGTTCGCAATCCGGGTGCCAAATCTCTTTCCTACGACAAACTGGCATGTCCGAATTTTGATGATCTGCCTTTGGGCAAATACTTGATGCCCTACCCGGTTCTGCCTTATATGGCCAGCAGAAGCTGTTACTGGGGCAAATGCACATTCTGCACTCACAGCTTCATATACGATTCGCATTACCGGAAGGAAAACGAATCGAAGGTCGCCGAAGACCTCGATGCCCTTGGCAAAAAATACAATACAAAATATTTCACATTCTCAGATGAAGCGATTTCGCCAAATGCCTTCGACCGTATGTCGAAAGCCATCCTGTCGCAGGGTGTAGAAATGCGCGCGTTGGGGATGCTCAAATTCGAATCGGATTCAGTAGAAACCGTTGACCTGTTCAAAAGCATGTATCAGGCCGGATTCCTGATGCTATTTTTCGGACTGGAAAGCGCGAACGACAGAGTACTTTCCATCATCGACAAGGGCTGTGACCAGGCAACGGAAAAAAGAGTTCTGGAAAACAGCTCCCTCGCGGGAATATGGAACCACCTCTACCTGTTCTTCGGGTTCCCAACGGAAGAAAAACACGAAGCTCAAGAAACTATCGACTTCACTATTGAACACAGTGAGTTGGGCGATGGAACCATCCATTCGGTGGGCCAATCGGTTTTTACTCTGGAAAAAGATTCCGCGATCTACCACAACCCGGCAAAATTTAAAATCGATCGGATCCTTCGCGATCCTGATAGGGACATGGCCATCATTTTTGATTATGAAATAAGCCAGGGAATGACGAAAGATGAAGTCATGGAGAAGTATGAAGTGTTTGAGAAAGTCATCGAAGCAAATTTCCCATCGCGCAATGTATGGAACTATCTTTCACGCGAACACTTTCTGCTTTATCTTGACCGATATGGTCGGGAGGAAATTTCCAATATGGCCCGCTCGGTGGCACAACCTGCGTGACATCCGGGATATCTTGACAGCCTTTGGGATATCCCCTAAAATCAACCGCATCCATTATATACAGATCGATTAACCGCTAACGTACTTGGAGTTTTATAACATTATGAGCGCTGATGGAGGAAAAGGAGCCGATTGGGTCACGATGAAAATTGACCCTGAAATATTTGAGGAATTGGGCGTACGCGATCCAGAAGAAACCAAGCGTGAAATGGCAATTTCGAAGAGAGTCCGCCAGGTTCGCAAGGAATTGAAAGATAACTCGGATAATGTTGATTTGCAATTGGAACTGGGAAGGCTTTACATCGATGGAGGCGAACTTGACGAAGCAATCAAACAACTCAAACAGATAATCAGCCGAGACAACCAGAACGGGATGGCCTATAAGTTGCTGGGAACCGCCTATGGAATGTGTAACCACGAGGACGAAGCGATGCGGGAACTGTCCCGTGCCTCGGAACTGCTCCCGGAAGACATGGAGGTCCATTTTAATCTGGGCGGCGTATTCATGCTCAAAGATATGTTCGAGAGTGCCGCCCGCTGTTTCAGAAGAGTGATCGAAATCGACCCGATGGACCGGCTGGGCTATGCCAACCTCGCGGCGGCCTACGATATGGAAAAAAAATATGATGAAGAAGTCCAGGTCCTTAAAAAGATTTTGATGTTTTCTCCCGAAGACCTTGAACTTCGATCCGCCTTAAGCACGGCCTACTTCAATTCTGAAAATTACGATGAAGCGCTCACCCAGGCTTTATGTGTTGTGGAACTAGATGAAAAAGATCCTCAAGCCTACTGCAATCTGGGAAGTTGTTATTCAGCGCAAAATATGATCGATGAAGCGGTTAAGTCTTTTCAGAGAGCCAGCGAGATCGACCCGGATTACTCTCTGCCGCACACCAACCTTGGCAGCCTGTATGCAACCGTCGGTCGAATTGAAAAAGCGATCAAGGAATTCAAGCTGGCTACCTCCATGAATCCTGGCGATGCCCTCGGCTGGCTGAATCTCTATAACTGCTTTAAAGAAGTCGGGCGAATGGATGACGCACAGGAAGCTTACAAAAAATATGAAGCTCTCATGAACCAGGAGTCGCAAGCTGAAAAACATAGCAGTATTCCGGGAGGTGTTTCCCCTACTAACCAACTTGCCTCTGGCCAAAATCTCGATGATGGCGACGCGGGACTGGAAGGACTGAAGGACTGATTCCCGCCTGGGATGAGGAACCGCTCTTATGAACTCTCAAGCCCAGCTTCTGCCTCTCGGTGACTTCAAACCTGCCGATGAGTGGCAAACCCATGTCAACGAAATTTTCTACGGGATTCAGGGTCCGGGCATCCACAACCATTTTCAAACCTATGTCAGTCAGGACCATCGGCTCGCGCATGCATTAGCCAAAGACTATTTCGAACAAGCCCGAAAACGGACCAACAACGCGCAACCCCGCTTCATCATGGAATGGGGCGTTGGCAATGGAAACCTGGCTGGCTCTTTTCTGAGTCATCTCCAATCAATCGACACCGAAGGCCAGGTCTACCCCCACACACGTTATATTTTGTGCGACTTCTCCATGGAAATCCTCAAGGGAGCACGCGATAACTCGCGACTGAAAAATCACGCTGGAAAATTTTTCACGATTCAAATTGACGCGAATTATATGGATTGTTTCCGTGACCAAACGGTGGATAAAATTATTTCCAACGAAATCTGGGACGATCTTGCAACGAAAGTCCTGCTGAAACAGGACGACTCTCTTTTTGAAGAATACCTTCAGCCTTTGATTGATCCAGATGCTGTAGGAATGAATTTCGACAAGTTTATTAAATTATTCAACGAAAAAAATCTAGACTCGCTGAAACACTGCCCTCAAGTCCTGCCACTCATATTCTGGGAGAGGACCTATCAGCGGGTGGATATAGACGACTGGCCTCGGGCAGAAGTTTTGCAAGCTCACGTTGACCGTTTGGAAAACGAGACCCCCGTGCCCATCAACTTAGGCGCACTGGCTACGCTGGAACGCGCGCGCAAACTGCTCAGCGACGATGGGCTGGGATACACGGGAATGGATTACGGCATGCATTCTCTGCAAGAACTCAATTTTTCAGGGCGGCCCTATTTCAATCTTTATGGCGGACAATACACTTTCATGGTGAATTTTGAGTTATTGGGCGACTGGGCCCGAGCAACAGGATATTCATCTGTCGAAAAAGAATACCAGCATCGCTATGTGGGAAAGCATTTGCAAGACAGGGTCATTAGCATGGTAGAGCTGGTGCAGACTCATCGCGACGCACCCGACATGCCCCCATGGGACAGAGACATTCTCATGCTCAAAACACTGCACGCCTTAAATAAAGCTTACCAAAGTCCTTACGAATCCAGGATGGAGTACCCCGCGATGCAGGGAACTCCCAACGCCCAGCGCCAGCAAATAACCGAACTCGCGAACAGTTTGAGTGCCAATGGCGTTCCGGACACGGTGGCTTATGTAAGCGAAAAAGAAGTAAATCAAGTCTCCGCCGACCTTGCGGGATTGGGATATGAAGAACGACATTACACTCCCCTGTTTCAAGGACCGGTTGAACCTATTTCATTCGTGGTGATGAATTTCCGGTGAGGATAAGTTATTTAATTTATAATAAGCGTTATAAGTTAATAATGATTAGCGGAAAGCCATACCACCTCCCCCCGCTCCCTCCTTACCAAGGGCAGGCAGGGAGGGGTAATTGATTATCTCCAAATTTATTTTTTTTCGCGACTCCATCCGATGCTTAGTATTTTTGTCGAAACCAGTTGCAACCGCTACAACAGAGACGAGTGCGTGGACTGCCATGTCTACGAACCGTTAGCCGATATCCCAAAGTCCGACTGGCACATGACCCCGGACCAGGCCCGCGTCATGGCCGAAAAAATTGGTCAGGTCGACGTGCTAAACACTCTCGCCCAACAGGAAATTAACCTGACCGGAGGCGAAGCTACTCAGAATCCGCATATTGTAGAAATCTTCAAAATATTCAAAACCGCAGCGCCTTCCGTTTGCCTGCACACCAACCTGGAAATGAACTCCAAATCATCAAAACGCTGGTTAAGGTTAGTTGAAATATTAAAAGAAGGGGGGCGGGCAGACATCACACTGTATCCCACCGCCTGGGAAAAATTTCAAAAACCGCTATTGAAAGAACTGATCACCATACAGAACCGAATGATCGTCAACGTCATCTTCGAAAACCTTCCTCATCTGCAAATGCAAACCGCACTGCTGATGAATTTTTTCTCCGAAGAAGGATCAGACTTCGACCATGTAGTTCAATTATTAAAAGATTACGATGACAAAGTTTCCTGGCTGGTCAAAAATCAACCCGATTGCGACGAAGCGATTTACACAACTCACATGGATGATACAGAGGCATTCGCTCACGGCAAAAAATTTACTCTGGGCCTGAGCCTGCTTCCAGCATTTAAAGTAGGCCCGAAAGGAATTCGACCCATGACATCGCTTCCCTTTCCCAGAGACCCCTATTTAATCCATTGCCCCGCCGCGAGAGGTTCTATAGATATCATGACGATCCGGCAAACCGGAGAAATGACACCCTGTTGCGATGTAGGGAATTTAAAATGCCAGCCTGAATTCGGTAACCTGCTGACCGATTCGCCCGATAAAATTATGGCGAAATTTAAAGAGTCGAGTAAAAAAATGTCAACAGGAATTGAAAGAAATCAGGAAAACCTCAAAAGCGGACAATCGGGAAAGTGGGTGGAAGAAGGCATCCCCCCATACTGCGGATAACAGGGCCACACCCGGACAGGATAAAATATTTTTCAACTATTCTTTTGTGGCGAATACCGATCAGGTGAGACCGCTCATAATAGATGGACAAAATCCGNACGACCATCAGTCTGAATATCCTGTCAGGCGGGNTTTGTNTTTGACCACCTTTGGTCCACCGCAAGGAGCGGTAAAAGAATTTCTTGATTGGTTTTTNCCCGATGAAGGCAGGGAAGTTGTAAAAAAGCGATTCGTCCCTTTATATTAAATTGAAGGAAATATTGGAGAAAACAAAAAAAACGGCCCGCGCCTTAGCGCGGACCGCCGGGCCAGGCCCGGTTCAAATAAACTTAATTTATATCAGTATCCACGGAATTAAGCTGACGGAAGTTCTTCCGGTGTGCTGTCTTCCTCTTCCTCAACATAATCCTCATCGACATCTTCGCCAATGAGAAGGTTTGGATCTTCAATCTCGATCTCGTCGTCTTCGACCTCTTCCTCATCAGTCGCCATCACGGGTAGTTCATTCCAGACAACCACTCTGGAATTACCTCGGTCGGCAATGAAGAGTTTGAACAAATACTCAGGAATCTCTTCCTTATCATTATCATTATTTTCTTCCGTAGCCTCTTCGGCAGAAGCTTCTTCAGTGCTTTCTTCTTCCTCTACCTCATCGGGTTCAACCCATTCAGGGTTCTCCTCTTCTTCCAACCATAATCCATAAGGATCATTCAAGGTGGAAGCGTTAGCTTGAGCATGCCGATTCGGGTATTGATCGGAAAAATTAGTTTGTCCAAATACGAGATCGGCCGGTTGACCGTTTTCAGTGGGAACTTCTTTCCAATACAATACCCGGTTGTTGCCCGTGTCTGAAACGAACATACCTGTATGCCCGACAACTATATCGGTCGGAAAGTACAATGAGGCCATGCTCGCTCTCTTGTCCCCTTTTCCCATATTAGGGCCTCGTGAAACAAAATCTTCTTGCCCGATCACCACATCTGCCGGCTGACCGGTATCTCTTGGAAGAGTGTTCCAAATGAGAATCCGATTATTCCCTTGATCGACAACAAAGATTTTCTCATTTTCCACATCAAAGAAAACCCCTGTTGGAAAGCTTAAAGTATCCCGCTGAACATTATCAAAATCACCTCGATTGGCATCCCGCTCGTCCATACCAGCCTGTCCCAGTGAGATATCTGCATTCCAACCGTCAGAGAAAGGAATTTTTTTCCAGATCAACACGCGATGGTTGTCTTTGTCAGCAACAAAAACGTGTTGGTCATCCCCTGAACAAATTCCCATTGGAAAAAACAGGGAACCAGACCCTACCAGTCCTTGACGATTGGCTTCATTCTCATCAAGGTTGTCCTGACCCATTACCAGACTTGGTGGCTCGCCGTCTTCTGAGGGAAGGCCATTCCATCGAACCACACGATGATTTCCACAATCTGAAACATAAAGCTTACCGTCAATCACGCAGAGTCCGTCAGGCTGAGATAAAGTATCCTCTTCAGCTTTACTGATGGTGAATCCGTCCAGATTTTCATCCCCCAGCCCTGAAGTCATTTCGTCGAGAGTGGTGGTGATTCCTCTGTTTTCCAGACAGTCTGCAAAATCTTCCTGACCGAGAACAACATTGGAAGGTTCACCGTTTTCTTCCGGGAATTGATCCCATACCAAAACACGGTGGTTCCCTCGGTCGGAAACAAACAGCATATCGCCAAACTTACTTACACCATGTGGCGCGGATAGCGTATTGTCTCCCGGGTCGTCTGCGCCACGGTTGGACATTACAGTATTAAACTCGCCCTGACCGATGACTAGGTAGGCGCCTTTCTCAGGAGCCTTCTCCTCGACGACTTCCTCCAGCTCGTTTACCTCATCGGACTCGTCAACCTCAAGTTCATCCGCCCCTTCATCATCTGTCTCGACCAGATCAAGAGATTCTTCCTGATTCACGTCTTCTTCCTGTTCCTGATTTTCATCCGACATGCAACACACCTCCAAACACAATTACATAACAAAATTCATGTACAAAACCCCCACAGCGGGGGGGGATTTTCGGGAAAGGCATACACTATAGAACGATTCCACACTCCAGTTCAAGGCAAATGCAACCTTTGCCACATGGAAATCACTTTTCGGCCATTTCGGTCCTGCTGGGACCCATCCCAAATGGCGAATGCCACCAGAATCGGCTGATCTTTCGTGAATTGCTTATCCCACTTATTTAACGAATCCAGAGTCCGGTAAAATACCACAGACCAGTGCCCGTCCTTCCAGACCCCCTTGCCCAGCACATTCTGCTTCGTATGCGGCTGAGGTGTGAGAGTGCCAAAACCTTCCGCATTCATCTCTTCAACCGGAGCATCGCGAAACGGATTCAGCGCATCAACAGGGTTGACCTCGCCGCCGAAGATCATGGTATCGAGATCTATTCCCTGGGTAGCGTATTCCAGCTTTTCCTTGGTTTCTATTTCCGTCTGCCAGTCGGCACGCCACTGCCAGATGTTGACCACTTTGCCCCGGTTGCCCATTCCAAAAAATGGCTCATTATGGCCGTGCGTGTGAAGCAAAACACCGCCCAGAGCAAATTCCATTGCTACCGCATCTTTAAAGTCCTGATGCCGACTGGAGGAACGGTCTGGGACCGGGTCTTCCCACTCCAACCGAAACGCCACCGCATCCTCGTTTAACGCGGCGCGAATTTTTATATGAGTGACGGGCGATTTACGCGCGTTGAGTGGAATGAGGCGTACCACCTTTTCAGGAATCTTGTCCCATAACTCATGATAGGGATCAAGAACAAATTCGTCATCTACCTTCGTGGAATACAGATCGATTTCATAACCCGACTCCTGAACACGCTCCATCTCTAACCTAGAATGCAGGAAAGCCGTTATATCCCATCGTTCTTTATCCGTCAAATGATTGTAGTTTTTCATGGGAGTCCCATCGATTCCCGTTGTCAATGTCATGTAGATGTCTGATGGTTCATAGCCAAATTTGTAGGCATTGGGGTTGGCGAGGTCATACACAAAAACCCGATGATTCCATATATCGTAAAGTTGTCCTGCAAGAGGCCCTTCACCTTTCAAGTCGGTACCATGACACCCGGCGCAACGCATCTCCTTAAACAATTTTTTTCCAGCCGCTATCGATTCCGGCGCGGCAGGAGGGACAGGTCCCGGCTCAATCGCGGCTTTGGGAATTTCATTTTTGAACCGCTCGGAAAATCCTTTGATGTACTGAACAACGGCCCAGGTTTCTTCTTCGGAAAGGGCGTTCTCCCACGCGGGCATAGCTGTTCCAGGAAGACCTCGTTTGATGGTCTGGTAGATATCTTTATCAAGCGGGAGTGATCCGGGAGGAGTGGTGCGATGTTTAAAAATTCCCTTACGAAAATCGCGGGGCCAGGGGTAGAGATAGGCCATCGCCTTGCCACCGCCGTTACCATCGGCACCATGACAAAAAGTGCACATGTGCTTGTACACCGTTGCACCCAAAGTCATTCGTTCTGCTCCCGGCATCGCGTCATGGCCATGGTGGGCACCCTCCTGCG
>PCCT01000006.1 GCA_002731985.1 Nitrospinota bacterium
TTTTCTGCCTTTTGACCACCTCACAAACTCTGCATCAGACGGTTTATCACGGATTGAATCGCTCACCTCTTTCTCCTTTCCTTCAGCTAAAGACCTTTTCAACCTTTCTCGTTTTATCGAAATTCTGCCGTGTAGTTTTGTTTTTTTAAGGGCAAATTAGCGTCTTACGTTACTATGGTTTTAAGTAGTCACAGTTTTGTGGTTACACATTGTGCGACACTTTTTATGTGGTTAATATATCAGAAATTTAAGCGTTGAAAAAGCGTGCGAACAAGTTTTGCTTACTGTTTTGTTAAGCGACTGCCATTCTGGTTAGCAGGGTTAATTAAGCTTAAAGGGAGATTCAGTGATGAGACAATTTATTTTAATTTTTCTACTAATCTCTTTTCCGGTATCTAGCGTACATGCTTTTGATCAAGAATTCAGCACAGCCAAAAATGAAATAAGCGCGAAACTAAGTGAAGCGAAACAATTATCTCAACAAAAAAAATATGGTGAGGCAATTGAGTTGCTAGAAAATTTAAATCGAGAACTTGAATCTAGGCCAAAGCTAAAAGGAATTTTTGCGTCACAGGCGAAATATTTAATTGACAGCATTAGAAAAAAAATCGCATATAACGATTCAATAAAAGCCAAAAATAATGCAAAAACGAAACTAAGAGAAGCGGGACAATTATCTCAACAAAAAAAATATGGTGAGGCAATTGAGTTGCTAGAAAATTTAAGCCGAGAACTTGAATCTAAGCCAAACCTAAAAGGAATTTTTGCGAGCGATGTGAGGAAGGGTATTAACGGAAATAATTTGCAAAGGGCTAGAAAAGCATGCTCGTTTGAAGGTTTTGCTAGCAGAGTAGATATGGGGAGGGAATGTGTAGAAAAAATTAAAAAAATTAGAGTTAATTATTTTAGAAATAATCAGTTTATATGTAATTTGTTAAAGACAAACCAAAAGCAAGAAATGTTGCCATTAGATGAAATATTGGATGATGCTAAGCCAGGTACAATTTATCAACTTAATGGTAAATGGGTAAACAATAAGAACTTAGCAGCATACATAAAAAGAGAGATAAGCTTAAGACGGGAGAGTTTACAAAAATTTGATCAGCTTATTAAAGAATTTGGGTTGGATACAAATCCATTACCATGCGCGGTGCAGCTAAGAGTGTCGTACGTGAAGATTATAGAAAAGAATGTAGAGGCTTATAAGCGGCAAGAAGTGGTAGAAAAGCGGAAAGAAGAGGCAAACAAACTTCGCGTAGAAAATATCAAAAAAATAAAAAAGCAAAAGGAAGAGCAAGATGCTAAGACAGTTGACCTGCATTACAAGTCGGGGCTGTTTAGGAAATTCACAGATGACCAATTAAAAAAAGAGGAAGAAGGTGGACGGTCAAGCAGGACAGGGGCAGACTATCAGCTATGGTTAAAGGGTAACAAACATTTTGCAAGTGGTGATAATGAGGCGAAACTTGTGATTTTAGGGGCAATGAAACAAACTACTACTGTTATGCAGGTAGTGCAATTCTGTGAAAAAAACGGCATCAGAAATAAAGATTTCTATTTGGACATGGCAGAGGTTAAACGTATTATGAATGTTTTTCAAATGCTTATCCCGGTTCAAATTGATAAAGGTATTTTATTTTCACAGATTGAATCTCATCCTGTTCCCAAAGAGGGGGGTGTCCCTCTGTTTAGAAAAATGTATGAGTTGGTGGGGAGTAGACACCCAAAAGCGCAAAAGTTATGCAGGGACCAACAGAAAATGATGAGGGTGATGAAAATGGGGGTAGCCACTATGTTTAATATGAAAAAGTAAACACAAAATTATAAGTTTCGCCTCGTTGTCATCTCATCAGTCACACGTTTGTGTAACATTCTGCATAGCTGTAAGAGAGATTTTCAGCTAAATCAATCGGTTAGATTTAGTGTGAAAGTTTTGCGGAAATTAGTTTGACTTGGAAATCAAAGAGTTACTATTGACCCTTTATTCCCATTCTACGATGTACCAAGGCATGGTTCTTATCCAGCTGAATCGTGCCCATAAATGCACTGGAAGCGGATTTGATTAAGTTCAACTCGAGGTAAGCTGACCCCAGGTTATAGTGCGATTCAGCGTCATTGGGGTCCTGCTAGCTTTTTTGTAAGTTTCGACTCTTTCCTGGGGGCTGGGGATTTCAGAATTGCCTGCGTTGGCAAAAATGGCAAGTGCGAGCGCGAGAACTATGTAGTGATTTCTTTTTGAACTCATTGGAATTCCCGGAGAAGCTGTCAATCAAGGTTCCGGATACAGGGACCGCATAGGTTATTTTAGCACAGACGTGTTGAGCTAGAAGGGAATCGACTCTAGCGCAAGTTGCATGAGGCCGGAGGGAAAGAATCCGATCAGGATGATAGCGATGGAGCTAACGGCTATTATGGTTGCCATGCCTCTAGGGACAATCACTGTCTCGCTACCTTCTTTTTCATGGAAATACATCATGGCGATGATTCGAAGGTAAAAATAAACGGAAATCACAGTGGCAATCACCGCCATAATTGTGATGAGTATGTATCCCTGTTTGATCGCGGCCATGAAGACGTACAGTTTGCCGAAGAAGCCTGCGGTTGGTGGGAACCCGGCAAGTGACAGCATGAACAGGCTCATCGCGCCGGCAAGCAAGGGATGGTTTTTAGCCAGTCCTTTGAAGCGAGAAATGGAATTACCTTCTTTCCCTTCTCCCTCCAATATAAAAACAACCGCGAACGCGCCGATGTTCATGAAGAGATACACGTTAAGATAGAAGATGAGGCTTGCTACTCCGTCCTGACTGTTGGCGACGATGCCGATCAGCAGGTATCCAGCGTGGGCAACACCTGAGTAGGCCAGCATTCGCTTGACGTCATCCTGAAAAATAGCCGCGATGTTGCCGACGAGCATGGTGATAACGGACGCGCCGAAAAGAATAGGCATCCACACTTTATCCAGTTCCGGGAACGCGGTGAAAAAGACTCTTGCGATCAAAGCGAAGGCTGCCGCTTTTGTGGCGACGGACATGAACCCTGTGATTGGGGTGGGCGCTCCCTGGTAAACATCCGGCGTCCATGAATGAAATGGGACCAGGGAAACTTTGAACGCAAGCCCGGCAAATAACAATCCCATTCCAATATAAACGAGTGTGTTCCTACTATAAGGATTCATGCAATCGCCAGCTTCTTCGCAATGCAAAAGTTTGCCGATGAAGCGAATTTCCGTCGTGCCGGTGCCAGCATATATCAAAGCCATCCCGTATACGAGAATGGCGGACGCGAAGGCGCCTGTCAGCAGATACTTGACTGTCGATTCCTGGGAGGCAAGGGTTGCCCAACTCAGTTCCTGAGCGTTTGATGGGTGTTCTTTGCCGGTTCCATGTTTGGCTGAAAAGCCGCAAAGGATGTACAGCGAAATGGAAAATATTTCGAGTGAGACGAACGCGGTGATCAGGTTTCCGGATTTAGCAAGAAACATCATTCCCACAACAGCCATGAGCACGAGCGCGAAATATTCAGCTTTGTTTTCGTGGTCGGGTTGCGGATACCTTACCGAGCCCAGAACTGCGAACATCGCCATGAGCAGAAAAATGATATTGAACGTCTGGCCAAACTTATCGTGAATCAGTGATTTGCTGAACATGTCCGGCGACATACCGCTTTCCGCCGTGGGTGCGCTTCCCCACAACGCAAATGAAAAAAAGAGCGCGATGATGATACCCACGAGCGTCGCTTTGGACAGATACTCGTTGGTGTTGAAGCTTTTCTTCAGCCCTATGAGCAGGAGGAAAAACGCAGTAAACAATATTGTCAGCTCAGGACTCAGCGCTGTCCAAAGCATGTCTTCGTAATTGATTTTCAGTTCCATGTATGTAGCCTACTATAAGGATAGTTTCATCAGGAAAAACGCATTCTACCCGATTTTCCTGTATAGGGGGATTTTTAAAGCATTTCAAAGCTTTTTTCAAGCTTTTCACAGCTTTTTTCCGAAAGTCTGCGCAAGGCACAGTTGCTGGTCAAGCGCCTGTACCCGCATCCGTCCTACTGGGCAGGGTTTAACCTGACAGGCGATTATCGGTGATTACTTCCCCACCTGAGGGTAGACCTGTCCCGCTTCGAGCACGACCCACTTTTCAGATGTATCGCCCAGAATAAGATCAAGGCAGTCGTTCAATTTGATGAGCGGAAGAGCGTCGGGTGGAAGTCTCAGTCGTACGATGTCGTCATGACGGCGTCCTTTAAGCGAAACAAAAGATCCCTCAATTTTTTCCACTGAAAATGTATCGTTGAGCGTGTTTTGAATTTCTGGCGGATCTTTCAGGATTCGTCCCGATTCATTATCGAGTAGCTGGCTGAGTTTGAGGCATCGCTCCTGTTTGGTGCACAGTTGCTTGACCAGTTGGGAAATATTGGTACCGGCGAGCCCATGAGGAATATTCTTTTTGTTGAGCCAGTCGAAAAATGAATAGATTTCAAACAGGACGTGATTGATCTCTGCTTTTTCGGTGACTGAGTTGAATGGCAGATAGGCCACGATAAAATGACTGAGGTGCGATGGCTCAATATCATCGGGGCTTGCGGTCAGACGAGGTGCACCTCCCTGTTCTTCGTTCTCAAGGTCGCATTCGATTAGGCTTGAGTGGAGGAGTGACAGGTTCATTCCCAGTTCCGGCGTTCGGCTTTCCTGCTCAGGCGGAGTCGGATTTGCGATAGCATATTCGTTCATCAATTCGTACAGAGTCATAAAACTATTCTCCAGATTTTTCAGCTGTAGCAAGCACTCTTGCGCCAGCATTCGATTGATGGCTCATACAGGGGCATAACATCATTTCCCTGATTTCTCAGCTGTGATAAAGCATTCTTTTAGAATTTTCAAACAGCGGTCAAATTCCTCATTATGGATATTTCCCATGTTAGCGATTCTAAAAATTTTATTACTGAACAAACCTTGTCCCGCGTAAATGACAAATCCGTTTTCCTTCAGCCTGTCGTGAAGCCAGTCGTAAGACACACCGTCAGGAAGTTTGATCGCGGTGAGGCAATTTGACCGTTGGTCTTCGGGAATAAGAAGCTCAAGGCCGATGGCTTCGAATCCTTTTCGCAAACGCTTCGCCGCTTTACGGTAATGCACTATACGTCCGGCGACGGTCTGCTCCAGCAACTCATCCAGTGCCGCGTCCAAGGCATAATGCGGCTGAATCGCCGGAGTGAAGAGGGTGTCACCCTGTTCCTGGGCCTTGTGATGATCCGCGAGATGAAAGTATACCGATCGCGCAGGAATATCTTTTATCCGGCAGAGATCTTTTTTCCGGTGGAGGACAAAGGAAACTCCCGGCAATCCATGGATACATTTATTGGCGGTTCCTGCGGCGAAGTCGATGGGATATTTTTCGAAGTCAATCTCATCTCCGCCCAGACTGCTGATGCAATCCACCACCAGTCGCTTGTCATATTGTTTTGCCAGCTCAGCGATTTCCGGGAGTGGGTTCAGCAGGCCGGTTGTTGTTTCATGATGCACCATGGCGATCACTTCAATCGAAGGATTGTCCTTTAGTGCCTGTTCAATTTCTTCCAATCGTGGTGGCTCGCCCCAAGCATAAGTCAGTGCATGTTTGTCCATCAGGTAGACATCTGCCATTTTCCCAATGCGTTCGCCGTACACCCCATTTTGAATGACCAGCAGAGAGCGACCAGGAGTCAGGCAGGATGAAACAGCCATCTCCAGGGCGGCGGTCCCCGATCCTGTGATTAAAACAGCCGAGTACTCCTGTTCGATTCCAAACGCGCGTAGCAGTTTTTTTCGAAGGGATCGCATGAGATCCGAGAACTCTGTTTCGCGATGACACAGGTCTCCACGAAGCTGGGCATCACGTACTTTATCGGTCACGTTGACGGGGCCCGGGTTCATCAAAATCGTTCTTTTCACAGTATTTCCTGATAAATGGGGACATCCTAATTATGGAGCGATCTTCAGTTTACCCCACAGCGTGGGGCAGAGGCAAAAGTTTTATATATGGCTCAGAAAACAGCGCGGGTTGGTGATTGAAAATACCTCACGTCCCGTTTACACTCTGTCTAATGCGTACCTTATTCAACACAATTTTTATACTCGGTCTGCTGGTTTTAGCGATATTTCCACCTGCCGCTCACGCCGATTACTCTAACTTGTCCGTACCGCAAGTGAAGTATAAAGGCGGGCAACCTAATCCGCATCCGACAGCCGTCGGTAGTCTGCTGGGTCAGGTCGCGCGCAGGACATCTATCGAAGTCAACCGTGAGCCGCTTCAAATAAAACTGTCCGATCCCAATTTGTATCGCTACCCATTCCTTTATCTGGCAGGGAATGAAAAGTTTGAATCGTTCTCCCAAGACGAATTGCATCGACTCAGGAATTATCTGAGCTTTGGTGGATTCCTCCTGATAGATGACAACTCTGCCAAAGCCAACTCAAAGTTCGACACGTCAGTTCGCGAAATGATCAACGAACTGTTCCCGCAGGTTCCCTTACAGAAAATTTCCCGCGATCATTCGATTTTCCGTTCCTTTTACCTGATCAACCGCGTGATGGGGCGTATGCAGATCAACCCGTATCTGGAAGGCATCAACATTAAAGGCCGAACGGTCCTCATCTATTCCACCAACGATTTTGGCGGTGCCTGGGCAAGGGATAATCTTGGACAATGGACCCACGACATCATCGGTGGAGGCAGTAGACAGAGACAACTCACGATAAGGCTTGGTGTAAACATCATCATGTATGCGCTCACGCTCGATTATAAAAAAGATATGGTGCACTTGCCCATCATCCTTGAACGATTGAGAAGGTCTCATTCGCAATGAACATTCTTATCGAATGGTTCGGGCTGGACCCGGAACAGTATAACGAGGTCGCCATGAATCTGGCGGCGAAGGACCTGTCACCGGTGTGGATAATCGTACTGGTCCTGGCGCCACTCGCCCTGTGGTTTTTCTGGACCAGTCTGAAAAGAATACAATCACCTGCCCGAAAAATTTTCCTCATCGCATTGCGCGCGCTCACTTTCGTTGTGCTGGTGTTCATGCTATTGAAACCCGAGCTGGAATTCAAGAAAAGCCACACTCTGAAAAATAACATTGCCGTGTTGCTCGATGATACCAAGAGCATGTCAATCAAAACATTTCCATCGGAAATACCGCGCATCGATTTCGTGCGCCAGACCTTTGAAAGAAATCGTGACGTGCTGGAGTCCTTGAAGAAAAACTTTCAGGTGGATTATTATTTCGCGTCCAACCAGATTGAGCCCGCCTCTTTAGCCGAATTGAAAAACCGTTACCGCCCTAAAAAAACAAATACAGATATTGAAAATACATTTTCCCAGTTGAGCAAACGCTATGAAGGAAAATCCCTTCAGGGCGTCATGCTGTTTTCGGACGGAGCGGACCTCACCACGGAGTCGGAAACAATTTCTCCTGAAATATTGGCTCTGCTGGTAGATTGGCAAGGTCCGGTCCACACCTTTCAGGCTGGGAGCAACGCGATGTTCAAGGACCTGGCTATCGAGGAACTGGAGTCGGCTGACTTCGGGTTCATCCATCAGCCCGTGCGATTGACAGTCACAATCAGCGCGTCGAACATGGGCAACAAGAATATTCCGCTGGTGCTCAAGGAAGGCGATACCATACTACTTTCCCGCATCGTTGAAGTGCGCGAAGGACAAAACCAGTATCCGGTGGAAATGGAGTTCACTCCCGGCGCGCTGGGCAAGCGCATCTACTCCCTCACCGTGCCCCATTTTGCAGGCGAGTCGGTCGCGACAAATAACAGTCGCGACTTTCAGGTGAAAGTCATCCGCGACCACATCCGCGTCCTGCACCTGAACGGACGCCCCGCATGGGACTCCCGGTTTCTGCGCGAAGTACTGGCCAACCATCCCAAGGTCGACCTGCTGTCCTTTTTCATTTTACGGACGATGGGCGATGATGTCGCCTCGCCCACCTCCGAGTTGAGTCTTATTCCGTTTCCGACGAATTTGTTGTTCAGCGATTACCTCAACTCGTTCGACCTCATCGTGTTTCAAAATTTCAGTTACGAACCATTCATAGACAAAAAATATCTGCGTAACATACATGACTATGTTAAACAAGGCGGCGCGTTCATGATGGTCGGTGGCGAATTGTCGTTTCAAGGTGGCGGATACGAAGGCACCGGTATCGAAGAAATTCTGCCCGTCCAACTGGAACGCACATCGCAACCCTTCATAGGCGAATCGTTTCACCTCAAGCGGGGCAAGAATCTCCTGCGTCACCCCATACTGCAACTCGAAAAAGAATCGTCGGCCAACACCAAAGCCTGGCAGGCACTGCCCGAACTGAACGGAATCAATGCCGGGTTGAAACCTCGTAAGAACGCGCATGTTCTGGCATCGTTTGATAAAGGAAACAAAAACTATCCCGTGCTGGTCGCCGGGCATGTTGGAGAGGGAAGGAGCCTCGTGATGGCAACCGATTCCTCATGGAACTGGAACTTTCGCCGTGTTGGCGAGGGAGGAAGCGGACGTTACTACTATAAATTCTGGAACAACCTTATTGCCTGGCTGACCGACGACCCGGAAACCCGGCTCCTGAAACTCGAAGCGGATAAAGAACGTTACGAAGAAGGAGAAGACGTGCTCCTGCGCGTTCGCGTTTTGCAGGAAGACTATAACCCGTCCGTCGGGACCGAAGTTAAGCTGATGATAAAGTCGCGCGAAGGCGAAGCGACATCCGAAACGGTTAAAACAGACGACAACGGAGAAGCCGCGCTTCAATGGACTCCGATGCAGGAAGGATTCTACACAGCAAAAGTCAAGGTTGAAGTGAACGGAGAAAAGCGGGAGGCGGAAATCGGATTCTCGGTTTTCAGCGAAACCGCAGAGTTCCAGAAACCGAAAGTCAACGAGACCCTGCTGAAACGAATCGCCGAAGTCTCCGGCGGAACTTATGAAGTGCTGACCGAGAAGACAGATCTTTCAGCCATCAAATTTGCCAACCCAAAAGTGGAGGTGAAGACCCACAGCAAAAGCGTTTCCCTCTGGGACAACTGGTGGACCTACTGCCTTGTCCTCACATTCCTCTTCCTCGACTGGTTCACCCGACGCAAATCCGGGTTGAGTTAATCAGGGTTTTCACCGCAAAGCTGAGACACAGTTGAGGTTCAGAGTATGCAAAGTCCGCAAAGAAAGATAATGTCCAAAGTGTAGTGCCTGTGCCGTGAGCGGTGCTGGGCCCGTCCAACCTACCTTTAGAGTTCAAATGAGTGGAGGGCAGGGACCAGTGCAAATCAGGGTTGAGTTGAATGTGTCGCACTGAGCTTGTCGAAGTGTGCTCCCTCGATTAAAAGGTATTGCTACCCTTCGACGAGGGTCAGGGCGACATTTTTTTAATAACCTTCCCTAACCCCTCTACCCTGCGGGCACCTGTGGCTTGTAAGGAGGGGAATAAGCTCCTCCCCTTACCAAGGGGAGGCCGGGAGGGGTTAGTATGTTTCCAAACATTTCCCAATTGTGAATCTAACGGAATTCCTGTAAACTCAAGCCGTTAGCCGGTTTTAAATCCCTTAACTTATTTCAGCAAATGCCACAACCAACTACAGAAGGCCTTTCATTAAAGGTCTGGGTGCGAGACCGTATTTTATTTCTCGCCGTAATCATATTTTTTGTCGGCGGAGCGGTCTATATCGGTGCGGGAAAATATATGGACCCGCACAGCGAATGGCTTCACCCGATCAAAGAGTTTGCGCTCCTGATGTCACTCATCGGCGTGGTGTCATTGGGTTACGAACTATTCCTGCGCGAACTGACCTTCGGCGAATACAAAGAAGCGCTCCAGGAAATAGTCAATCCCGACGCCGTGCGCCTCGGCATAGAAGGTATATATAAAAACCGATCCGAACTCGGGCAGTCCATGTCCTTCGAGAGTTTGTTCAGGCAGGTGGATAAGGAAGTGTTCGTCGGCGGGTCGTCCCTGCTTTCCATTGCCACCTCCAGCGGCGAACTGCTCAAGAAAAAAGTGTTGAGCGGAATCAACGTGCGCCTTTTGCTTATGGACCCAAGCGCGTACGTTGTCGAGATCATCACACGGCAGGGAAAAGGCAAAGCGACATTCCTCAACGAGATACGCACATCACTCATGCTGTTGCAGAAAGTGGCGCACGAGATCGACAGAGAACCCGGTTATCCTCAACGCGGCAAACTCATCGTGCACACCTACGACTTCATACCGTCGCACTCATTCATCTGTCTCGACGAAGGACGCCCCAAGGGAATCATCGTGGCCGATATCGGACCCTACCTCGGGCGCACCACACCGCGACCGAGCATGCTCGTCGTTAACAAGAAAGACGGCATCTATGAATACTGGCGTGAGATGGGCGATATCATGTGGCAGGAGAGCAAACCCTTCAACATGCTCACCGAAGATTTGTTCGGCACCAAAACCAAAGCGCTCATGTCCACCAGCGGAGACGATACAGAGTATTACGACCGGTCCACCGAAAAATGGCAGACCGCGTCCATCTGTAAAATGGATGAACACTGGCGGAGCATCAAAGGCAGTCAATGGGTGTGGGTGCGCGAGACCGTAACGCTCGAAGAAGCCAAGACAGGAACGAAAAACCGATTCCGTTTAAAAATCGATTTACCGACCAACTGCCGAGGTGAATGCATCGTGCGGGCAGATTTGTTTGTGCGGGCCGACGACGAATGCCACATCACCATCAACGGTGTCGGACTGAACCAGGACTACGGCGGCGCAAGCTATCCCGAACCCTTTATCATAGACGTAGAGAAATATCTGAAAGGTGGAGAGAATACCATTTACTTCGAGCTAATGAGTTTCGCCAAACCCGACGCTAAAATCCCCGAAGACAACCTCACCGGCCTGATCTATCGCTTGCACCTGGAATACCGAGAGTAAGATAAGCAGTTCTCCCCCTTTTCAAAGCCGTAAGGTGCCAATTGGTAGGGGGCGTGGGGATTTACTCGCACAGAGCCGAGAAGAACGCGAAGGACAAAAATTTCTCGGATTGATTGGGATTTCCCTCCTAAATTAACTGACCTAGTAAGCCCAAAGCGGATGCATACGATCTGTAGCCAAAGATATGCAAACCTCAGAATTCTGATTTAAGTATTTGCTAAGTGGTCGATTGAGATGATTAGGGTTCTACGGGTGGATCGTCCTGATTCTGGTCGGAATCGGGAGATGACTCGGATTTCTTTGTCACTAGGTCGAGGGCGCTTTCCCAGTAGGGATCGTAGACGAGAGAGACATTACTAAATACCTATTCATCCCAACTCGGTGGGCACCATACGGTCTCCTACCTTTAAAGGGTCTCGTGGCCTTGGTAAGGAGAGGAGATTTTTCTCCCCTAGGTTTCATTCTGTCAGGCATCCGTGGTTCCATAATTCTAACCATTGTTACTTAAAGGTATTTCCTCTTGGGAGGCGGGGGTTCTGCTATGCGGATTGGGTGGGGGCAAGGTTGTTATTGACAGGGTAGGGAAGGCTGATATAATCGCCAATTCAACGACTTCCCCGGCATTTTTCGGGGGGTTTTTAGTGCTATTTATTCAGCATTCTGGATCGCTCTGATCCGCCGGGGGGCCTGTCTGTGCCTTGGTCTGCAATAGGTTTTTCATGCAGGAATATTTTTTCATAGCCCTGATCGCGGTGTTCGCGCTGGTACTGGTAGGCGCGCTGCTTGCCCTCTCCACTGTGCTCGGTCCGCGAAATCCCAATCCTACAAAACTCATTCCATACGAGTGCGGCATGGTTCCCAAGGAAGAGGCCAAGGGCCGCTACCCGGTTCGCTTCGCCACAGTCGCGATGTTGTTCATCATTTTCGACATCGAGGTGGTGTTTATGTACCCGTGGGCGGTGTCGTTGGGCGAGCTTAAGTTATTCGGGCTGATCGAGATGCTGGTATTCATTTTTATCCTTGGTATTGCTTACGTCTACATTTGGGGACGGGGAGGTTTGGAATGGGATTGATTGATCAAGCCGTCGACCTGGTTGAAATGAAGGTTAATGATGTTCAAGAAAATGTAAAAGATATTCTGGATCAGGCGGACTACGAACTTTCCGGCGCGGTCTATGACAGTATTTTAACGACGAAAGTCGGTAAGGTGATCGGTTGGGCGCAGAAAAACGCTTTGTGGCCAGCAACGTTTGGTCTGGCTTGCTGTGCTATCGAGATGATGGCGATGGCTAACTCGCGATGGGATGCCGCTCGCTTTGGGGCGGAGGTTTTCCGTGCATCACCGAGGCAGGCGGATTTGATGATCGTCTCGGGTCGCGTGTCGCAGAAGATGGCGCCGGTTTTGAAAACGATCTACGATCAGATGCCGGAACCTAAATGGGTTATTTCAATGGGAGCCTGTGCTTCCTGTGGCGGAGTTTTCAACAACTACGCGATTGTGCAGGGTGTCGACCGTGTGGTGCCGGTTGATGTGTATGTTCCTGGGTGCCCGCCGGGTCCAGAAGCGCTCCTGTATGGCATCATCAAACTCCAGGAAAAGATAATGAACGAAGCGGGAACGAAGCAAGCCGCCAAGAGGGTGGCATGACGAGCGAAGAAATTATCGAGAAGGTCAAGTCGGATCAGGGAGAGGACATTCAGTCTGCCGAGGTGAACCTTGGCGACGCGGTTCTTTTTGTCGCGCCGGGTGCGGTTCATAAAGTTTTGGGTTATCTCAAGAACGATTCCGATCTGAATTTCGACTATCTTTCCCACATCACGGGAGCGGACTATCTCAACGAGGAACGGGACCCGCGCTTTGAGGTGGTTTACGAATTCCATTCCATGGATAAGAATCACTCCATCCGCGTACGAGTCGGACTGGAGGAAGAGGACCCGACGGTTCCAACGGTGTCGGATTTATGGAGGGGTGCGCTTTATCCCGAACGTGAGTTGTTTGATATGTTCGGATTCAAAGTGACGGGGCATCCCAACCTCATCCGGTTGATCATGCCGGAAGAGTGGGGCGGGCATCCATTGCTTAAAGACTACCCGCTGACAATAGAAGATATTGCGTTTTCCCATAACCGGGAATTAAAACAAGATTTGGTGAAGTCAAAACCGCCAACAAGATAATTAAGGAAGAGTAATGAGCGTCACCGAACAAGGTCTGCTGGAACGCGAGAAGGATTCGATGACCCTAAACATGGGTCCGCAACATCCGAGTACGCACGGAGTGTTTCGCATCGTTCTGGAAATGGACGGCGAAGTGGTGGACGATGCGGAACCGCACATCGGGTTTCTGCATACGGGCATTGAAAAAACTTCCGAAGCGAAACGTTACGCTCACGTCATTCCCATGACCGATCGGCTGGACTACCTGAGTCCGCCGAGCAACAACCTCGCTTTCTGCCTGACAGCGGAAAAACTTTTGCAAACAGAGATACCGGAGCGCGCGAACTACTTAAGAGTCATCATGTGCGAACTGGCGCGTATGGCGAGTCATTTAGTCTGGCTGGCGACTCATGCGCTGGACATCGGCGCGATGACGGTTTTCCTGTATTGCTGGCGCGAGCGGGAGAGGATCCTTGACCTCAACGAAGAAATTTCCGGCGTACGAATGATGACGAGTTACATCCGCCTGGGCGGTGTCGCAAAAGACGCGACTCCCGGCTGGTTGCAGGGTGTGCGCAAGTTCATCGACTATCTCCCGGCGAAGATTGACGAATATGAGCGACTGCTGACTAACAATCCGATCTGGATCGACCGTACGCAGGGCATAGGAATAATGAGTCGCGAAGAGGCGATCAACTGGAGCATGAGTGGTCCGGTTCTGCGAGCATCGGGCGTCGACTTTGATCTGCGTAAGCAGAGGCCTTACTCGGGATACGAAAATTTTGATTTTGCAGTGCCGCTCGGGAAAAACGGAGATATTTATGATCGCTATCTGGTGCGTGTCGCCGAGATGCGGGAGAGTCGTAATATTGTCGAGCAGGCTCTGAAAAAACTTCCGACCGGACCTTATAAGGTAGACGACAACAAAATATCGTTGCCGAATCGCAACACACTCAAGTCGAGCATGGAAGCGTTGATCCATCACTTCAAACTGGTGTCCGAAGGCATATCCGTGCCGAAGGGCGAAACGTATGTGCCGGTAGAAGGGCCGCGCGGGGAAGTCGGGTTTTACATCATCAGCGATGGGAGCAATGTGCCGAGTCGCGTGAAACTGCGCGCCCCGTCATTCATGGCGATTCCCGGTATGTGCGCGATGATGGAAGGATGTTTCATCGCAGATGTGGTGGGCATAATTGGAAGTATAGATATTGTAATGGGAGAGGTAGACCGTTGATGTTCACGTTTACTCCGGAAGACGAAAAACAAATCGAAAAGATTGTCGGCAAGTATCCGGTCAAGCAATCGGCGTTGTTGCCTTTGCTGACGCTGGTTCAGCGTCGCGACGGATATGTCAGTCCCGAGGCAATGAAGGCCATCGGGGGAAAGCTGGAGCTGTCGCCGGCTTATGTTCAGTCGGTCATGTCGTTTTATACGATGTACCACACACATCCAACGGGTAAGTACATTATATTGTTTTGCCATAACATCAGTTGTCAACTCAATGGAGCGGATGACTTGCTCGCGTACACATCCAAAAAGCTGGGTATAGATGTGGGCGGTACAACGAAGGATAAAAAATTCACCCTGCATCGGGAGGAATGCCTGGCGGCTTGTTCCGGCGGGCCGATGATGCGGGTCAACGATGTGTATCACGAAAACCTGACGACAGAGAAGATCGATAAGGTTCTCGACGGACTTACTTAAGGGGATGTGTTTTGAATTTGTAGTTGCCTGATTCATCAGGCGCTTTTAAAACCGCTCGATACCTGTCCAGCCTACCTTAATACTTTAAGGATCGGAGGGCTGGGAATCGATCAGCTACTTTTAAATAGTTATGAAAATACTTTTTAAAGATATAGACGTGCCGGGGCTGACTTCTCTCGGTGTGTACGAGGGGAAGGGCGGCTATCAGGCTTTGAAAAAAGCGTTTGCCCAAAAGCCGGAAGAAATTGTGGAAATAGTCAAAGCTTCCGGCTTGCGCGGGCGTGGCGGCGCCGGGTTTCCTGCAGGTCTGAAGTGGAGCTTTCTGGCGAAGGATGTCTTCCCCCGTTATCTGGTATGCAATGCCGATGAGAGCGAACCGGGAACATGTAAAGACCGGGAGCTGTTGGAGAAGAATCCACACCTCCTGATTGAAGGAATGATCCTGACCTCATACGCCTGTCGGGTTAGTAAGGCTTATATTTATTTTCGAGGTGAGTTTCAGCATGCGGCCGACCTCATGGACAAGGCGATTGAAGAAGCTTATGCCAAGGGCTATCTGGGTAAAAACGTTATGGGGAGTGGGATGGATCTCGACTTGTACACGCATCTGGGNGCAGGCGCTTACATCTGCGGTGAAGAGTCGGCATTGCTGAACTCTCTGGAAGGGCGACGCGGCGANCCTCGNTTGAAACCGCCATTTCCTGCGGTGGAAGGATTGTACGCTAAACCTACGGTCGTGAATAATGTTGAAACACTTTCTGTAGTTCCATGGATTGTAAATGAAGGTGCGGATAAATACGCGGCTATTGGTACTGAGAAAAGTAAAGGTACTAAGTTAGTCAGCGTGTCGGGCCATGTTAAAAAACCCGGCAACTACGAGATTATTATGGGAATGTCTACACGCGAAATCATTTATGATCTGGCGGGTGGGATTCGCGGCGATAACAAACTCAAAGCGTTTATTCCCGGTGGGTCATCAACTCCCATGCTTCCAGCGGATAAGGTGGATGTGGGATACGATTATGAATCGATTGCGGCCGCCGGGTCGATGTTGGGTTCCGGCGCTCTTATCGTTATGGACCATACGGTGAATGTGGTCGAAGCCACTTTACGGCTTTCGTATTTTTATATGCACGAAAGTTGCGGCAAGTGTACGCCATGCAGAGAAGGAACGCGGTGGATGTGGCAGATTCTTGGCAAGCTTCAAGCGGGAATAGGCACCAACGGTCACGTGGACAAGTTACTCGACATTTGCGACAACATGAGTTTCAAATGTTTTTGTCCGCTGGGTGACGCGGCGGTGGGACCTGTTGCGAGTAGTATTAAATATTTCCGATCAGACTACGAGGAGCTGGTAAAAAAGCTTCGGGGTGGCGCGGTCAGTGTGTGAGATAAACTATGTCCGATGATAACCAAATAAATATAACCATCAACGACCAACCGGTCACTGTTCCCAAGGGAACGCTGTTGGTGGAGGCGGCAAAGCAGATTGGGATCGATATCCCGGTGTTTTGTTATCACGAAAAGCTGGGACCGTTTGGCTGTTGCCGGATGTGTCTGGTCGAAGTGGAGAAGATGCCGAAGCTGACCACGGCCTGCACTCAGACGGTGATGCCGGATATGGTGGTGAAAACTGAAAGTCCAAAAGCCCAGAAAGCCCAGCAGGGTGTTCTTGAGTTTGCCTTGCTCAACCACCCACTGGATTGTCCGGTTTGTGACAAGGGGGGGGAGTGCCCGCTTCAGGATAATACATTCAAGTTTGGTCTGGGAAAAACACGCATGGAGTTTGATCGGGCCGACAATGACAAGGCCACTCCGCTGAGTCCGGTCATCACGATTGATCGAGAGCGTTGTATCGCCTGTCAAAGGTGCACGAGGTATAGTGACATCATTGAGCAGGAGCAGGCTCTGGTCATGTTGAATCGCGGATTCAAGAACGAGGTGAATACATTTAATGAAGAACCGTATGCGACCCGGTATTCAGGAAACGTGATTGATATCTGTCCGGTCGGTGCGCTGACGAACACCGAGTTTCGTTTCAAGGCACGCACCTGGGATCTGGATAATTCTGAAACGCTGTGTGCTCATTGCGGGTGCAATTGCAATATGACCCTGGGGTCGCGAACGAACAAGCTCATGCGTATCCAGACAAGGCCCAACGATCTGGTGGATGACGGTTGGATTTGCGACAAGGCGCGTTTCGGTTATGAGTTTATCGAAAGCGATAATCGTTTGCTTGAGGCGGGTGCTATGGTTGACGGTGTGCGTAAAACGATCAATACACTTGACGCGGCGGCACAGGTTGCTGACTCTTTAAAGAAAATTGTAGATGAACACGGCTCCGAAAGTGTGGGTTTTATCGGATCCGGTTACGGCACAAACGAAGAGTTGTATCTTTACCAAAAATTATTTCGGTCGGTACTGGGAACCAATAACCTGGATCATAAAACCTATCAGGACACACCGGGACTGCCGGTCGATCATTATGACTTTTTGAACATTGAAACGGCGAACCTCGTTTTACTGATTGGCAGTGATCCGGCGGAAGAATTGCCGATTCTTGACTTGCGAATAAAAAAGGCGGTCACGCGCAGAGGAGTCAAGCTTGCGATCCTGAACGATCAGAAAACAGCGCTGGATAAATTTGCCGAACTGTCATTAACGTATAACGTGGGGGCAGATGGGGCGGCGTTGAGTGCGTTGGCCAACGGCCTCGCCGAGGGGGGTGCTGGTGACGAATCTGTAACGGGCATTGCGGCTGACCAGATGAAGTTGATGGTGGAACGGGTTCGTTCCGGGAAGAAGGTGTGTGTTATTTATAATCCGGCTTCGCTGATAGGCAACTCAATTCATATGCTCAAGCATTTGCTCACGGTCATCGGCAAGATTCCAGATATTGAATGCGGGGCGATTCCTGCGGCTCCTTCCACCAATGCGGTGGGGGCTATGGATATGGGAATCCTGCCCGATTTTAATCCGGGGGGTGTTCATGTTGACGAGGCAGATAACGGGTTGTCGGCAATGGAGATGATAGAAAAAGCCGAGTCGGGAGAACTGAAAGCGCTCCTTATATATAGAAGTAACCCGATAATAGATTTTCCCGGAGGAAAACGGGTTGAAGAGGCGCTTAAGAACCTGCGTTTGCTGGTGGTTCACGATATGATGGAAACGGAAACATCGCTTTTAGCACACATCATCCTACCTTCAAACGGTCCGGGATATGATGAGGGAACAACAACTAATATCGGCGGACGAGTTCAGTATCGAAGGCGGGGATTGAATACTAAAAATGCACCAGACTGGAAGGTCATTTCCAGAATGATCAACAGTTTGAGCGAAGAGCCCATTGACTACCTTACTTCCTTTAGTGTGACGGAAGAGATATCGGGAAAAGTTCCCGGTTATGGAGAGATCAGTAAAAAATCAGTTAAGAAAGAAGGTAAGCCACGCGAAGTAGTAGCCTCGGTGAATGGGTCGGTGCCGCAGGTAGAGAAAACAGGTTCATCCGGTCAGGGTTTGAAGTTACGCGTGGCGACCCAGCTTTTTTCGAGAGATAAAATCCTGAGTGCGTCTTCGTCGCTGGCGCATCACTTTTTACCATCTATCGTGCACTTGCACGAAGGTGACGCGGCAAAGCTGGGCCTTACCGATGGCGACGAAGCGGTGCTTTCAGCTAACGGGTCTGAGGTGCGGGCAAAAGTTGAAGTGTCCAACCGATGTAACCCTGGCGCGATTGTTGTTCCAATTGTAAGCGATGACCAGGGAGTGCAGGGTCTGGCAGGTAGCGGATCGGTTAGCTGGGTTGAAGTGAGGAAAGGCTGAATAGGAAAGTTTTATTGAATCACCCTCACCCCTCCCTCTCCCATCAAGGGAGAGGGGGAAAATAGTTCCTTCTCCCCTGGGGGCCGGTACGTCTCGGCACGGGAGAGAAGGTTAGGATGAGGGGATTTAATAGGCCGAAGGCCTTCCACGAGTTGTTAACGAGTAATTAAGAACTGAGTATGATTGACGAAGCTATAGAATTTCTTGAACCGTACACTTATCTGATCATAGGAAGCGTCAAAGCTCTTGTGATCGCCGGTGCTTTGCTGGGTATTGTGCCCCTGCTGGTATGGCTTGAGCGTCGGTTGATGGGGCGGTTTCAAGTTCGGTTGGGTCCCAACCGGGTGGGTCCGTTTGGGTTGGGCCAGCCTATTTCTGATTCGATAAAGCTTTTGTTCAAAGAATCAATCATACAGAGTTCGGCTGATAAATTTCTTTTCCATCTGGCGCCGGGGATTGTTGTGTTCACGGCGATTGTAACTTTTGCGGTGATTCCTTTTGGCGCTCCTATTACTGTGATGGATCAGGAAATTGGATTGTGGGCCGCCAACGTTGATATCGGATTGCTCTTCGTATTTGCGATTTCGGGGATGGGGATTTACGGGATGGTTCTGGCGGGATTCTCTTCGAATAATAAATATTCGCTGATGGGCGGGCTTCGCTCTTCGGCACAAATGATCAGTTATGAACTGACGCTTGGTCTTGCCGCTTTGAGTGTCATCGTGTTGACGGGGTCGCTGAGTCTGATTGATATGGTGAATGGTCAGGATTCGTATCCAAATATCCTGATTCAGCCTTTGGCGTTTCTGCTGTTTTTCATCGCGGGTGTCGCTGAAACCAACCGAGCACCGTTTGATTTGCCGGAAGCTGAGCAGGAACTGGTCGCGGGTTTTCATACGGAATATACCGGGATGAAATTCGCGATGTTTTTCATGGGTGAGTATATCAACATGGTGACTATGAGTTCGCTGGTCACCCTGTTATTTCTGGGAGGATGGAATTCCTATGGAATTCCGGTTTGGCCGATCATTGCATTTGCAGGCAAGGTGGGTTTTCTCCTTTGTGTTTTCATTTGGTTGCGCTCAACCTATCCGCGTATTCGCTATGACAGGTTGATGACTTTCGGATGGAAAGTTCTCGTTCCACTATCTTTATTGAACCTTCTGGTCACAAGCGTATTTGTTGTCTTGTGACAAAGGGTGGCACTTATGATTGCAAAAACTTTTGACGGTATAAAAAATTTATTGATCGGGCTTGGAGTGACCTTCAGGAATCTGCTTTCCAAGCCGGTTACGTTTTGTTATCCGGAAGTCAAGCGGATCATGCCGGAGCGATATCGAGGGCGGCATTTTTTGAATCGCGATGAAAATGGTTTAGAGCGCTGTGTCGGTTGTAGTCTGTGTTCTGTCAACTGCCCGGTGGGGTGTATCCATGTTGTTGCGGCGGAGAATGATCCTAATCATCCGATTTCAGAAGGTGAGCGGTACGCGGCGACTTATGAGATCAATTTGCTGAGATGTATTTACTGTGGGTATTGCGAAGAAGCTTGTCCGGTGGACGCGGTGGTTTTGCGTGAGCATTACGAATTGGCCGATTATGACCGTGATACTTACATCGCGACCAAGAGTGACTTGCTGGTTTATCCAGAACCGAACCAGTTTCGGGTAAACATACTGGGTAATACAACACGCGTTTGACAGAGGGTGGACTTGCCAGGCGCCTCTCTGGGGAGAGGTTTTTAATTTGCCAGTCCAGCAATTTACGTTGTCAAACGTTGGGTATTTGAAAAACTGAGAGGAGGATACATTGTTCGAATTCGACTTGTTCGAACTCACTAGAGAGACTGTCACCATGGCAGTTGGGTTGACGGCGGTGCTTGCGAGCCTTGGGGTTATCCTGTGCTCGGCCCCTGTTTATTGCGCTCTGTATTTGATTGGCAATATGATTTGCCTCGCCCTCTTGTTTCTCCTCTACAACGCNGAGTTTGTTGCCGCAGTTCAGATTATCGTTTATGCNGGTGCGGTGATGATCCTGTTTCTATTCATTATTGCTCTGCTCGGTGGAAAAAAGGAAGTNCAGGAATCCTCTGCCCANCGGTCGATGGTTTTTGCTTTTGTGATTGTCATGCTCGGTGAATTGTTTCTGGCCGCAACGGTGGGACCTACCAAACCGGTAGAAGGCGGATTCGATCCGCAAACGGTTGCCCAGATGGGTGGCAGTGCCAAGGCAATCGGATTGGAGTTGTTCACGCGTCATCTGGTGCCGTTTGAGCTTGCGTCGGGTTTGCTACTGGTCGCGGCAGTCGGAATCATTTGTCTAGCGAAATTTTCATATGCTCCTGTCAGGAGGCGAACGAGATAACCATGGGCCATCAATTTGTTTTACTTATAAGCGCAACCATATTTTGCATTGGGGCGGCGGGATTCATCATCCGTAAAAATCCGCTGATCATGTTTATGTCTGTCGAGCTCATGCTCAATTCGGTGAATTTTCTGCTGGTAGGGTATTCCAGTTTTCTAAAATCTATGGATGGACAGATTTTTGCGCTGATGATTATGACCGTGGCCGCTGCAGAAGTTGTGGTAGGGCTTGCGATTATTCTCACGATTTTCAGAACACGCCATGATATGGATGTTGACCACATCAACGTTTTAAAAGGATAAGAAACTTGTTCAATTATTGCTGGCTCATATTGATTGCTCCCATTACGGGGTTCATCACCCTCAGTTGGTATGGAAACCGAATGTCCCGGGAACGGGCGGGCCTGCTCGGTTGCGGCACGGTGGGCATTTCATTTCTGGTCACTCTGGCGGCACTGAGCGAGCTTGTGCTGGACACGGAGAAGCAAAAGGGCGCGGTATCCACCCTTTACAACTGGGTGACCGCCGGTTCGTTCACTCTCGACTTATCCATTCTGGTTGATCCACTATCAGTTTTCATGCTACTTATCGTGACCGGTGTCGGGTTCGTCATTCATGTTTATTCTGTTGGATACATGAAGGAGGACCCTGAATTCAGCCGGTTCTTCGCTTATCTGAACCTATTTATATTTGCGATGTCAGTTCTGGTGCTGGCGGCCGATTTCTTTTTCCTCATCGTCGGCTGGGCATTGGTTGGGCTGGCATCCTATTTGTTGATCGGATTCTGGAAAGAAAAAACCAGCGCTGTTCTTGCCGCACGTAAGGCGTTCGTCATGAATGTAATTGGCGATGTTGGTATGGTCATTGCCGCGTTTATTATTTTCGAACACTTGGGGACGTTGAATTTTCTTGATGTATTCGCCGCCGCCGGGTCAACTTTTCGTCCAAACGATGACACCATTTTATTGATCACCCTGTTTCTTCTGGTGGGGGCATTTGCCAAGTCGGCGCAGATCCCGCTTCACACCTGGCTTCCGGACGCGATGGAAGGTCCGACTCCTGTCAGTGCGTTGATCCATGCGGCTACTATGGTGACCGCGGGGGTCTACCTCGTGGCGCGTTGTCATGTGCTTTTTGATCTTGCTCCCTACACCATGTATCTCATCGCTGGGGTGGGATTGGTCACGGCGATTTTTGCCGGATCAATGGCGTTGGTACAGTACGATATCAAACGAGTCATCGCCTATTCGACCATGAGTCAATTGGGATATATGTTCTTGGCGGCGGGTTTGGGAATGTACAGCATTGCCATGTTTCACCTCATGACCCACGCGTTCTTCAAGGCACTTTTGTTCTTAAGCGCCGGAAGTGTTATCCACGGATTAGATGACGAGCAGGATATTCGGAAGATGGGCGGGTTGCGCCACGCTATGCCGATCACCCATATAACATTTCTAATAGGATCCCTTGCTCTGGCCGGGTTTCCGTTGACGGCAGGATTCTTCAGTAAAGAGGCGATTATTATCAATTCGTATCATGCAGAAATGGGTAATATCTTTTTCTGGGCTATAGCGGTACTGGGAGCGGCGATGACCGGGTTTTATATTTTTCGGGTTTATTTTTATACGTTCATTGGTCAACCACGAACCGATGTGCATGCACATGAAAGTCCGTTTATCATGACTGCCCCCCTTCTGCTTCTGGCATTCTTTTCGCTGACTGCTGGATTTGGCGGAGGCATGGTGGACGAATTTCTCGTGACCTATTTTGGGACGCACATGCCGCATCCACACGATCCTCTTATGGAAACCATTGGGCTGTCGGCTGGCCTGATAGGCATTGTTGGGGCAGTGGGAATTTATATGACGAGTAAAGACAGGCTGGTGTTTGCCAAGCAGATGATGGCGCCACTTTATGATCTTCTGTTTCATAAATATTATATTGATGAAATCTACGATATTCTGATTGTTAAACCCGTTCGTGCCACAGGCGCTTTTCTGGAAGAGCGAGCCGAAAGGTTGGGGATCGACTTTGCTGTCGATCAGGTGGGTATTCAAATTCGAGGGTTGAGTTGTCTTGTCAGCCTGTGGCAATCAGGCAATGTCAGGAGCTACGCGTTCAATATGATTATAGGAGTTGTTGTTGTCCTGATGTTTGTTGTATTTCAATAATCTGGTAAAGATCGAATAATATGCTGACACTTATTGTTTTCATACCTCTGGTAGCGGCACTGGCCCTCCTGTTTGTGAATAAGGAAGACACGGGAACCGTTGGCAGTATTTCCGTGGGTGCGGCAGGGCTGAGTCTGCTCATATCGCTTGCCCTGCTTGTCAGGTTTGATTCGATGGAGCCGGGTATGCAATTTACCGAGGCCTTGGCCTGGGTTCCCATATTCAACATTAACTATCAGATAGGTGTTGATGGCATAAGTTTGTGGCTGGTCGTTTTAACAGCTTTTATATCTTTCATCGCCATCTGCTTTTCTTTGGATCGCAAAGATGGTTTTCGTAACTTCATGGCGCTGATGTTGGCTCTGGAAGCTGGAACGCTGGGAGTTTTTGTTGCGCTGGACTTGGTTCTGTTTTATGTGTTTTGGGAGTTGATGCTCGTACCGACCTACTTCTTGATTGGAATATGGGGAGAGGGCCGTCGTGTTTATGCCACGACCAAGTTTGTGTTGTATACGTTGGTTGGAAGCTTGTTGATGCTGGTTGGCATAATCTGGTTGAGCATTATTCATTTCGAGGCAACTCACGAAATCTCCTTCAATATTCAGACTCTCGTCCATATGAATATTGATCCAGGGACCCAACTCTGGTTGTTCCTGTTCTTTTTTACAGCGTTTGCTGTCAAAGTTCCTATATTTCCGCTACACAGCTGGTTACCGCACGCTTATGTTTCAAGTCCCATTCCGGTGCTCCTGATTTTAACAGGGGCCATGTCGAAGGCTGGAGCCTATGGCATCATCCGGTTTTGTCTCCCGTTGTTTCCCGATGCTGTAGAGCAATTTGGGCCGGTCATTGCGTTTGGAGCGGCCACAGGTATCGTCTACGGTGCCTGGATTGCTATTGCGCAACGCGACCTGAAGGCGCTTGTGGCGTATTCCAGTATCAGCCATCTCGGATTCATCGCCCTCGGTATCTTTGCTCTTAATGGAGAGGGGATTGAAGGAAGCGTATTGCAGATGGTCAATCATGGCATCATCGCGTCGGCATTGTTCATTATTGTAGGCATCCTTGAGAAGAAAATGGGTACCCGTAACCTGAACGACTTCCGTGGATTGGGTAAGGCCATGCCGGTGTTGTACGGCATGTTCATGCTCATTACGCTTGCCGCACTGGGGCTTCCGGGATTGAATGGATTCGTCGGTGAGTTCCTGATTCTTATGGGAGTTTGGACTTCGCATTTACTGGCTGATCTTTCGACGATTTATGTATTGATGGGCGGACTCGCCATCGTTTTTGCTTCCATATATATGCTCTACATGTTCCAAGGTGCGATGCAGGAAAAAAATGACGAGATTCCAGAAGCTCTCACCGATATCAATCGCAGAGAGTTTGGCCTTCTTCTGCCCGCGTGTATTCTGGTGGTTATTATTGGTCTTTATCCCAAGCCAATCATTGATCGAATCAGCCCATCCGTTGAATCTGTTCTTACCATTGAGAAAACCCTCAACCTCCACGCCGGAGAAGATAAGGGCGGGCATCACTAAGCGGTTTTCTTTCCTTCATTTCAGCAAGACTCTAACTTTCTTTTTTCATGAGACTCGGCGAACGAATTGTTGACGGTATCTTTTTAGAGAGGCCCAACAGATATCTCGCGCGTGTGGAAATAGACGGACAAGAAGTTTCCGCACACGTTCCCGATCCAGGTCGACTTCCCGGATTAATGATTCCTGGTCGCCGGGTGCGGCTCGTTTACAACCCCGGCCCGAAAAGAAAAACAGACTACAGTCTGGTTTTGGTTCGCCACGGAGCCATCTGGGTATCTGTGTACCCTGTTTTCGCGAATAAACTGGTAGAAAAAGAACTGGCCGATGATAGGCTCGAGTGTCTGCGTGGTTACAGTAATTTTAAGAGGGAAGTAACGGAGGGAAAAAGCAGATTCGATTTTTGTCTGGATTTTCCATCTGTTAAGGCGTTTGTAGAAGTGAAGTCAGTCAGTCTGGCGGAGAAGGGTGAAGGAAGGTTTCCCGACGCTCCCACTGAACGCGGAGTCAAACACCTTAAGGAGCTGATAGATTTAAAAAAAGAAGGCTACCGAGCGGCGGTACTTTTTGTTTCGCAAAGGCCAGACGCGCGGTCCATTACATCTAATGATGAAATCGATCCCCTGTTTGGCGAGTGGCTACGAAAAGCAGGGCAGGCGGGCGTGGAACTGTATGCGTATAACTGCAAAGTTACAGCGAATGCTGTGTCCATTAAAACGCAGATTCCTGTGAATATATAGAAGGAGGGGAGGTTAATCGAAGGTTATATACACATCGANATTGAGANGTAGACACGCCACTGACCGTTTGTCAGAACCCACTTCTGAAGGACCATTAATGTCTTCAGNCTGTTACTGNGGGAAACCACCAGTTGGTACCGAATCGCTACGCGCGCCTTATCGAAACTCCCNTCTCCAAAGTCTGGGTCGAGNGGGATAGGTTTTCCTTCCTTGAGCAGACTCACGTTAACGATTATTGTTTCGTAAAATGTNATTCGGTTTGTAATGTCCGAACCGCGAGTCAGGAATTCTTCTTTTTTATCCGGACGCCAAACATNGTGCTACGTTCAGGCAACTTGGCCTCAAAGTTATTATTATAATATTTAATGGCGTCATCCAGGTCGTCCTGATATTCATAAAAAGGAATGCCGCTACAGGCAGTGATAAAAGCAGAAAACAGAATCAGTGCAAGAAAATTTCTGCGAATAGAGCATGAAGGGATGAATGATGTCATGAGGCGGCCTCGTGTGGTAATATCTGGATGACCCTTATTTATGGAAAAACTTGAAACGCGATCCAATATACACCGAAAATATAATTTTCTGAGTAGCGTTTTTAAGCAATGCCCATTTCCAATACTTAACAGGAATTTATTTTGAGAAAAAAAGCCGCGTCAGGCCGCACCTTGAGAAAGTCTTCAAGGTCTTCACGGACATCACTGTCGCGTGGTGGCAAATCCACATCGGCTCCACGGAAGCCGCCATCACGTGGTGGCAAACCCACATTATGGGATCAAGCTTCCCGTTGGTACGATTCCCTGGTGGGCATGAGTGGCTCCGATTACCATAAAAACATAGTGATGCCTGGTGTGTTCCGAATGCTTGAACTCAAGGCTGGAAGACGTGTGTTGGATTTGGCTTGCGGACAGGGGGTGTTCTCGCGCTACCTGTTGCAAAAGAAAATAAAATCAGAGGGACTGGACTCATCAGCAGAACTTTTACGAATGGCCCGCTCCCACCCAGGAAAGTCGATTCCATACCATCTGGGAGACGCGACTGATACGCAGTTCCTTAAAGACTATCAGTTTGATGGCATAGCCTGTCTTCTTGCGATACAGAACATGGATAAAATCGAACCCGTATTCCAAAATGTTGCGAGATGGCTTAAGCCAGAAGGTAAATTTGTTATGGTTTTTACCCATCCGTGTTTTCGTATCCCCCGTCAATCTCATTGGGGGTGGGACGGAGATAAAAAAATAGAATACCGGCGGGTAGATCGTTATGCGAACGAAATGGAAATTCCGATCCTCACCCCTCCCTTTGTTGATAGGGAAAATTTTACTATGACCTATCACCGTCCACTACAAAGTTATTTTTCAGCTTTGCTCAAGGCCGGGCTGTGCGTTGATTCCCTGGAAGAATGGGTGTCTGATAAAGAAAGCGAACCGGGCAAACGCTCACGGGGAGAAAACCGCGCCCGTAAGGAAATCCCTTTGTTCATGGCAATTCGTGTCGTGCAGTCAGCAAATAATAAAAGCGAATAAAAAATGGCGAGTTATACCTACGAACTTCCCGAACAGGGGATTCTTTTATCCATGATAAGGCAAAACCTCTTGAAAGTGGGTTTGGAGTGGGAGGAGATAGCCTCATTCATGCTGGAGGGTCATGTCCAGTATGCCCCTATTCGGAACAATCCGATGCGCTCCGGCTACAAATTTGTTTATCAACAGGCAAAGTTGAACCTGACTCTGTACTTCCCTGAGAAGATGTTTAACCGCATGCTGGAAATTCTTGATCCAGAAAAAGTGGGGATTTTGAAAGCAGTTGTTCAATCATCCCTGCCAAAACGGTCTGGCTACCTCATCAATGAATTCAAAGTCCGCGGCATTATGAATGAAGTGGTCTAAAGCTTTGTATTTTTTCTCATTCCCATGCTCCAGCTTGGGAATGAGAATGAAGTTTTTATGAAAAAGGTTTGTCTTCGAGGATAGCCTGCCGAATGTCCTGCATTCTTTTTTGGTAGAAAGTAATGTTGTGAATCGTGTTCAGGCGCATGACAAAAATTTCATCGGCGATGAATAAATGTCGCAGGTAAGCTCGTGAATAGTTTTTGCATGTGTAGCAATCGCATTCAGGGTCGAGTGGGCTGTCATCAGTTTTATATTTAAGATTGCGAATGTTTACTTTCCCCTGACTGGTGAAAAGAGAAGCATTTCTGGCGTTTCTACTGGGCATGACGCAGTCGAACATATCGATTCCCATGGCACTGCATTGCAGAAGGTCATCAGGTGTGCCCACTCCCATAAGATAACGCGGTTTTTCCGGCGGAAGGTTTTCTGCTGTGTGCGCCGCAATGTTGTACATGATATCTTTTTCCTCCCCAACGCTCAGTCCGCCGATGGCATATCCGGGGAAGCCAATCTCGATAATCTCGTTGATGCTTTGAGTACGCAGGTCCTTGTACATTCCCCCCTGGACAATTCCGAATAAAGACTGGTCATCTCGCTGATGCGCCGCTTTACAACGTGCGGCCCATCGTGTGGATAGTTTTAGGGACTTTTCTGTAACGGCTCTATCAGACGGGTAGGGGGTAGGTTCATCCAGAGTCATCGCTATGTCCGCGCCCAAAGCTTCCTGAACCTCCATAGATTTTTCTGGCGAAAAGAAATGGGTTGAACCATCGATGTATGATTTGAAGGTAACACCTTCCTCGGTGACCTTTGCCAGTGTGTTCAGGCTGAAGACCTGGAATCCTCCGCTATCAGTGAGAATGGGCTTGTTCCAGTTCATAAATCGGTGGAGTCCGCCGAGTGATTTTATTACGTCATGCCCCGGTCGAAGATAAAGGTGGTAAGTGTTTCCAAGAATAATATCAGATCCGCATTGAACGATGTCTTCTGGCGACAGCGCTTTGACGGTGGCTTGCGTGCCCACAGGCATGAACGCGGGTGTACGAATTTCTCCGTGCGGAGTTATGAGCCGACCCAGTCGAGCCTGGGAATGGCTGTGTTGCTTGATAACTTCGAATTTAATCACTGTTCTCCGTTGGTTTGTTTTTTGATGCGGAGAGCAGTGGTTTCTGACCATCTCCAGCAAGATTGATAGTGAGACGGTTGAAAGGAATGGTCAATTTATTTTCACTGCAGATCTGGACCAAAGCAGATTGAATTTCCCGGCGATTTTCTTCATAACGGTCGGCACAGCGACCATCCGCGTGCACAATTACCATAGATGTTTGCAAGTCTTTTTCGAACATAAGCGGGTTAGGTTGCCGGGAACCCATGTGACTGAAAAGATATCAGGATGATATCATTGTTTGAGCTAGGATAACAATGTTTCGAGGAGTGCTTTTTGCAGGTGCAGGCGGTTTTCTGCCTGATCGAAAACGACAGAGTGTTTTCCTTCTATCATCTCAGAGGTGATTTCCATTTCCCTGTGGGCGGGCAGACAGTGCATGACCAGCACGTCTTTTTTAGCCGCTTCCACCAGTGACTGGTTGATTTGATATGGTTTCAATAATGATATTTTATCACCCGTTTCCTCTTGTCCCATGCTGACCCATACATCAGTATAAATAACGTCGGCGTCTTTAACTGCGGCATGAGCGTCCTCAGTAATTTCTACTGAATCTTCAATGCTCAGGCCTTCGGGTGGCAGAGGCTTGCAGGATGCGGGGCAACCCACGGAAAGTTTAAGGTCAAACATGGTGGCGGCGGTCATCCATGAGTAGGTGACGTTGTTACCATCGCCAACATAAGCGACCTTTAATCCATCGATGCGGCCCAGTTTTTCCTGAATTGTGAATAAGTCCGACAATACTTGTACGGGATGGTTGAGATCGGTCAATCCGTTAATGACTGGAATGCTCGCATGCCGGGCCAGTTCGGCCACCTCTTCGAAGTCAAAAGTGCGTATCAAAATACCATGCAGGTAGCGGGAAAGGACACGCGCCGAGTCTGCTATCGTCTCCCCTCGACCCAGTTGCATTTGATCGGGAGTGAGGAATAATGAATGTCCTCCCAGTTCGAACATACCCACTTCAAAAGAAATGCGGGTGCGAGTGGAGTTTTTGTTGAAAATCATTCCAAGTGATTTTCCCTTTAGCGGTTGGTGGGGAATTCCCTTTAACCTCATTTCCTTGAGGTTTGCCGCTTTTTTGAGAAGATCAAGCGCTTCGCTTCGGGTCAGGTCGCATAATTTTAAAAAGTCTTTTTTCACGAGATGAAGATTCCCTGGCTCAATTTTGTTGTTCCATTTGAGTGAATATTTTTGAAAGCGTTTTTATCAACAGATCAATTTCTTTTCGAGTGATGATCAGCGGCGGCAGGAAACGGAGCGTGTTTAGTTGAATGCAATTGATCAGCAGACCTTCCTGCATACAGCCTGTTACCACCTCAGCTCCAGGTCGGTCAAGTTCTACCGCCAGCATAAACCCGGTTCCACGGACTTCATTGATAATGGAAAACTTTTCACTCAGTTTGTGAAGTTGCTCAAGAAAATAGTCTCCTGTCGACGAGGCTTTTTGCAAAAATCCTTTTTTGGTCAAAACCTTTAGGGATGCCAATGAAGCGGCGCAAGCCAATGGGTTCCCGCCAAATGTGGCTGCGTGTGTTCCGGGGACGAGCGATTTCATGACCCGGCTAGTGCCGCCCATGGCGCCAATGGCCATACCCCCGCCGAGAGCCTTGGCCAGAGTGATCAAATCTGGTTTCACTCCATAGCGTTCATAGGCAAACAATGGGCCTGTCCGACCGAATCCGGTTTGTACCTCATCGAAGATCAGTAGAATTTTGTTTTCGTTGCACAGTTTGCGTAAGGCTTTAAAGTATGCTTTGTCAGCCAGGTTGACCCCGCCCTCACCCTGAATGGGTTCTACCAGAATGGCACAGGTTTTTTTTGTGATAGATTTTTTTACCGCCGCGATATTGTTGAACGGAACGTATTTGAATCCGGGAAGCAATGGATCGAACCCTGCATGAAACTTTGTTTGTGCCGTTGCTGAGAGCGAGCCCATGGTTCGTCCGTGAAACGAGTTGTTCATGGTGATGATTTCGTGGCGTTTGGGCTGACTGTTATCATCAAAGTATTTTCGGGCTAGCTTGATCGCCCCTTCGTTCGCTTCGGTTCCGCTGTTGCAGAAAAAGAATTTATCAGCAAAGCTCAGGCGAGTGAGTTCTGCCGCCAGTTGCGATTGCGGTTCAATGTGGTACAAATTGGATACATGGAGCAACTTGCCCGCTTGTTTCCGGATTGCATTCACCACAGTTGGTGGGCAGTGGCCTAGGTTATCAACCGCCAGTCCAGTCACGAAGTCGATATATTTTTTACCCGAAGCATCCCAGACAGCCGTGCCTTTACCCCTTACCAAGGCTATAGGGTAACGACCATAGGTTTGCGCGACATGACGGTCGGTGAGTTTTACTATTTCCTGATTGGATTTCATAAGGCAGATATTTCTGGTAGTGCGGTTCACTGTCTAAATTTTGAGGTTTGAAACCTTAAACACTAGCATAATATTGCGTTTAAAAACAAATGAAAAACGGAAGGCGAAGCATGGGATCGG
>PCCT01000007.1 GCA_002731985.1 Nitrospinota bacterium
CCCTCTTTTCAAAGAGGCCTGTCCAGAGCGAAGCGTGGGAGGCTGGGGTGATTTATAACTGCTCATGCCTAGTGCTGAACATCAGCTCAAAAATCTCATCAGAAAACACAACTACCTTTATCCGTGTTAATCTGTGGCCATCGGTGGCTAAAATTTTTTGCGTTTTTGAAGAACCATGCCCAAAGAAACGCCCACATTTACCATCCGGTCCGAGGATTTCGAACCGGCGTATATGGAACTGTTCCGAACGGGGGAGTTGTACCGTCGCTCGCGGGAGGCGATCAAGCTATTGCAAAACTGCAAGGTCTGCCCCAGGGATTGCGAAGTCAACCGACTGGAAAACGAAATGGCGCTCTGCAAAACTGGACGCCAAGCCATTGTCTCAAGCGCATTTCCTCATTTCGGGGAAGAGGATTGTCTGCGAGGCACAAAGGGGAGCGGCACGATCTTTTTTTCGATGTGCAACCTCAAGTGCGTGTTCTGCCAGAACTATGATATCAGTCAGGAAGGAGAAGGGGTCGAGGTAACGCCGGAGCGACTCGCATTGACTATGGTAGATCTGCAAAAACAGGGTTGCCACAATATCAACTTCGTCACGCCGGAACATGTCGTCCCGCAAATTCTGGAGGCTTTACCCCTGGCGGTGCAGTTGGGACTGCGTATACCGCTGGTTTATAATACCGGCGCTTATGACTCTATGGATAGCATGCGCTTGATGGATGGGGTGGTTGATATTTACATGCCTGATTTCAAATACTGGGACACTGGCCTGTCAAAAAAGTACCTGATCGCGAAAGACTATCCGGATGCGGCCAAGCAGGTGATCAAGGAAATGCATCGGCAGGGGGGTGATTTGGTCTTCGACGAAAATGGATTAGCCAAACGCGGAGTTCTTGTCAGGCACCTGGTGATGCCCGATGCGGTGGAAGATGCCCGATACATCATGCGTTATCTCACCCAGGAAATCTCGCCACACACCTATATAAACATCATGTCCCAATACCGGTCGACCGGGAAGGTAAGCACGAAAAAATATCCCGAGATTAACCGCAAGGTCACTGATGAAGAAGTTGGCGCAACTGTCGCAGTTGCCCAAAAGGAAGGACTGTATCGGTTCGATACCAGAGAATCCATGTTCAAAACATTTCGTGAGCAATAATTAAAGCGTTCCTCAATTGACTTGCTGACGTTTTGACGGCAAAATGACTCCCTTATCGGGAGACCTGCAAACCCGTATAGATTACGAATACTTGGAGTTCGTCCAGCAAATCACGAGGAACCGTTTATGGCTAACAATAACAATCCGCGAGACGACACGCATCAATGCGAAAAATGCCTTCCCGCATTCTGCTGTAACTATTTTGCTTTTGGAATAGACGAGCCTGAAGACCGGAAAGATTATGAATGCCTGCTGTGGAAACTGGCTCACGAGAAAGTATCGATCTATGTCTACCGTAACCAGTGGTACATCATGATCCATACCCGTTGTAATTTCCTGACCCCGGATGACAAATGCGGGATTTATGAAACCCGCCCCTACTTGTGCAAGGAGCACAGTGTAGAAAACTGCGAGTACACTGGGGATGATTACGGATTCAGTAGTCACTTCAAGAGCTATGATGATCTGCTGGAATACATCAAGGAAAACACAAACTTCAGGTTCAAACAGGACCCAACGGGCATACGCCCTAATTGTGTGTGAGGTTTTTCAGGTAGGACTTTTGATGTCAGGGTAAAACAGGAAGACAAAGATGTTTGCTTTGAATTTATAGTTGCCCCATTCAGGGTGCCTTTGAAACCGCCCGATGCCCGTCCAGCCTGTCCTTATTAAATTAATGATGGAGGGCAGGAAATCGGGCAACTACAAGACCAAAACACACCCCCCTTGCAGGAAGAGGGCAGAAAATTCAGGTTGGATTATTTTTTCTCTTCTTTTTTCTTTGCAGGAGCCGCTTTTTTCGCTGGTGCCTTAGTTTCCTTCTTCTCCTTTTCGGGAGCTTTTTTCTTTTCTCCTGCATCTTTCTTCTTAGCGGTATCTGCTACTTTCTTTTTCGCATCGTCGGACTTTGCAGTAGTTGCTTTCTTCGTAGGAGCCTTCGCGTCCTTTTTCCCTTTTACAGGAGCCTTTGGAGCCGCTTCGCCTTCGCGATCCACCAACTCGATAAATGCCATAGGAGCATCATCTCCAAGCCGATGCCCCAATTTAATGACACGAGTATACCCTCCTGGACGGTTGGCATATCGCTCGGCAAGAGGACCAAATATTTTTTTCAAAGAATCCTTGTCAGCGACCAGTTTCATAGCATTACGACGGGCATGTAAAGTCCCTTTTTTCCCGAGCGTAATGGTCCGTTCAACTTTTCCACGCAACTCCTTGGCTTTGGCCAGAGTGGTACGAATCCGCTCCCGCCGAACTAAGGCAGTCACCATATTCCTGAACAACGCTTTTCGGTGCGCTGATGTGCGATTTAGTTTTCTGCCAGCTTTTAAATGACGCATGACCCTGGATTACTCCTGAAATTAATGTTTCTTTTAAGCCCGGTCAAACCTCGACATCGGCTTCGACTTCTTTTTTCTTTCTGGCATGAGTGATTTGCTTCAGGTCATCTTCCTCAAGCTTGATACCCAGATGCAAACCCATATCTTCGAGAATTTCCTTGATCTCGTTCAAGGATTTGCGGCCAAAGTTTCTTGTTTTGAGCATTTCCGAATCCGTTTTCTGAACTAGTTCGGCAATNGTTTGAATATTTGCGTTTTTNAAACAGTTGTATGAACGAACGGACAGNTCCAGCTCTTCCACACTCTTGGAAAGGTTGGCCAAAACTTTCTGTTTCTTTTCGTCTATCTGCGGCTGAACCGGCTCCGGCTCTTCATTAAAGTTGATAAAGATCTGCATATGATCTTTTACAATCTTTGCGGCATGTGCAACAGCATCTTCCGGCGTGATTCCTCCGTTAGTCCACATCTCCATGACCAGCGAATCATAATCGGTGGATTGTCCTACTCGAGTATGCTCGATATGGTAACAAACTTTTTCAAGAGGAGAAAAAATAGAATCAATGGGAATCATTTGAACTGATTCGTCTTCTATCTCCTGCTTCTCCGCTGGGACATAGCCTCGACCGTTACGCACGATCATCTCCATATCCAGTTTAGCGCCCTGATCCAATGTCGCAATCAGATGATCGGGATTAAGAACTGTAATCTGCGGATCACTGGCAATGTCTTTAGCGTAAACCTTACCCGCTGAGTCTTTCTTTATATAAATTCGTTTTTCCTCTGCTCCGTCAGCCATCTTAAGATTGACCTGTTTGAGATTAAGAATAATCTCGGTCACATCTTCAACAACTCCGGGAACGGATGAAAATTCGTGAAAAATTCCCTCGAATTTAATGGCAACGATAGCGGCCCCTTCAATAGACGACAGGAGCATTCTTCTAAGCGAGTTTCCTATAGTTACCCCATACCCTCTTTCGAACGGCCCGGCAGAAAATTTGCCGTACACATCGGACTTCGTGTTTTTTTCGAATTCCAAGCGTTTGGGTTTAACGATTCCTTGAGCGTTAAACATATAGCCTCCGGTCCTCCTGGTGAGTGATCAATAAAATGCGTTTGTAATAGTTTGCAGAAACAATAGAGGCCATTATCGAGAATACAATTCGACGATTAATTGCTCCTGGATGGGAATGGTAATGTCCTCCCTAGTGGGTAGGTCCTGCACAACACCTTTCCTACTCTCCACATCAAATGCCAGCCAATGAGGCTGACTTTTATCTTTCATGTTCTGCAACGCGGTCTTGATTGGAAATTTTTCGATTTTCTTCTGGTTGGGCGCTATTTCATCGCCTTTACTTAAAATGTAAGAGGGAATGTTCATTTTCCTTCCATTCAGTGTGAAATGATTATGCTGGACCAGTTGTCGAGCGGCATTTCTGGACGGAGCCAGACCCATTCTGAAAACTACATTATCCATGCGAAGCTCAAGGTTTTGCAAAAGGTTCTCACCTGCAATTCCTTTTTTACGCTCAGCGTGGGCAAAGTAAGTGCGGAAAGGTTTTTCAAGCACACCATAAATTCTCTTAACTTTCTGTTTTTCACGAAGCTGGAGACCGTATTCAGAAAACTTTTTGCGACCCTGACCGTGTTGACCGGGGGCGTAGGCACGCTTTTCGATCGCGCATTTTGCGGTCTCGCACCGGTACCCTTTTAAAAATAGTTTCATGCCTTCGCGCCGACATAAACGGCAAACAGAACCTGTATATCTTGCCAAAACCTTAATCTCCCAAATTGAAGATGGACATTAAACTCTCCTGCGCTTTTTTGGCCGACAACCATTATGAGGAGTTGGAGTTCTATCTCGGATGACAACAATCTCCATTCCCGTGGCCTGCAGGGATCGAATGGCGGATTCGCGTCCGGAACCCGGCCCTTTCACATGAACTTCTAATTTTTTCATTCCCATATCCTTGACCTTGATTGCCGCTTTCTCAGCCGCAACCTGAGCCGCAAAAGGAGTGCTCTTGCGAGATCCCTTAAAACCCTGAGCCCCAGCACTGGACCATGACAGGACATCGCCTGACAAGTCAGTGATGGTCACAATCGTATTGTTAAACGTTGCCTGGATATGAGCAACTCCCAACTCGGGAGCGTTCCTACTTTTCTTTTTCCCGCCTTTTTTACCCTTATCTGTTGCCATAAATCATTTTCCTTATTTATTTTTTCGTACGGGCACCAACGGTTTTACGAGGACCCTTCCGGCTTCTCGCATTAGTATGAGTTCGTTGACCACGAACGGGAAGCCCTCTACGATGGCGCAAGCCTCGATAAGCCCCGATATCCATCAATCGCTTGATGTTCATATTGATCGCACGGCGGAGATCCCCTTCCACCTCAAAATCTTTATCGATAATTGATCGGATACGTGAAATCTCGTCCTCGGTCAAATCCTTGATGCGGGTATCTTCATTGATCTCAGCCCGCTTCAAAATTTTGATGGAAGAGGATTTCCCGATTCCGTAAACATAAGTCAGCGCTATGACTGTCCTCTTGTCTCTTGGAATGTCTATACCGGAAATGCGTCCCACGATTTCTCCTTTTCAAAACCTCAGGGGAAAACTTATCCCTGTCTTTGTTTATGCTTTGGATTCTCACAAATCACCCGAATGACTCCTCGTCGCCGAATGACTTTGCACCCTTTACAAATTGGTTTTACTGATGATCTTACTTTCATAATCTCTTCCTATTTGTACCTGTAAGTTATGCGCCCCCGGGTCAGATCATAGGGTGACAATTGCACCTTAACCTTGTCCCCGCTAAGTATTCTGATGAAATGCAACCTCATCTTTCCTGAAATGTGAGCGAGTATCTTATGCCCATTCTCAAGCTCTACCCTGAACATCGCATTGGGTAAAGGTTCTAGTACGGTACCTTCAACTTCTATCGAATCTTCCTTGGTCATATTCAGGACACCATGGCGCAAACCCTGGAGAAAATCTCCTCCACCGTCCCATAACCCTGAGCGGTTTTCAGGTTGCCTTGTTTTCGATAAAACTCCTTAAGGGGAGCCGTTTCGTCTTGGTAAACCTCAAGTCGTTTCTTGATCGTTTCCTCCTTGTCATCTTCCCGCTGGTAGAGCGCTCCTCCGCAACCGTCGCAAATACCACTCTTAGCAGGCGGACGGGACGTTTTATGAAACATGGCCCCGCAATCAGCGCAAGTACCGCGTCCTGTCAGCCGATTGACCAACTCTTCATTATCAACCTCAAAATCAACGACCGCATCCATCGACAAGCTCATTTCTTTCAAAGTTTCCGTCAGCTTTTCAGCTTGAATAATGGTCCGTGGAAACCCGTCAAGAATGAATCCGCCTTTACAGTCTGCTTCTACGATGCGTTCTTTGATCAAGCCGATAACGATGTCGTCCTGAACCAGCTTCCCGGCATCCATACAAATTTTTGCCTGTTTCCCAAGCTCAGCGCCTTCCTGAACCGCTTTCCTCAGAATATCTCCTGTGGAAACTTGCGGAATCTGGAACTTTTCCATCAACATCTTGGCTTGGGTACCTTTGCCCGCTCCCGGCGGACCGAGCAGGATAAGCCTCATGAATCAACCCTTGCGGCCTTTCAGTTTTCCCTTTTTCATAAATCCGTCATAATTTCTCATAACCAGATGCGACTCCATCTGTTGCATGGTATCCAACGAAACACCCACCACAATCAAGAGACTCGTTCCACCGAAATAAAACGGGATGTTGAAATACTTTATCAGATAATCCGGTAAAATACAGATCAAAGAGAGATATATCGCGCCGTAAAAAGTGATTTTAGACAGAATATCGTCAATATATTCTGATGTCTTTGCTCCCGGTCGAATACCTGGAACGTAGCCTCCATACTTTTTCATATTGTCTGCCACGTCAACCGGATTAAATATGACCGCCGTGTAAAAATAACAAAAGAAAAATATAGCGCCGACAAAGATCAAACTGTAAACAATCGTACCCGGCGTTAACATCGCGGATATACTTTGCATCCACGGATGGGTTATGAACTGAGCTATGGTTGCCGGAAACATAATGATGGAGGATGCAAATATCGGTGGTATAACTCCCGACGTGTTCACTTTAAGCGGCAAATGTGTGCTCTGCCCCCCATACATTTTTCGTCCCACCACACGCTTTGCGTACTGGATGGGAATCCTCCGCTGACCGCCCTCCGTAAACACGATCATACCGACAACAGCGATCATGAAAACCAACAAAAACAGCATGACCAACACTGAAATCTCTCCGGTCCCCATCAGATCCATGGACTGGAAAATTGCGGCGGGCGTTCCTGCCACAATGCCGGAAAATATAATCAGCGAAATTCCATTTCCAATACCCCGCTCCGTGATCTGCTCGCCAAGCCACATCAGGAAAGCGGTTCCAGCGGTCAAAGTCAAGACCGTCATCACCCGGAACGACCACCCCGGCATAGGAACAATCGGGTTCCCCGTCGGGCTTTTCATCACTTCCAATCCTACCGCGATACCGGAAGCCTGAATCATACTAAGGACAATTGTTCCGTAGCGCGTGTACTGCGTAATTTTTTTCTGGCCCTGCTCCCCCTCTTTCTTAAGCCGGGCGAGATAGGGAGAGACCATCGTCATCAACTGAAGAATGATGGACGCACTGATGTAGGGCATGATACCCAAGGCAAATATTGTTAACCGGCTGAGCGCTCCGCCGGAAAACATATCGAAAAAGCCTAATATAGTTCCCTGCGTACGGGCAAACATCTCCGCCAGCGCCGCCGAATTAATTCCCGGCGTAGGAATGTGGGCACCGATTCGGTAAACCACCAACATCCCCAGCGTAAAAAAAACTTTCTTTTTAAGCTCGGGAACCCTGAATATATTTCCAAACGACTGAGCACCACTCATTTAAACAGTTATTGCCTTTCCACCAGATTTTTCGATTTTCTCTACTGCTGATCGGCTGAATTTGTGGGCATGCACCGTAACCGCCCCAGTCAACTCACCATTACCCAGGATTTTCACAGAACCCAACTTGCGAATCAGCCCTTTTTCTTTCATCACCTCAGGAGTCACAGGACTCCCTGCGTCCAAGCCTTCCAACTGGCTGACGTTAACAACTGTGTATTCTTTCCTGAATATATTTGTAAATCCTCTCTTAGGCAATCGCCTGTACAAAGGCATCTGCCCTCCCTCAAACCAAGGATGAGGATTACCGCCAGACCTGGACTTCTGACCCTTTTGGCCCTTGCCCGAAGTTTTACCCGTTCCAGAACCAGGGCCGCGTCCTAACCGTTTTCTGTTCTTGCGACTGCCTGGAACCGCTCTCAATTCAGATAATTTCATATTGACCTCACTCACGAAGCATCCGCTTTCATTTTTTTGCCTCTCACTGCTGAATAGTGTTTGGCGTTCCTTAGATTTGTCAGCCCCTCGATTGTAGCCTTGACTACATTATGAGGATTGTTGGTTCGCAGACTCTTGGTCAATACATCTCTAACACCGACCGCCTCCAACACCGCACGCACAGCACCACCCGCGATCAGTCCTGTTCCTCTGGACGCCGGCCGCATAACAACTCGCCCCGCACCATAGGCCCCGATCACTTCGTGTGGAATAGTAGCGCCATCCAGGGAAACTTTGATCATGTCTCGCTTGGCTCTCTCAACACCTTTACGAATTGCCTCTGGCACTTCGTTTGCTTTACCAAGCCCCCAACCGATAGAACCTTCGCGATCGCCAACTACAACAAGAGCGCTAAAGCTGAACCTTCGCCCTCCCTTGACCACCTTCGCCACACGGTTGATCTTGACTACCTTGTCAACATATTCTTGTTTAACTTCCTTTTGCTCTCGCAATGATCGCCTCCAAGATGCTGTCAGGCCGAACTTTCCAATGAAATCGACAACTCAACAGTTTAATTTAAAACTTAATTTCGACTTAAAACTTAACGCCCTTTTCCCTCACGCCATCAGCCAAAGCCTTGACCCGGCCAGCGTAGGTAAAACCATTTCTATCGTAGTAGACTTCCTTAATCCCCTGCTGAACCGCTTTTTCTCCAAGCAAGTTTCCAACCAGAGTTGCCGCCTGGGCATTGCCTCCGTTTTTCAACTTCTCACGAAATGCCGGTGACATGGTGGACTCGGACAGCAAAGTTTTTCCGTCCATATCATTGATAATCTGCGCATAGATATGCTTGGCACTTCGAAACACGGTCAAGCGAAGCTTTTCCCTGTTCCTCTGAACACGGTTTTTCACGCGTCTCTTACGATTAATTCTGAGTCGTTCTCTATTTGAAGTCTTCATATTTATTCAGGTTATCCTCCGCTTGCCGCGGTCTTACCTGCCTTCCTACGGATTTTTTCGTCTGCATACATGACCCCTTTACCCTTATATGGTTCGGGAGGCCTTAGCATTCTAATTTCGGCGGCGGTTTGCCCAACCGCTTCTTTATTCATTCCCTTTATGACAATCACATTCTTTTTACTGTCTACATCAAATTCGATTCCCTCTGGCGCAGGGTAGTTGACGGGATGTGAAAAACCCAAGCTCAGGTTCAAACCCTTACCCTTCAAGTCCACCTTGTAACCCACGCCAACAATATTGAGGGTTTTGGAAAATCCCTGAGTCACCCCAACCACCATATTATTGATAAGGGTACGCGTTAATCCATGCAGAGAACGGTCTATCCGCCCATCCGTAGGACGCGTCACGGTGATCACATCTTTTTCAATCGTGACCTTCATATTCGGGTGAAGGTCTCTATTGAGTTGTCCTTTAGGACCCTTCACCTTCAAGGCCACACCATCTAACTTACACTCGACTCCCGAAGGAACCACAATTGGTTGTTTTCCTACTCTCGACATAACACCCTTCTATCTACCAGATGTAACCCAGAACTTCACCGCCGACACCTTTTTCCCGACACAATTCATCGGTCATGACCCCGGAGGATGTGGTTATGATTGCAATTCCGAGTCCGTTCAAAACCTTGGGAACACCTCTAGCAGGCACATAGGTTCTTCGTCCCGGTTTACTAATTCTTTTAATTCCTCTAATGGCGGCATCGCCATTATGATACTTCAAATACACTTTCAGAAGGCCCTGCTTGTCATCCTCACGGACACGGAAATTCTTAATGAAACCCTCGTCCTTTAAAATCTCAGCGATACGGGTTTTCATCTTCGAATTTGGCATTATGACAGCATCATGTTTCACCATGAGACCGTTACGAATGCGCGTAAATAGATCGGCTATAGGATCTGTCATCATAACAAAACTAAACTCCTAAACTTAAACCAGCAGTTTACCAGCTGGATTTGGTAACCCCAGGAACCTCGCCCATCAACGCCCTCTCCCGGAAACATATTCGGCACATACCAAACTTACGCAGGAATGCCCTTGGACGACCACACAGTCGACATCGACTGTACTCCCTGACCTGAAACTTTTGTTTTCTTTGCGCTTTAGCAACCAGCGATTTTTTCGCCATAACACCCTTCCTACCTGGAAGCCCCTATCGAGCTTCCGTTAATCAAGTTATTTCCGCAATGGCAATCCCATTTGGGTGAGCAGGCATCTGCCTTCTTCATCCGTTCTTGCGGTGGTACAAATCGTGATATTCATCCCCTGAATCTTCTCGATTTTATCGTAGTCAATCTCAGGAAAAATCAACTGCTCTTTCAATCCAATCGAGTAGTTTCCTCGCCCATCAAAAGACTTCTTAGGCAAACCCTTAAAATCCCTTTCACGCGGGAGAGCAAAACTGACCAGGCGTTCAAAGAACTGGTACATACGGTTTCCCCGCAAAGTAACCATGACCCCGATGGGTACACCTTCGCGTAATTTAAAATTCGCGATTGACTTTTTAGCCTTGGTCACAACAGGCAACTGCCCCGAGATCAACTTCAACTGCTCAACACTGGACTCAATCACTTTCCCGTTTTGCAAAGCTTCGCCCAGCCCTACATTCAAGACAATTTTGTCCAGACGAGGAACTTCCATCACATTTCCAAGGCCTAACTCTTTCTGAACCTGGCCTTTAACTTTTTCGTTGTATAACTTTTTAAAATTTGCCATATCAAACTCTATCGATGACCTCTTCACAGTTTCTGCAAACACGCACACATTTGCCGTCTTCAAGTTTTTTGCGTTTTATGCGAACGCCTTTACCACACTTATCACAAACTATGAGCACATTCGATATGTGCATAGATCCTTCCATTTCAACAATACCGCCCTGTCGTGACTTGCCATCAGACTTCGTATGCTTCTTGAGCATATTAAGTTTTTCGATAGTCACCCTTGACGATTCAGGAAACAGAGCCAGAATCTTGCCCTTCTTCCCTTTTTCCTTGCCAGTGATAACCTGAACGATGTCGTCTTTTTTTAGATTGAATTTTTTCGCAACAACTGACATCACAATGCCTCGGGAGCAAGAGAAAGGATTCTCATGAATTTTCTGGCGCGTAATTCTCGGGCCACTGGGCCAAAGATACGAGTTCCTAAAGGCTCACGACTGTCGTTTATCAACACAGCTGAATTAGTATCAAACTTAATATAACTACCATTGGTTCGGCGGATTTCTTTCCTCGTTCGCACGACAACCGCTTTCCTGACCTCACCCTTTTTCACTGCACTGCGCGGATCAGCTTCCCTGACAGCCACCACTATAATATCGCCTATGCGTGCGTACCTTCTACCCGAACCACCCAGCACCTTAATACACTGGATCTTCTTGGCTCCGGAATTATCAGCAACATCTAATACAGTTCTTAACTGAATCATGACTGCGCAACCTTTTCATTTTCTATCGTTTTTTCTCTGGTGATAACATCAAGCAACCGCCATCGCTTTTGCTTACTGAGCGGACGGGTTTCCTGAATACGAATGAAATCCCCCTCCAAACACTCATTTTTCTCGTCATGCACCTTATACTTTTTGGTTGTCTTCACAACCTTCTTGAAAACAGGATGAGAAAACTTGCGCTCTACCCGAACGACAACCGTTTTGTCTATCTTATTACTCACCACAAATCCCGTCATGGTCTTTTTATTTGCCTGAATACTCATGAAACTCCTTAGTTTACCAAATCACTCGGAGAGCAAATTTGATTAAGCCTTATCAGCACTTTCTTTAGTGGGCCCTGCCGGTTTGGACTCCGCACCGACCGACTCACTGAGGATAGTCTTAAGCCTGGCAATATCCCTGCGGATATACCTGAGCCGGCTTGGGTTTTCTATCTTGCCGGTGGCCAATTGAAACCTGAGATTAAAATATTCCTGACCGAGATCGCCCATCTTCTCTCGTCGTTCTTTTTCTGTAAGCTCTCTAATATCCTGCGCTTTCATAATTCCCTTTGCACCGCAAATGGCGCCTTAGTTATTTTTTGGTAACAAACCTCGTTGCGATAGGCAACTTGTGTTGCGCCAGCCGAAACGCCTCTTTAGCGATGTCCTCAGGAACTCCTTCCATCTCGTAGAGCATCCTTCCCTGCCTGACAACAGCAACCCAGTACTCCGGCCCGCCTTTACCTTTTCCCATTCTGGTTTCAGCTGGTTTTTTAGAAATCGGCTTGTCCGGAAAAATTCGCAACCATATCTTGCCACCGCGCTTTACATAACGGGTCATCGCAATACGCGCCGCCTCAATTTGTCGGTTCGTGATGCGTCCACACTCAAGCGCCTGCAAACCGAAGGAGCCAAAGTCTAAATTACCACCGCGAAACGCCGTCCCACCCATCCGGCCTTTGTGACGTTTGCGATATTTGACTTTTTTAGGCATCAACATGATGCAAATCCTCCGATCTTACAAAATTATAATTACCTCAACACACCGGCCTAGTTGCCGATGAATCCATTATCACTGTTTCTAGCTTCGCCTTTTTCTTTCCTTACCACCTGCGGCAACCGGCGCTTCCTCGCCAGCCTTACCCGGCAAAATATCCCCGCGATAGATCCAGACCTTGACGCCAATCACTCCAAAAGTAGTACTCGCGCGAGCCGTTCCGTAATCGATGTCGGCACGCAGGGTATGCAAGGGCACACGACCCTCCCGATACCATTCACTTCTGGCGATTTCCGCTCCGCCCAATCGACCCGAAACTCTAATCTTAATTCCCTGCGCTCCGAACCGAAGCGTAGACAACACGCTTTTCTTCATGGCCCTGCGAAATGAAATTCGTTTCTGGAGTTGCAACGCCACGTTTTGAGCAACAAGATTGGCGTCCAATTCCGCTCGGCGCACTTCCTTGATATTCAGGCTCACCTGCTTACCGCTGATCATCTTCTGCAATTCTTCTTTGAGCCTGTCGACCTCCAGCCCCTTTTTGCCAATGATGATCCCCGGTCGAGCCGTATGGATATTAACCCTCACTCGATTAGCACTCCTCTCCACTTCAACTCTCGAAATACCCGCATGCGACAGAGTTTTCATGATGTACTGACGGAGCTTGATATCTTCCAGCAACAAAACAGGAAATTCTCCCCGAGCATACCAACTCGATGTCCAGGTTTTGTTGATTCCCAATCGGAATCCATATGGATGAACTTTTTGACCCACGCAAACCTCCTGTTTTATTTTTCGCCAAGTACAAGGCAAATATTGCTCGATCGCTTGCGAATTGTATTCGCCGTGCCTCTTGCCCTAGGCATTGTCCGTTTCATGACCACGCCCTGATCAACGGTGACGTGTTTGACAAACATGTCATCCACATCTAAAACCTTGTGGTTTTCTTCCGCGTTGGCGAGAGCCGATTTCAAAAGCTTCTGTATAATCCGAGCCGCCTTTTTGCGCGTAAACTGCAAAATATTCATAGCGTCACTCACGTTTTTTCCGTGAATCAGCTTCGCCACCAGTCGCGCTTTCTGCGGTGCTGTTTTAGTATGTTTTAATGACGCACTGACATCCATTGATCAAATACCTGATAAACGTTTTATTTAGTAACTGCTTTTTTAGTCCTACCGCCATGCGACCTGAACGTTCGGGTCGGAGAAAACTCCCCCAGCTTGTGCCCAACCATGTTCTCAGTAACAAACACCGGGATAAACTTCTTCCCGTTATGCACTGCCATAGTATGCCCAACAAAGTCTGGACTGATTGTCGACCGGCGAGACCAAGTCTTGATAATTTTCCTGTCCCCCTGGCGGTTCATTTCATCAACCTTCTTCGACAGATGACCGTCAATAAAAGGACCTTTTTTCAGTGATCGCGACATAATTTCCTTAATATAATAAAAACAGAATTATTTTTTTCGCTTCTTACGCCGATTCAAAATAA
>PCCT01000008.1 GCA_002731985.1 Nitrospinota bacterium
AACGGATTATTCCACCCCATTTATAAGAGAAACATGACACAAGAAAACGAATTTAGATTTTTGAAGGCATGCCGTGGCGAAGCCACCGATGTAACTCCCGTCTGGTTTATGCGTCAGGCGGGACGCTATATGAAAGCTTACCGAGACCTCAAGGAGAAATATACCTTTCTGGAGATGTGTAAAAATCCGGAACTCGCCGCAGAGGTTACCTTGCAACCGTTGGATGTTCTGGGAGTTGACGCGGCGATCATCTTCGCGGATATTCTTTTACCGCTTGAGCCGATGGGAACCGGGCTGGAGTTCACGGCTGGGGACGGACCCGTCATTCCGCGTCCGGTCAAAGGGATGAAGGACATTGAAAATCTACGCCCGGTCAATGCTGAGGAAGACCTCGGATTCGTCGGCGACGCGATCCGTGAAGTGCGAAAGCAAATTTCCGGAAAGATGCCGCTCATTGGATTCGCTGGCGCTCCTTTTACGTTGTGCAGTTACATGATCGAAGGGGGCAAGTCGAGAGATTTTAAAGACACCAAGCTCATGATGTTTGAAGCACCGGAAATGTGGGCTATGTTAATGGACAAGGTCTGCACGATGTTGATCGATTATCTGAAAATGCAGGTCAAGGCGGGAGCGCAGGCGTTGCAGATTTTTGACAGTTGGGTCGGTTGCATGAGTCCGCAGGATTACGAAAAATATATCCTGCCTCACACGCAACGGATTATCAGCGGACTCAAAGACACGGGTGTGCCGGTAATCAATTTCAGCACAGGAACTTCAACACTTTTAAATATTGTTTCCAAAGCGGGTGGCGATGTTGTCAGTTTTGATTGGCGGATCAACCTGGACGATGCATGGGACCAGATTGGGCATGACCGCGCCATTCAGGGCAATCTTGATCCGGTACTTCTGTTCGCGCCCATACCTGTTATCCGTGAGCGGGTGATGGATGTTATGAAGCGGGCGAATGGACGACCCGGTCATATCTTCAACCTTGGGCACGGTATTTTGCAACACACCCCTGTGGACCACGTTAAAGCAGTGGTCGATATGGTTCACGAATACAGCAATGAATGAGCATTCTCAACCCGCCGGTAAAACGGCGGTCATCCTCATGGCTCACGGCGCACCCACTTGCGTCGATGATATCCCTCTTTACCTGAAAAATATTCGCAGTGGTACCGAATCCTCTCCCGAAGTCATCCAGATAATCCGCGACCGTTACGAAGCTATCGGCGGCAGTTCCCCCTTACTTGAAATCACTACAGATCAGGCCGCAGAGTTGGAGAAATTTCTCAATCAGGATGGAGGAAACTTCAAAGTTTATATCGGGATGAGAAATTGGAGTCCGTACATTAGAGATGCCGTCAAACAAATGGTAGCAGACGGTGTCGAGCGGGTCCTTGCCATGTGTCTTGCTCCCCAATACAGCACATGGAGCACCAAACTTTATTTCAATGCGCTCAATAACGCTCTGGACCAACACTCAGCAGGGACCCTGCCGGTTCAATTCATAGGGACCTGGGCGAATCAACCCAGCCTCATCGATGCGTTTGCGAATAGATACAACGACGCAATAGAAAAAATGCGCGCGCTGGGACATGACAAGGTCCATACCATTTTCACAGTTCACAGTATTCCCGCCGAGTCGCTGGACTACGGCGATTTTTATGATGAAGAATACGACAGCACAGTTAAAGCGATTGTAGAACGCGTTAAACCCTTCCGCTGGTATCAGGCTTATCAGAGCCAGGGAATGATTCCAGTTCCATGGTTAGGTCCGACCGTAGAAAATACCCTCGACCGAATTGCCCGCCTCGGTTCCAAACCCGTCCTCATTGTTCCAGTCGGTTTTGTCTGCGACCATATCGAAATTCTGTACGATATAGATATTGAATTCAAAAAATACGCTGAATCAAAAAAATTAAAACTGTTCCGCACCGAGTCCTTAAACTGCTCACCCCTGTTCACCCAAGCCCTCGCCTCTGTTGTGTGGGAACATTTGGTCTAGAGTCCTCAAACCACCTCCCCCAACTCCTCTACCCTGCGGGCACCTGCGGCTTGCAAGGAGGGGTTGGAGGAGGTGGTTTTTCTCCATGTTTGATTTGCCCCTTTCTCTCCTCTCAAAATAAAAATTTCTTAATGTAAATTTAATCTGCTTTTAATCCAGGTCGCTGATCGCGGTGTTATTCTTTTCGCACAAGGAAAACTTGTTTGTCTAATTTATCGAGGAAATTTCTAATGAAGAATGTGCGTATCTGGATTAAAGGTGGTCTGTTGTTTGTGGCAATTCTAGCGGCGGTATTTGTGATGACGGGGTCTGGCATCGCCAGTGTGGAAAAACTGTGGACTGAGAAATCGGCTGTGGCTCAATCAGAAAATTCTCCGGTGGGCGGGACTTTGTTCCGCAATCTGGCGGAAAAGTTGAGTCCTGCTGTGGTGAATGTTCGCTCTATGAAAAAAATTGCGCCAGGGTATGGTGACTTTCGTTTTGGCTCTCCGTTTGGGATGCCGCATAGGAGCCCCTCTCACATGAGACCTCATGATGGGAAATCTCACGGCTCTGACAAATTTCGACAACGAGGTGAAGGGTCTGGGTTCATCATTCATGAAGACGGTTTTATTCTGACCAATGCTCATGTGGTCGAGGGTTCGGACTCCGTCCAGATTGCATTGTCCAGTGGTGGATTGTTCAAAGGCAAGTTGATTGGGATGGATCGGGTCGCAGACCTGGCTCTCATCAAGATAGACGCACCAACTCCTCTTCCGGTGCTTCCGCTTGGGAGGTCTGCTGATATGAAACCGGGGGACTGGGTGATGGCCATAGGTAGTCCGTTCGGCTTGGACCTCACGGTGACTGTAGGGATCGTGAGCGCAAAGGGCAGGTCGCTTGGCGCGACGCCTTATGATGACTTTATTCAAACCGATACGCCGATCAATCCGGGTAATAGTGGTGGACCTCTCATCAACACTCAAGGCGAGGTGGTAGGAATCAACACGGCTATGTTGCAGATGGGTCAGGGGCTAGGTTTTTCATTGCCTATAGANCTGGCGAAAAAACTGGTGCCTCAGCTTAAAGCNGATGGCNAGGTGACTCGCAGTTGGCTTGGGGTNTCGGTGCAGGATATTACCCTGGCNAATAAGGAATCTCTGAGTCTNACTGTTGATCAGGGGTCTCTGGTCAGGGAAGTGGTTGCCGATAGTCCTGCTTACAAAGCAGGNTTNAAAAAGAACGATGTGATNGTGGAGTTTGACGGNCATTCGATAAACAGTTCGAGGAAACTTCCCAAGGAGGTAGTTTATGCTCCCGCCGGTGAAAAGGTGTCNCTCAAGCTGGTGCGCGGGGGAGAAACTTTGACGATGGACGTGATCCTCGAACCTTTCCCAGAGCAAATCATGAGTTGATTAGGTTCGTGTNGTTGCNCGATTCCCGTCCCCCTTTCACTAGAATTAGATGACAGGAGGGTGGATATCGGGCGGTTATAAAAGCGCCCGATGAATCGGGCAACTACAATATTATGCGTAGAGTAGCCTTGGCAGTCCAACGGTTTCATGGAGGAAAAAGGAATTTTGATCTTTTCCTAACCTCCAAAAAAGAGTAAGTTGTAGCGGTTGTTGAGCGGCGTTTTTTCGGTGCGTTCGAAAGAGCGCCGTTCTTTTTTCAACCGACTTCAATAGAGTTCTTCCACGTTCATGAATCTTGAATCATTAAATCCCCAGCAATTAGAAGCAGTACAGCACAAGGCAGGTCCTTTGCTGGTTATCGCTGGCGCGGGTTCGGGAAAGACACGGGTCATCACATCGCGTATCGCAAATTTTATTCAACTGGGAATGCATCCTGATCATATTCTGGCGATCACTTTCACCAACAAAGCCGCTGGTGAAATGAAAGAGCGTGTGCGAAACATGCTCTCCAGTGGCGGCGGATCTTCCCCATGGATAAGCACGTTCCATTCTTTTTGCCTGAGGTTTCTGAGAAAACATATCGATGAACTGGGTTACCCCAGAGAATTTGTTATTTACGACGCGGGCGACCAGTTATCCCTGATGAAGCAGTGTATGAAGTCCGCTAACATCAACACAGATGCGTTCACACCCAAGGCATTGCTCAATCATATCAGTGGATTCAAAAACGAATTTCTTTTTCCCGCTGATATTGATACAGACGATCTTCCTTTTGGCGCCAAAATGAAGGCCGCCGAGGTGTATCCTTTTTATCAGGCGGGATTGAAAAAAAGTAACGCATTGGATTTTGACGACCTGCTGATCATGGCAGTGCGTCTGCTTAAAAAGTCAGCACCGATATTGGAGCGATACAGTAATCAGTTCCGGCAAATTCTGGTTGATGAGTTTCAGGACACAAACGCGACGCAGTACGAATTGATTCGACTGCTTTCGTCCACACACGGGAATGTTTGCGCGGTGGGCGACGATGACCAGAGTATTTACCGGTGGCGCGGGGCGGACATTGAAAATATTATGAATTTTGAAAAAGATTTTCCGAATGCTTCTGTGATCAAGCTGGAAGAAAATTATCGGTCGACCCAGAGCATCCTGAAAGCCGCCGCCGGGGTGGTGGCGGAAAATCATAACCGGAAAGAAAAAACTTTGTGGACTCAAAACGAGAAGGGTGAGCCTATTGTTTACTATCGCGCTGAGGACGAGGGAGACGAAGCCCGGTCGGTATGCGAGCGTATTGTAAAGCATAATCAGGAAGAAGGAGTTCTGTTTAACGACATGGCTGTGCTCTATCGCACCAACGCACAGTCCCGCGTTATGGAAGAGGCTTTAAGAAGGTCGGACATCCCCTATCGGTTGATTGGCGGATTCCGTTTTTACGAACGTAAAGAGATCAAGGATGTGCTCGCGTTCGTGCGAGTGATTATTAATCCGGCAGATTCCGTTTCGCTCCGTCGCATAATCAATGTGCCTACTCGAGGAATCGGTAAGACTTCTCTGGAAAAGGTGACCGCATACAGCGATAGCAAAGGGATAACTTTTATGGAGGGTTTGCGGGAGGTGGGACCTTCCCGGTGGGTAGCGTCTGGAGCGGCAAACAAGATTTTCCATTTCCTTGAGATAATGGATGGATTACACGCGGTCTATGAAAACAGCGCTTACATCGATTTGTTTCGTGAGATTGTTGAGCGTACCGGCTACTCCGCAATGCTGGAAAAAGAAGGCACCCGCGAAAGTAAAGATAGGGTAGAAATAATCAACGAGCTGTTCACCGCAGTTCAGCAATCGGAGGAGAGAGGAGATAGTTTGCAGGACTTCCTGGATACTACGGCTCTGGTTGCCGATGCTGATTCGATTGATGATACTCGGGGTGTATTGCAAATGATGACTCTTCATACCTGTAAGGGGCTGGAATACGATTCCGTATATATGGTTGGACTGGAAGACGGACTCCTGCCGCATGCCAGCTCGATGTCTGATCCGGATGAATATGAAGAGGAAAGGCGTTTGTGCTATGTCGGTATCACCCGCGCGAAGAAGAAACTATTTATCAGTAACGCACGCATGAGAAGGATTTATGGAAGTACCTTCAATTATCCGGCATCGCAGTTTTTGATGGCTATCCCTTCAGACGTGATGGTCAACGAGAGTCGAACCGAGGTTCCTCGCTACCAGGTATCAACGACGGTTGGAAGCGCGTACAACGAAATTTCCGCACCTTCGTTTTCAAGGGAAAGTTCGGATGCCTCTTATTCTGTTGGGACGAAAATTCTGCACCCAAAGTTTGGCGCGGGAATAATCATTAAGCGGGAAGGCCGTGAAGAAGATTTGAAGGTGGATATCTTTTTCAATAAGCCGCATGGGAAAAAACGCATAGCGGTAAAGCATGTGAAGCTCATAGTCATTTAGTCGTCGCAACCAGTTTTACCAAGCTCACTCCCGCCTGACTGAGGCCGACTGTCTGGCTTGCTTGAGAATTTCGTTTACTTTTTCTTTCCCTCCGGGTGGCAGTCTCAAGTGCAGGCGAATAAATTTTTCTTCGTAATCCGCATTTGTAATGACGACGTGCTTTCGGATCTGCGGAATCACCCGTGCGTGTTCGTAATCGATGTTCACCCGATAAGGGGAGAGTTTGCTTTCATAACATTTGACGATCGCACTGCGAAGAGTATCAAGTCCGATTCCATCTTTACTGGAAACGCAGATAGCTTCCGTGTTTCTTTGAACGTGGGCCTTAAGAATTTCCGGATCGCCTATTTTGTCGATCTTGTTAAACACCAGTAGTGAATCGGTATCTTCAACACCAAGTTCGTTGATCACTTTGTTGGTGGTTTCAATTTGTCGGTTGGCATTTGAATCGCTGATGTCCACCATTCTTAGAAGGAGGTCAGCGTCTCTTACCTCGTCCAGAGTGCTTTTAAAGGAAGCGATAAGGTCATGCGGTAGTTTGTCGATAAGCCCCACGGTATCTGAAAGTATAACGGGAAATGGAAAGTTCTTTTTGATTTTTCGGATGGTGGGATCGAGAGTGGCAAATAATTTATTTTCTACGAGAGCGTTCGCTCCGGTCAATTGGTTCATGAGAGTGGATTTTCCAGCGTTGGTGTAACCAATAAGGGCGACTTTGTAAGCATTTCGACGGCTTTTTCTTTGAGTTTTTTTCTCGCTGTCAATTTGTTTCAGTTTACGGTCAAGTTTTGTGATTTGGTTACGGATAAGGCGACGGTCCAACTGGATCTGTGTTTCTCCTACATCCTTCATTCCTATACCGCCTCTTTGCCGGGAAAGGTGGCCCCACATTTTGGTCAATCGCGGTAAGGCGTATTTCAGGCTGGCCAACTCCACCTGGGTTTTGGCTTCGCGAGTGCGTGCATGATTGCCGAATATTTCCAGGATGAGCCATGACCTGTCAATCACCCTGCACTTGAATATGTTTTCGAGATTTTTGTTTTGAGCCGGGGAAAGGTTGTCATCAAAAATAACGATGTCTGCCGAATTATGATTAACTACCTCAGCGACTTCTTCTACTTTACCTTTGCCAATAAATGTTTTTGGGTTAACCGCCGTTAATTTTTGGGAAATTATTGCAATGGGATTGTATTGGGCGGTTTCGGCAAGGCCCTTGAGTTCTTCCATGGCGATTTCCATCGGGGTAGAACCGTGGCTGGGAAAGTCGACACCAATCAATATAGCTTTTTGCATCAGAGTATTGGGAAGGTCAACGGCTCATTGGCGAATTAATAACCTTAACGAACTTTTCATTCATTTCATCAACAGCATCGTAAATACTTTTCAGGATTTTATCCCTTTCTGTCATCATAGACTCCATTGAATTGTGATTTTTAAATAATGATGGAAAAACTCTGGTGAATGTGCGGAGGCACGATTGGTTGTTTTTATGACCTGCAGGTAAAAATATTTTACCAATGTATAAAAAATGATTGACCTGACAAGGTAAGTTGTACCATTTTTTAATGAAAATTCCACCCTATTTGAGGTCTATTTGAGGCTCATTTTCTGAGATTTTGGCGAATTTGGAAAGTTTGTAATTATTGGAGGATTTTGTGAATATTGAAGTCAGAAACTTTTAGAAATGTGATTGTTTTATTGTGTTAAGGTTGGGAATTGATCGGAAAGTTTTAATTATAAGGAGCTTACATGGCGTTGCGGATCTATCTGGAAAAAACGGTGGGGGAAAACTGCTCCTCTATTGATGATGGGATAAAAGTGTTGCACTTGATATCACCTGAATTGGTAAAAGGCGCCAGTGTTGAGGTAGATTTTAAGGGGGTCAATTCGTTACTCACGCCATTTCTCAATGCCTGTTTTGGTGAGCTGTTGGAGCGTTTTGGCAGGGAGGTGACTATGACTCATGTCGTGATGAGAAACGTTAGCGACGAATTCCTTCAGCGGGTCAATGGTTATATTGATCGCAAGAACGAGGAAAATACCAAGAACAGTGACCGGGAGATGCTCCAGGAATTATTCGATGAAGATGATTTGACAGATATTTCCTTATAGAATTAATTCTCGAATCACGATACCCAGCAGTTGTCGAGTCATGGTCCTAACTGGCGGATCGCTTCATAGACTGCAATGCTCGCGGCATTGGC
>PCCT01000009.1 GCA_002731985.1 Nitrospinota bacterium
ACTGACTGCAAAAAGAAAATTGACCCGCTTGATATTGAATTCAATATTCCCATCGGAGTTAAAACTCATACAGTCCGCCTGTCAAAAAGTACCCTTGCGGAAAAGGTGCCCGTTTATCTGGTGGAGAATGATTTCTTTTTCAACCGCGATGGAATCTATGGCACTCAGGGAACCGACTATCCTGATAACGCAGATCGTTTTATTTTCTTCTGCCGTGCGATTCTGGAATCCTGCAAAGCCCTCTCTTTTTATCCAGACATCATTCACTTAAACGACTGGCACACCGGACTTGTCCCTGTGTACTTGAAGTTGGAATACGCTCAGGACGAAAATTTTAAATCCATTCGCACAATATTTTCCATTCATAACCTGGCATATCAGGGGAACTACGATGCCGAAACTATGAATCTTACAGGACTGCCTGATTCCTTATTCTCTCAAGATGGCCTGGAATTTTATAATCAGTTCAGTTTTATGAAAGGCGGGCTGGTGTACGCCGACCTGTTGACCACTATGAGTCCGACCTACAGCAAGGAAATCATGACCTCTGAATTGGGCTGTGGTATGGAAGGATTATTGAAGCTTCGAGAGCAAGACCTAACCGGTATCCTCAATGGAGTTGACTACGAAGAGTGGAATCCTGAAACGGATTCAAAAGTTATCACTAATTACTCTTCCAAAAATATCAAGGGAAAGCTCAAATGCAAACGAGACCTGATGAAAACTTTCTCTTTAACGGTTCCCGAAAGTACACCGATCATTGGAATGGTCACGCGTCTCTCTGAACAGAAGGGGATAGACCTGGTCATGGAGGCACTGGACGAAATAATAAACTTTGGAGCGGCGTTTGTCTTGTTGGGAACGGGAAATCAAGATTATGAAAAGTTTTTCCAATCGGCACAACAGAAATATCCAGGAAAGTGCGGAGTCCGCTTCGAGTTCGATGAAACTTTGTCGCACAAAGTAATAGCCGGAAGCGATATTTTTATGGTCCCTTCCCGATACGAACCTTGTGGGCTCACACAAATGTATGCGCTAAGATACGGGACCATTCCACTAGTACGTGCCGTTGGCGGCCTACACGACACAGTGAAGGAATACCAGCCAAAATCAGGTAAGGGAAGTGGATTCAAGTTCAATGGATACGAGAAGGAAGCATTAATTGAAACTGTACGCAAGGCCTTGACCCTGTACCAAACCAAATCAGCCTGGAAAAAGCTTATAAAAAATGCCTTCGCAGAGGATTTTAGCTGGCCGGTTACTGCAGACAAATACCTCCAGATATATCGAAAAGTCATTTGATGCTGATAGATGGCACTACAAGAAAAAAACTTGTAAACATGAACAAATAAAGAGATTAATTGCCAGACTTGTTTACCGTTGCAAATCCTACCTGATTGTATTAAAACCTATACCGACTGATACGTCCATTCGCATGTTCCATTTTATCTTGAATCTGATCTGAACTTGTTTCCTGTGATGTGACTTATGAAAAAGATATTAGTATTCGAGGGTGACGAGGATACGAGGCTCCTTTATAAAGAGGGATTGATTGGGGACTGCTATAGTGTTTTTCTCGCGTCCAGCGAAGACGAAGCTCTGGGAATCATTAAAAATGACAACCCGGACTTGATCGCGATTGGGAATCACTCTCCAGAACTTAATGGCATTGAATTCATGCAAAAACTGTCAGAGAATAACTTAAAAATCCCCGTTATTCTGGGAACCTCATCGGGTCGCTGTAAACAGAATTTTCAGGTCTGGTCCTCCCATGCCCATGTGGTAAAATCGCCTTGTCTGACTGAGTTGAAATTGGCTATCAAGGAAATTTTCGCTTCAGTTAGCTAAACTCCAGATTTTAATCTTTTGAACCATACGCTCTTAACGGGTACTTTATTATGACTGCACAATTACTCGAGCCAAGGTTTATCGCGGTTGAGGGCTGTATAGGAGCCGGCAAAACCTCTCTGGTGAACTTACTGGGAAAACAGTTCGATGCGCAGGTCATTCGTGAAATGGATGAGGAGAATCCGTTTATAAGCAAATTTTATCAGGACCGAGAATCTTTCGGCTTTCAGGCCCAGGTATTTTTTTTACTGAACCGTTACAGCCAATATATGGGACTNGCTCAAAGGGACCTGTTCAGTTCTGTTGTCCTTGTTGACTATCTATTTCAGAGAGACCGGNTGTTTGCCGCGCTCAATTTGAAGGATCAGGAACTCAAGCTTTACGATCAGATATACTCCCTGTTNAACNNCAAAGTTCCCAAGCCGGATCTTGTGATTTTTCTTCAGGCGAGCACCGATATACTGCGTTCGCGTGTAGAAAAAAGGGGACGCGAGTATGAAGTTTTTATGGACCCGGATTATCTGGATAATGTTAATAAGTCCTTCAATAATTTCTTCTTTTACTATTCAGAGACTCCGCTTCTGGTCATCAATACCAATGAAATTGATTTCGTGGAGAAAAAATGTGATCTTGAACAGTTGATAATCAAGATTAATAGCCATAGAATAGGCAGGGAGTATTTCAATCCGCTTGGATCCTGACCGGACCGTGACGGTGAAAGTTTTTCGAGAATAAGTCGTGCAGGTTGAGCTGAGGACCTCATGAAGGCCTCAAGCTATGTATAAAAACTCGTACCGATGATTTGTAGAAATCTTTCCGCCCACCGGCCTCCTGTCGGCGGGCATTTTTGTTGGACCGCCGGTAAATTTTTAAGGGCTGTTGCTCCCCTGGTTTTCTTGTGAATACATATTAAAAAAGGTGTCTCAGTGAATAAGAATAAAAAAACCGTTCCCATGATTATGGAGCGAAAATTTTCTTCAAAAAAAATTGTAGCGCTCACTGCCTACGATTATAGCTTTGCCCGACTGCTGGATACGTCTGATCTCGATATCATCCTTGTGGGAGATTCCCTTGCCATGGTTTCTCTGGGACTTGAAACAACACTTCCTGTGACCATGGAGGAAATGATCATTCATACTCGAGCGGTTAACAGGGGTTGTCACAACGCCCTGCTGGTAGCAGACATGCCGTTTATGTCTTATCAGGTTTCTGATGAACAAGCCATCACCAATGCTGGCAGATTCATTCAGGAAGCGGGTGCCCAGGCTGTAAAACTTGAAGGCGGTGCACGAATGGCGGGACGAATACAGGCACTGACGAATGCCGAAATTCCAGTTATGGGGCATATTGGCCTCACCCCTCAATCGGTCAACAAGCTTGGCGGGTATCGCGTTCAAGGAAAGAATTATAAAGATGCGCGCAAAATCAAGCAGGATGCCCGCAAAATTCAGGAAGCAGGAGTTTTCGCGATCGTTCTTGAAGGAATTCCTGATGACCTGGCGGGTGAAATAACCCAGGACATCAAGGTTCCCACGATTGGTATTGGTGCGGGCGTTCAATGCGATGGGCAAATACTGGTACTGCATGATCTGCTTGGACTAGGGATGGACTCTTCTCCAAAGTTCGTCAAGCAATACGCCTGTCTCGGTGACAAAGTAAAAAAAGCTGTGAGTTCCTACATTCAGGAAGTACGTGATGAAACTTTCCCGGACGAAGAGCACTCTTATAAATCCAAAACTCACAATCTTAAATCAGTGAGCGACGCGCCTCAACAATGAGTGGGCGCTTTATATATATTTAATGATGGAAATTATCACCTCCATTGGGGAAATGAAAACCTGGAGCCGTCGGATTCGTGACGAGGGTAAAGTCATCGGACTCACCCCTACCATGGGTTGTCTCCATGAAGGCCATTTGAGCCTCATCAAAGCTTCGATCACCGAATGTGACTCAACTGTGGTCAGCATCTTTGTCAACCCTACACAATTTGGGCCTGATGAGGACCTGGGATCATATCCACGTACTCTTGAGGCAGACAAGGAAGTGTTGCGTTCCGCTGACATTGATGTTTTATTCCTTCCCACAAAGGAGGATTTGTATCCTGATGGATTTCAAAGCTTTGTCGAAGTAGATAATAAAACTAAATATCTGTGTGGTAAAAGTCGGCCCGGTTTTTTTCGCGGAGTCACAACCATTGTCCTGAAACTGTTTAATATCGTAAATCCGGACACAGCTTTTTTTGGAGAAAAGGATCGCCAACAACTGGAAGTGATCCGAACAATGGTCCGTGATTTGAATCTTAATGTCACAGTTACTGGCAAACCGATTGTGAGGGAGGATGACGGACTCGCCATGAGTTCCAGGAACAGGTATTTATCTGAAGAAGGTCGCCTGTCAGCGCGATCACTTTCACAGGCGCTGGAAACTGCTCAAACAAGCATTGAACAAGGGGAGCGTTCAACCGAAACCATACGCAACAAGATCCGGCAAATGATAGAAAAGAGAAATGGAACAGAAGTGGATTATATTTCTGTTTGTGACCCTGAAGACTTTTCTGAGCATAAAGAAATCAGATCAAAAACACTCATCGCACTAGCCGTGCGGGTCGGTAACGCCCGCCTTATAGACAACCGTATTGTAGAGAGAACATAATGCTACGAACCATGCTGAAATCCAAGCTCCATCGGGCACGGGTGACCGACGTACTGATAGATTATGAGGGAAGTATCGAAATTGACGAAGACCTGTTAGATGAGGTAGGAATTTCTATCTATGAACAGGTACACGTTTTTAACATCAACAATGGCCACCGGTTCGTCACCTACGTTATTCCCGGAAAAAGGGGCGGCAGGGCTATATCGATAAACGGAGCCGCCGCTCGGCTCGCTCAGATAAATGATCGCATCATTATTGTTGCTTATGGTATTATGGATACAGATCAGGAAAAATGTACTCCCAAGGTTATGGTGCTAGATGAACATAATCATATCCTTGAGAAAAAAGGGATATAATCCTTTTAAATTAAGTTTGCTCCTTTCAACACAACACAATTCAAGCGAGTCGTTTATATAATGGATATTATAATCACATTAGCATTGGTGTTCATGGTTTGGATGTGCATTGACTGCATACAACGCAAAGAACATTTTATTTGGATCATCATTATGGTGGTCCTCTTTCCAGTGGGTGCTGTTGCCTATTATTTTACCGTGAAGGTAAAGGCGAGCGGTGGCATGCCGCGTCCGACTATCCTGCGAACACCAACAACCAAAAACAATACCAGGGAAGTGGAGACTGAGGAAACCTTGCAACTCAAGGATATGATAGGTAAGTTTCACAAGGCTTATCATTACGAGAAACTAGGTCACACCTATCTGGAGCAAAAAAATTATGAACAGGCGGTTCCTCAGTTTAAAGAAGCCATTGAAAAAGACTCTGAATCGGACGAAGCTCGCTATGGTCTTGCCAAGGCTTATCATGGATTGGGGCGCTATGAGGAATCAGCCGAAGCACTTGAGGAGTTGGTTAAAATTGACAAAAAATATGACTACGGTAACGCCATCTTTGGTCTGGCAGAGTGTTACCGGTTAGCGGGACTTGAAGACAAAGCTTTGGAAACTTATCAGGAAGTAATCAATTCTTTCCACTTCTTTAAAGCTTACTACTATTACGCAAACCTGTTAGATAAACGCGGCAAGAAGGAGGAAGCGATAAGTCAAATGAAGTCCCTTATCGGCTCATCCAAAGACCTTCCAGGTTACAAGCTGGAAAAGGAGCGCTACTGGATCGACGAAGCGTACAAATTCCTCAGAAAAAATGGTGTTGAACTGGCTTGATAGTCTTTAAAGTTCAAAATTATTTATAAAAAGGGATATTTGAGCATGACAGTACTAGCGCAAAATTTAAAAACCATCAGAAAAAACCTCAACTGTACGCAGATGACGATTTCTGATGTACTGGATATCGGATTCCGCACGTACGTTCGTTATGAGGCAGGTGAACGTGACGCCCCAGTGGCGGTGCTGGTTAAGTTGGCACGATTGGGAAATATTTCGCTTGACCGGTTGCTGATCACCCCGATGACACTGGAGGACCTTAAGACTCCCGATGTGGAAAAAACACCATCAACTCCACGCAAAATGGAGGTGATCGGTGGTGGACTCGAAGAGGGGAGGATCGTCTTCAAAGGCTTGAGGAATGATCACCTTATCACCACCGATAAATCAGAAAAGAACCTGCTAATTGAGTACCGAAAACTCAACCGTACCGGTCGTGAAAAATGCGTACTGGATGCCGAGTGGATTCTCAACAACCCGAGAACCTTCAGGCGAAAAAAGACCCTCAACACTTCCCGCAAAGCACAAAAAGCAAAAAACGCGCAAAGGCTGAAACTAATGGCCAAGTCCATCAAAAAAAATACCCTTAGAGGTTGATCCCATCCATCGGCACGCAATATATTAAAACATCTTCCACCGTACAAGAAATATTCCCTTATGCCAGGTCTCTCGAAAAGTATTCTGGACGCCATAGGCAATACCCCTTTACTGTGCCTTGACGGAATTTTTGTCAAATGCGAATACCTGAACCCTTCCGGGTCGATCAAAGCACGGCTGGCCAAATATGTTGTGGAACGCGCCGAAAAAGAGGGTCTGCTGAAACATGGTATGACAATTGTCGAGGCTTCAAGCGGCAACACGGGAAACGCCCTTTCTCTTGTCGCAGCAGCGAAGGGCTACAAAATGCTGGTCATCATGCCGGAAGGCTATACTAACGAACGCATAGCCATTTCTCAGGCTTTTGGGGCAGAAGTTCGGTTGAGAGGGCATTACCAGGCTAACGAGGCTCTTGAGTACGTAAGGGAACTCAGCAAAAAGAAAAAGTTCTGGTCTCCCCTGCAATTCGACAGTGAATGGAACGTTGAGGAAAACTGCAAATGGCTCGGACAAGAAATCATCGACCAAATTCCTCAGAATGTTACGATTGACGCCATCCTCCAAGGCGTTGGCACTGGCGGCACCCTTATCGGCGTGGGTCAGGCGTTGCGAGAACACCACAACCCGGATATAAAAATATTCGCCATGGAACCTTCAGAGTCGGCAATCATTTCCTGCCACGAAGTAAGTGACCATCTCGTTGAAGGGATTGCCGATGGATTCGTCCCTGGAATTTATCAGCGACATCAGACTGAAGTGAATGGAGTGGTGCAGGTGAAAGGCGAACAAGCCGTCGAGTGCATGAAGGACTTGGCCAAAACCTACGGCACGTTTGTA
>PCCT01000010.1 GCA_002731985.1 Nitrospinota bacterium
GCACGTAATGAGTTATTCGATAACTTTGAGTGTGATGGAAAATTATTTGAGTCGCTTGATGATGCTTTAAAGTATGCAGACGAGCTGGAGGCTAAGGCAGTAAAGGCTGAGATGGTGACAGAACGCGCTGAACAAGCTGAGGCACAGGCTGAAAAAGAAAAACGTCTCAAACATCTTGAAGACAACATTATTGGATGATCCTGCCAATCCCGTGACCACATTCCTAACTCTCGGTGGGCGTGTGACATGCACCCAGTGTAATGCTACCTAGAATATCCACCACCCCCACTTGTCCAAGTAGGTTCCATTGCACCCCTATACATACTATATTGGACGAACGGTTAGGTATAAAAAGAATCGCAATGAAGCACCTTACCTTAACAGCTGTCTCCTTTCTGCTTATTTCACTGGCAGGTGTGTCCTATTCTCAGGTTCCTCAAATTGAGCGAGAGGCTTTAATAGCATTATATAACTCTGCAGATGGGGAAAACTGGGGCGAGGCTTGGAATTGGAATGGGCCGCTGGGACTGAATGTAGCTGGAGGGGTGTCTACAAACACGGTCGTTACACTGACCTTACCCTAATAGAAGCAAGGATTTACTTATGCGTGCATTAATTTTCGGATTATTAGTAGTGTTGGCACTGCCACTACTTATTTGTGGATTCGTTATTTACACCTGGCGCGTCCGCCGAATTGTCATCCCGCAGAATATATCCGGCACAGCCAATGAGCCTTTTGGAGGCAGACTAGCAATGCATGTGGCGGGAACCTATAAAGACGAGGTTGCCTATAAAATAGCCCACCATACTCCGGTTTTTGGCGGAATCGTTCGCTTCCTATTTTTGGATACATTAGGGTTCTGCGTCAAACTCAGCGGTTTTAAAGGGGGTTTTTTGCTTATCCAGGCCCTCGGCCTTCGACCCTAATGACCATGATGTCACACCGCACCCATTTTTTTAATCAATCCATTCAAGACGTCCTAAGCAGAGAGGATAATCCCGCAACTCAATTAGTCGTATTGGGTGCAGGTTTTGACACCCGCTGTTATAACTTACCAGAAGGCGCGGACATCAAATGCTTCGAAGTTGATATGCCTCCAACACTTAACGCAAAAAAACGAGCACTCCAGTTAGCTGAAGTTGCTCATGATCATGTAACCTTCGTTGAGACTGACTTCAACCAGGAAATTTGGTTGGAAGCACTGCTGGACTCTGGGTTCAACCCAAACCTAACTACTTATGTCCTTTGGGAAGGTGTCACAATGTATTTGGTTGAAGAGGCCGTTCGCGACACCCTTAATCTGATTGCATCTTTACCCACAGGCAGCGTAGTTGGCGCTGACTTTTTCTCCCAAGACCTTATTCAAGGCAATCCACCTTTCGAGAAAATCAGCAAGGCCATGCTTAGGGGGATAAAATACCAGTACAGTGAGAACCTCCAATTCGGTATACCAACAGGAGAAACTCTTTCTGAAGGACTTGGAGAATACCTGAGTGAAAGCGAGTTAAAACTTGCGCGCTTCGAGCACGTTGGTTCCACTGAAGATAAGAAACCACCATGGTACTTCTTTGCTCATATAGAAAAACACTAATTACTGCTTTTCGTATTTTCGCAACCGCCATGGCGCAACATCTGCCGCGTAAATTACAGTATCGTCATGAGACGAACTTATGCCCGACGGAAGCACGGGCTTTCGTTGCTGCCGCACATACAAAGCACGGTAGTGAAACTCGACAGAAGCGGGCTGATACCAGTGCTAAGTTGGCGGAGTTGAGAGAGCACGCTGACTAGCTGGCTGCATCGGTAGGCAATAGGTGGGTCAGTTTTCAGTGCAAATGGTGGGTCATTTTTCGGTGCAATTTAACAGTACCCGCTATCTGCTTTTAATAAGCGAAGAATTTCAGATACTTTCATCTATATAGATTAATCTTTACCGACATGGCGCGCCACCTGTGCGCATAACACTGAGTTTGCGTCCGAACGAGCGCCTTGTTATGCAATTCATTGCAGCAGCTCTAAAACATGCTCTGCTGAACTGGCTGCTTTTTGGCAATCTTTGGCTTCAGTAACAGAATATCGCGCGCCACAGATGACGAGTTGTGCCTATTCGCCAACAATATATTGGAATCTTCGCCAAGAATTTGCCTATTTAAGTCATACATTGGATTGTTAGCGTCATATTGTTTGTCATAAATTACGACTCTAGGGATTGAATAATCTTTTGCGTATCCCATTGCCAACCTAGATCCACTATCGTTGCCAATATCGTTTTTTGCATAACTGGCAGACAGAACAATCGAATTACTATAAAGAGCCTGAAGCCGATCTCTTTCTTGATATCTTCCACTCATTTCCATTTTCGAGTTGGCGCTAGTCAGGTACTCGGAAATCAACAACCCGTTGCTTTTTACAATTTCTTCTGCCAGCGCGCGATTCTTTGCCGGAATGACATCATTTAGAGGGCCGGGCAAAATAGCCACAGTGCGGCCTTTTGAATCCAGCGCCTGCCTGTGTGCAATAGTATCGCAGCCTAAAGCCAAACCACTTACTATTACTGCACCATTTTCTACCAAGCCTGCAACGAGTTCTCTTTCAACATTTTTTATTTCTTGATCAGGGTTCAATAAGCCAATAACAGCAACATTTTTGCTCTCTGATGTTAAAAGCGATAAATCACCACAATAAAAAAGGAATATTGGCTTTTCGCTATTTTTTACAACCCCTCTAATGGGCGGAAAATCTGCGTCACCTAGTGCGACCACACCATCAATCGAACCCTTTGACTCAGCGAGCACATCCTTTAAATGAGACTTTTCCCTATTGAACTCATCGATTGTTATCTGGCCATCGACCTTGGGAGAATTGCTCAGCAATTGCACAATTTCGGCTTCAGTCTTAGGTGTGAAAAGATTCTTTGTTATCCATGCCTTCCCAATGCCTTTGTAAGTCCTAGCTGTCATCACATTTATGGCATTATCTGTGAATTTCATGATGCGCTCCCCTTAAACTTTCCCAACAGCATAAAAAATTACCGTGCGCGCACCCGCCCTGAAAAGGGTATTGATTGCGTCTTCATCTATATTAACATCAGGAGTGTATATATCATCGACGAGCAGAATATCATTGTCTCTAATATTTGGCGATATCTCACAGGTCTCTTCTGTAATTCCCGGATATGGCTCTGGCCCTTCATTCGTATAATTTGGGATTGGTCTGCGAAAGTGTGTAGTTTTGGTGTCAGTATGCCGACGCAAATAGCTGGTTCCGTCAACAAAGCTAGGAATCTGACGAATTACTGTTTGTACTGTAGTCCGAAATAGTTGTTGATTTGCATGGTAATCGCTTTCTGCTTTTGCTCTAGGTACGATGCACACGACCATTTCGCTGAAACTCAGCGACTGGAGTATCTGCGGTAGATCAGTTTTTAGAGTCTGCTGTAATTCATTAACGGCAGAACGCAACTTGCTGCTTGAGAAACTGTTGTATGTATTTTTCAGGTCATTAAGATAGTTTGGATTGCCCGGATTCCCCATTCTAGTGTACGATACATGATAAAATGCCATCGTACGCCTGACTAAGTAATCGTTGGCGTTAATTTCAAATTGGTTCATGACACTCAGTCAGTTTAGGCATAACTCTGTAGATATTCCTTTTAGGCACTCCGGCGAGCATTGCTTCTTCAATATCGGTATTGTCGTTTTCAAATATAAGGACAGACTCTTGCCTAGCCCTCATCAAGCTCATGGCGCTTTCATATTTATTCGATAATCCGACCTTTGGCAAAGACTCATAGCAAATCAATCGAGTAAAGCAATCAAGCATTTTGTGATATTCTAAAACTTGCACGACTCTCTTTTCTCGGCAACGCGTCACTAAGACTATTGTGTTTTTGTTGCGGTGCTTGAAGATTATTTGTGCTAGTGCGTTGTTCAATCTCGTATCTGAGAGAAATTCCTTGAAATACTCGGATTTGAGAGCAGCAATCACTTCTAATTGCGAATCAGTTAGTGATGGTAGTCGTTTCTTCAATCTCTCTCTGTTGAGCCTCTCATCGGTATAATCAACATCCTGCGTTCCGCGCGTTGCTTCAATAACCGCCTCCCTGTAGGACAGATAGTTTGCATAATCGGTATCCACCAAGGTTCCATCCATATCGCAGAAAACGATAACACCAGGTGGAATATCAATAGCAACTCCTTCACCGGATTGAATCTCGTTAATCATTGCACATAGTCTTTGCAGGCATAACGCGATGCCAAGGGGTGCGCAGCGTCCCAGAGAGCGAAGAGACGAGTATGATGAGGAACAGGAAATGCCTAAGTGGAGAATTCAGTTTCATATTACCCCTCCTAGAATTTGAGTAAGTTAAAGATAATAAGGATACTAACGAATATTACGGGGCATACTAACCTGTGAGCGCTTTCTATATATGTGTTGAATTGCATCCAAAATTGACCCAGGATTTGCAGTAATAACTGACCCAGCTAGAACGAGTCAATGTGGGTCTTTACGTTATCATGCATGGGTCAATATTCAATGCAAAAATGTGCGGTTTTTGGATCAATTTTCGGTGCAATTTAACACTTGGGCGGTCTGAAAGATTTACCCCTCAAAGATGCTAGAGAAACAGCTAAAGCTATCAAGCGTGACATCAAAGCAGGTACAGAGGAAAAATTTGGCGTCCCCTAGGGGTTTCAGGGATAGGAATTTGCTTTTAGCAGAGGTGAGGGATTGCACCATCAGCGGNCCTCNAAACCCTGTCGTTGTCTGTTTCACATCACCCCTGCCATACCTAATAGCCATCTCATCCCCTCATCCCTTCTGTTTTTTATCCACAACTCACAACTTGCCCTAATTAGCGGCTGTTTTCAAGCGCAGTCCCCACCCAACAGCTACAGGAGACCCCGCCTGGGATCAAACAAAGCACGGCCAAAATGGCTTTCAATCTTCATTGAAAGTCAAAAAGCACCTTTAGACCTGTTGCGTAATCAGCCACCCAGTCGGAGGGAAGATATAGCCATCCCCGATCGTCCCGCCGCGAACCCCATGAGTTCTTCACCACATACCACCCGTCATTTGCCGCACGCGGTACTCCCTCCGCGAGTGCAGAGTTAGGTATCGCGGCGACCACCTGCATTGCATGAGCGCCCCCTGGAATGCCGATCCTGCCCTCGTCTCGAAGCGCTTGTAGCTCCGCTTTACACTCAGCATCGTATATAAGATAACCAGCCTCATTGACACATTCGCCTCGGCTTTGAAAGCCGTTATTCTTGACCAACGTATCCATATACATCGGTCTAACTGCAGGGGGCACCATAGTCCAACTGACTGCATTGTTGAACGTCGACGACCTATCGACCGACCAGATGTTAAAAACCTGCTTAATCTTATGCTCCGCAGCGGCAGTTGCCCCAATGGTCCAAGCCAAATGACACTCGCCGTTTGCCCCGCAATGATAAACCCAATCGGCTTGATGTTTCGTTTCCGAACAGTGCTCGCCAGAATAATTAACGCAGACGTTTTTGTAGGGTTCTCTCGGCGGGCAACTATTATCCCCACTACCACTACATTTAAGGTACGACGGATTGTAGTCCCAGCCATTCTCGTATGGAATTCTCGTCTGAAGCTCGGCTAGAAGATCAATATTTGCCGTACCCGGACTCCGACTCCGATACTGATTCAGACGGTTGTGAGCCCAGGCATAGTTTTCAGAAAGATTTATCCATCTATCCTCTTTGATCGCTACACCTGTCTCAAGTGCTCCCATCGCAGCAAACACTGTGCATAGCCCTCTAGGCCCTTGGTTTTTTGTGCATGTAGCCTTCCACTTCATCGGAAAATTCTGTTTGGCGAATAGCCCCTCAGGGTCATGAGCCCCTTGCTCATCAATCTCGTAGTCTATACCCATACCTCGATTTATCGCGCGGTCTGTTCCATCCCCGCTGCCAAACTCACCACGGCAATTTCCAGGTCGATTCTCTGGAGGCAAAACCCCGGTAGCCCTCATACTAGCTATAAACATGGCCACGCGCTCTGCCAGTTCACGGTTTCTTCGCGCAATAATTGCCAGGGCTTGCTTTGCCACGATATCAGGAGAAATAATACCGCCTGGGTATTGCTTAAAGAACTCTGAAGGTAGCAGATCGTAAAGCCTGCGATACATGGCGGCTTGCTCAGTTCTGGAACGCATTGAGCGAATGCTACTAGCTAATGATCTGTAGATGAAGTTTTTTCCCATCAAGATGACTTCTGATTTTTCCTTATTATTGTATTCAATAGGGGAGGAGAAATTACCCTCCTTATCAACCAATTCAGGTGCCTTGGGTTCGTACAACTTGAGAAAGCGCTTTAGCGTTGGATAGAGTTTCGCCATCTGTCGTATGTAGTTTTCGTTCTCCTTATTGCTTTTCTCGATGGCAACGTTTTCAATTTGGGTTTTTGACGGGTAGTTGAGGAAGCCCTCTCCGCTTGACAATAGGTTGAGAAACTCCTTCTTAGATACCTTTTTACCACCTTTTGGCACCATACCATTGGTGGAATAAGCGCTTTGCTTATTCACCGTTTCTGGCCCTGCGGCTGTCGATCCGGTTACATAGGAGAAGTTAAGGCACATGACCATAATCAAGACGGTAATTACCGACCTGGTCGGAGCAGTTTTCTTCATGATATTTTTTCCTTATGGTTGATTCAACGGAACTTACGGCCGCCCAAATTGCCGGAATTAGTAGTCGTACTGGTCATTTCATCCCCAACACTTGATCCACATCAAGCCGTCAAAAGTAAACATAAAAATATAGACTTTAGGCTGCTATAAATACGTATCTAGATGTTAAATCGTAAGGCGACTAGGCAATCTCTGGGCTCTGCCGGTCAATGACCGGCAGGTATTAAAGCGTCTGAGCCAAACGAATGAACCCGACGAAAATCGGGAACCCCTCACTTCGCCCCACCAGTTATACAAGTCAAATTCCAATACGGAATTGTAACGCCCGCCCCCGTCCGGCGCTCGACCTCATTGCGTTTTACGCTCAGCCTGCTGTAAAAATCCTTGTAGTGTGGCCCACCAGATACCTGATCCAGTTCCTTTTTTGTCATCTGTTTCTGCTT
>PCCT01000011.1 GCA_002731985.1 Nitrospinota bacterium
GGGGATAAGGTGGGCTATGTGCTGACGGATGAACTCATCAGTGTTGTCGCAGAAAATGTGCATATAGATGAACGGCAGCATAGCGTTTGTAGCTACATGTTCTCTAAAGAAAAAGGCGATTGGAAAATCAGTCTGGAGCATTGTTCCAGTTTGCCGGATTATTCTATCCGCCCGGGAGACGATGCCCTGTACTACTTTCATAACCCGGTCTATTAATTACCTCTAAAGGGCTGACAGGGTGGGAAGTTTTCCGCATTAAAAGATGAAAGGACGAGGTATGGCGGAGGATTCCTGGAAAATTTCCAAAGATAAAATAGTCGTGAAAATTGACCCCGACCTGAAAGAGCTGATTCCAGGATATCTGCAGAATAGAAGAAATGATATCGCGAATATCAGAGCGGCGTTAGAGACGAAGGATTTCGAACTCATCCAAAGGCAGGGGCATTCTATGAAAGGTTCTGGTGCCGGGTATGGGTTTGTGCCTGTTTCAACCTTGGGTGCTTCAATAGAGGAAGCTGGAAAAACTGAAAATGTTAAAGAAACCCTGGATGCTATCGACCAACTCGCCCAATATCTGGATCGCATCGTAGTTGTTTATGATTGATTTTTCTCGACAGGTTTTTTAGTTTGGAATAAACCTTGAAGATGAATATTTCTTTATCTCCTCTCATTTTTTCTTGTGAATAAGATCCTGTGCGTAGGCTCCATCCTTCTTCTGGCAATTGTTGCCTTCCTGTCAGTGAGTTTTGCCGCACCTGATGAACAGAACGAAACCCTACCATTCCAATCTTTCATGGAAGAAATGCAAATTGCTCCTTCTTCCGAGCCTTCTTTATATTCGGCATTGCAGGAGATCCGTGAAGTTGCAGTGACAGCGACATTGCCTGACTATCCCTGGGTTCGTGTTTCAGAGTATCGGGGATACTTGAGTGAGAAGTGTGTGTCCTGTCACAAAGGGACTGAGCAAATTGGGGAGTCGCATCCTGCTAGCTTTGGCTGTACCGTTTGCCATGGTGGCGATGGTGACGCTGTGGACAAAGACACGGCTCACGCGACACTCATTTATGATCCGGATGCGGGAACGGGAAAGCGAAATCCTTCCAGCCTGAGCGTGGTTGATAAAACCTGCGGCCAGTCCTACTGCCATTCCGGTCACAGCCTGAAAGATCGCAACCATATAGAGCGAGTAAAAAAGTCCATGATGGGCACCCTGGCCGGGATGATTTCCGGATTACGTTATCAGTGGGGTGCGCAAGGACACCGAGAAGCAAACTATGGTGTGCGTTCCGTAGAGGATAAAGATGGCGACTTGCCGGTTAATGAGGGCGCTTTATCCAGGTTGCAGGCGCTCCCGTTTTTTACAGATGAGGGTGCGGCATCGACAACCGGCATTGCAAATGTTTCGCGTCATATTGGAGATCGTTTACTCAAAGATAGATGTTTTAAGTGCCATATAGATTCTCCGGGTGGACCCGAAAATTTTCGCTCTCAAGGTTGCGCCGCCTGTCACTTTACCTACGATGCGGATGGATTGTATAAAGGTGATGACCCAACCATTCCACGCCATGAGCCGGGCCATCCCAAAAGGCACAGTATGACAGCGCTGACACCTGACTCGATTTGCACCCAATGCCATCAAAGTTATCAGGCGACTCACGCGGAACTCTCAGAGCAGAAAGATGTCGCGGTCGAAATATTAAGTGAAAAGTCTGTTGCCCCTCTTCCGGGTTTCGGAAAAATCAGGCAGGATGTTCATATGGAAGCCGGATTCGAGTGTATTGACTGCCACACGCAGTTTGATATTATGGGCGATGGCAACATTTATTCTAAACAACATCAAGCTGTTGAAATACGTTGTGAAACCTGCCATGGAGATACCGATTCCCGGCCATTGATTGCAAAAGTTGCTGACCCGCTTGATCGCGTCATCCGTCTTGCCCGCTCATACACAGGATGGAGCAACTCGGTTGGCGACTGGATGGTATTGTCCTCGCGTCAACGCAAATTAGCCAACGTCAAAGTCCGGGAAGGCAGGATCGTTGCACTTGGCAAGCGAAGCGGAAAAGTTTATCCGGTTCCATTGACGGTGGATGCCGAGGCAAGTCATAAAATTCCCGGCCACAAGAATAAGCTGGAATGCACTGCCTGTCATTCCCAATGGGTTCCCGATTGCAAGGGTTGTCACGCTACGTTTCTTTCCGGTCAAACGGGAGTAGATAAATCATGGGCATCTGTTAAACAAATGGTCGAGGTCAAATCCCCTTCGCTAATGTTGGGTCCGCGAGGAAAAGTAACGCCCATGTTTTCGCAAGAGAGGCGTGTGTTGAGCGTGTTTGATGAACAGAAAAAATCGATAGCAGTGATGAGGGATAATGGAGACGCATCAGGTTTCTATCGTGAGTGGACATTCACCAATCCTCATGGATATTCTGGCGGACGACTGGCTTATGCGATGAATCCGCATTCAATAGGAAAGCAGGTGCGGTCATGCGCCTCGTGCCACATGTCCTCCCAAGCGCTGGGGCTGGGAGAAGGGGATATCAGCGTAGGGGTTAATTCTTCCGGCAAGGACGATATTTTGTTGCCGCTGGTGCGAACTGAAATAACTTCCGGTCGTTCACAGCTTGCGCCTACCGCCAGAGCGACTCTGCGTGGTGAACCGCTAGCAGGTGTCAGTCAGCCTAGAGCCAGACCATTCAATCAGAAAGAGATCAGCCGGATTCTCAGAGTTGGAAACTGTATTCCCTGTCATGATAAATATGACGACCCTATTTATCAGAACATGAAAAAAAGTTATTTGTTTGAAAAATCTTTAATTCACCGGAATTTGAGAAAAAGGATATTGGATCAGCAGTGATTACCACGCAAAAAACTATCTTATCTATAGTCCTTGCTATTGGGCTCGCAGTTTTTTGCGTTCCGCAATTGTATGCCCAGAGCCCGGACTCACCGAATTGGAGAGGTTTTTTTGACTTTCTACCTGCTGAGAAGCAGGCGGAGACCGGCCCTGCCTCCGATATCGAGACGGAGTCGATACCTGATGAAAATGGTATTCATGAAGAAAGCTTGGTCAAGCCGTTGCCGACTCCTGGTATTTTGCGCAAAGAATTGGTTAAGGTAACTCCACATCAGGAAAAAGAATTTGTAGACGCAGGAGATTTTCGCGATCCCTTTCTGCTTTTAAGGGGAAGCGAAAAGAATGCGGAAAAAGTTATGGAACCTGGGGTGACGGTAGATGGGATCCAGTTCAATTCGTATAAAGAATCTGATTTATTTATTGAAAAGGTATACCGCGACTCCGGTTTCCAGGTTGAAGATGTTTTTGGAAAGGCTGAGCATTTGGATGGCGGAGGCTGTCTGTATTGTCATAGGGGTATAGAGAGGATCAGCAAGAATCATAAATTTCGTTGCACTAAATGTCACGCAGGGAATCGTAGAAAGAGAACCTTGCCCGCCGCGCATAGGAATCTGGTCTCTAATCCATCCGATCTGGATCATGCGCCAAAGTATTGTGGCAAATGCCATGCGGATCAAATTGAACAGGTGGAACAGTCACCCATGGCGACCGCAAAAAATATGATAAATATAACGCGTTATGCATGGGGCGCTCAGGGTGAAGGTGAAANTGATTACTCATTGCGCCCAAAAGAAGGAGATGGGGAGTCTGCGTTGTCAGGCCTGTNGGATGGNAAGCCTGTCGATGTNTTTTTACGCACCAAATGTTTACGCTGTCATTTGCAAGGTGAGTCACCTCATCGTCCGGGGGATTACCGTGCGGGAGGNTGCGCCGCTTGTCATATGATTTATTCCAACGATGGGCATACNTTGACTCATGACCGTGCCATCCAATCNAANCAAAGAAAAAATCTTGCAGAAAAGGCAGAGCGGTTTAAAAGAAAATTNGCNTCAAAGGGCCTGGAAAATCCTCGTGCTTATCCAGTACTGCATAAGTTCACNACTGCNATACCGAGTGTTCAATGCGAACATTGCCANAANGCCAATGGGNTCGGNAATGAGTTNGAAGGACTGTTTTCTCCNGCCGCCAGACCTCAGCCCGCTTTTCAGTTAAGNGGNGCNGATAAACCGGTTCTCTANGGNGCNGAACATGAATTTTTGCTTCCTGATATTCATCGCGAACGGGGAATGCATTGTATCGACTGTCATGTGGCGACCGATCTCAAGGGAGCTCCCCCTGGCCCTGAATTACACGCGGGCGTAGAAATAAGGTGCGAAAATTGTCACGGGACCCCTACTACAAAACCAGAGGAATTGTTACTTGTTGAATCCGATCCCAGAACCCAACGATTGCTTGCTTCCAACGCGCTCAATCCAAACCTTCGGAAAAAAATTGTGGCTGGAGACGCAGTCCTCCTTAACTCCGGCGGTGTGCCTCTCAGCCATGTTAAGAAGGAAAAGGATAAATGGGTTTTGTATTCCCGGGTGACAGGAAAAAAACATGTGATTCCTTTGCTGGCAGAAAAGAAGTCTGTGACAGCTCATCAAATAGCGCGCCATATGGAGACTATGGAATGCCATACTTGTCATGCCCGGTGGTCAGCGGGCGAATGGGGACTGCATGTGATTCAGGAAGAAAACCCGGACTTGTCGAAGTGGAAGGACTGGAGCTTTACTGATCCGACATTGCAGAACATGCTGTGGAATTCAGGCCAGGAGTCTTCCGGAATGATCGACTGGTTGTCTGCTAAATGGGTTGGAGATAAATTTTCAGGGAATACCGCTCCCGGTGTTTTCTGGAATCTATTCGTTGAAGCGGACTGGGATACGATGATTCTTGGGAAAAATCAGCGTGGAAAGTATTCCATTATGAAACCCCGTTACCAGTACTTTTTGACAGACCGACAGAAAAATGAGGAGAATTCAGAGGAAGAGTTTGAAGCACCCGTGACAGAAGATGAAAGGCCGCGTTTAATTCTTATTCCCCATACTCCTCATACGATCCGTACCACCGTCCGGCCTTGCGAGAGTTGTCATGATAGCGAAGTGGCTCTGGGCCTGGGTGATCCAACACGAAAAAACATAGTAGATTCAGAATCGTTTCTCACAACTTGGAAAGAGGGCAGACCCGTTCCCGCTGATTTTCAGTCCAGACAGGTAGTGACGGAGGCAGGTGAGCCGATCCAGAAAGCTTATCCCAGTGATCAGGCCCGCTTTTTGAATGCGGAGGAAATTGCCGCGATGAAAAATAAGGGCGATGCTTATAAGGCTTATCGCTATATGGATTTGCGAGAAAAGCGATTCCCGAGGTTGTTGGCCAGAGATGAATTTCCTTTTGACCGACGCCATAAAACAAATGAAGCGTTGGCAGGGGAACCCGGGCAGGAAAAGGATATTTTATTTAATGTGGACGAAAATAGTTTCGAGGTTCGCCAACCCATTGAGTCCAAGTATTCAATGGAAGAGCTACCGGCTTTTTCTGTGACTCCTCCAGTGAGTCAGGAAAAGTTAGCTGAGCAGGACAGGATTTCAAATATAGAGCCGATTGAAGGCAAAATGATAATGGAATTTTCCCCTGAATTTTTTGAGGCACCCGTACCTGATGAAAGCTTGGATACGAGTGAAGATGTTTCGACTGGTGAGTCTGGTAAAAATGGCGAAGGGCTGGGCACCAGTGCGAAGGACTTTGATCGATGAGAGTCTGGATAGGTGTTTTGCTATTAATCTTTACAAGTGTGTTGCCGGTTTGGGCTGAGCCTGAGGAAATTGAAAGGAAGGGGTGTCGGGACTGCCATCGTTTTTCCTCCAAAGAAACACAGGCTGTCAGGGGACCTGATCTTTTTTATGCCGGTGATAAATTTCGCGAAAACTGGCTCAAGGAATTTTTGCAATCACCCACAGTGATTCGCAAGGTGGGCTATATTACCGATCCGGGATTCCCGAGTGGAAAGCCGGAAGTCGGTCAACCTCATAGTGTTCTCACCGAAGAAGAATCTGCAAGAGTTTCTACTTTCCTGATGACGCTTCACCTGCCTGATTTTGAGACGGGAAAGGTTGATGATGTGCCTTTATCCAAAGGCGTAAGAGCGCAGGCGAAAATGTTGTTCGAACGAAATTTCGGGTGCATCGCTTGTCACGAGGCTTTGAATCTGGTAGGAAAAGTTCGCGGCGGTGTATCGGGGCCGACTCTGGTCAACTCCGGTTTACGTCTTAAGTCTGATTGGATTTTCCACTGGCTTAAAACGCCAGAAAAGTTTTTGTCCAAGGGGCGTATGCCAGTGTTTGATATGGGTGATGAGACAGCAATTCGTATTACAAAATATGTTTTAAGTATACGCACAAAGCAATGATGAATCAGCTGATGATATTGAGAAAAGTCGCGGGGATTGCCAAAGGGTTTAGAATTCTTCCAGAGGTGACTGTGCTTCTGGTGTTTGTTGTTTTGTCAGGTTGCGGTTCTGAGTCGCCAACTCAACAGGCCAAGTCTCCTGAGATGGTTCCAGCTATTCCAAATGTACCTGCGCCGGCGGCTGATGTCAGTCAGGTAACGGAAGAAACCCGTCAGGTGTATCAATGGTATTGCACGCAATGCCATGGTGAAGAAGGACATGGTAATGGAGTCAACGCGCCGCACCTGGTAGTCCCGCCTCGCGATCACACCAAAGCTGGCTACCTGGAAACTCGTTCGGATGAGCAATTGTTTGGGGCGATAAAACTGGGTGGATTGGCTGTGGGCCGTGCGCCGTGTATGCCTGCCTGGGGGCATACTTTTGATGATAAAACTATTCAGTCGCTTGTCAGCTACATTCGCGAGTTATGCGACTGTCAGGCCTTGTAATGGGTTCAATCCCATCCTCGGTCGAAAATTTGTTATAATTTTAATCAGTTGTTTTGCGAGGTGTGTCAGTCCTGCCTTTTCATTTTTACAAACGTTTTCCCCTTAATATGTCATGGTAGATATTGTTCCCTTTACAGGTTTGTTGTTCAATCAGGAAAAAACAGGTCCAGCCGATCAGTTCACGGCACCGCCTTACGATGTGATTTCTCCGCAACTGCAAGACGCGCTTTATGAGAAAAATGCGTTTAATGTTGTTCGTTTGATTTTAGAAAAGCAATACCCTGAA
>PCCT01000012.1 GCA_002731985.1 Nitrospinota bacterium
GAGCGGGTTTTGTATATTACGTGGTCATTGGACTCTCCGTAGAGGAATAAGTCGCGGGTGATTTCTACGTCCTGTTTGCAGTACTCGACGATCTTGTCAATCTTGCCTTCTTTGTACCATTGCAAGGAGACCAATCCATCGGCACTTTTTTGCGCGTTGAGGGTATTTTGCGCCAGGTGATCCAGACTGAGCCGATGATTGAGTAATCGCTTCACATCAACCAGCATGTCGAAAGTAGTGATCTCCTGAAGATCGAAATCCCTGGCATAGGGCTGAAGGACAGGATAATCGAATCCGATCACGTTAAACCCCACCACAAGGTCGGCTGTCCGAAGTTTTGCCACTAATTGATCCGCCTCACTTTCCAGATAGCTGAAATGTTTTTGTTCGAGACTATCCCACACCACACCGACCGCCAGTTTCATAAGGTGAGTGTTTCCCCAGCCGCCAACATCAGCGGCACTTTTCTGAGTTTCCAAATCGAAATAGAGTACGCGAAGCGCATTCGAGCGGGGTGGCACGACTTCAGACTCTATTTTGGTGATTTCTTCGGGCTCTGCGAATAAGTCAAGCTGATCTGGCATATCGGTCCTGATCAAGATTTAAGTGGATTTTTGATACTCTAGCATTCCCACTATCCAAATCAAGAGAAAATATCATAACTCTTTATAGTATAGGTAGTTATCAAGGGAAAACCAAAGCTTCTCTCCTTCTTGACCAGGGACTGCCAGCGAGGGTGGAAGCCCTTTAAATCTATTAAAGTTTGCCCTTTTAGGAACTGATAAAACCATGAAGAGAGCAAAAGGCCTGAGTTCCACTCTAGAGACCCTGTCTGATAGCAACAAACGCAGTATTCGGTATCAACTCCAACCTAGACACCCAGGACATAATCACCAAGATGTTTTCGCTGGAGGCTCGCCCGATGGATCTGGTCGAGGCTAAAAGGCAGATCGAGGAGCAGAAGCTGTCGAGCTTCCAGGACCTTAAAAACAAACTACAGACATTCAAAAGTGTTGTATCCACCCTGAATACTGAGAGCCGGTTCACCGTGAACAAGGGTGAATTCTCAAACAACAGCGTTACAGATGGCAATAAAGTCGTCGATATAACCACCACCAGTTCCGCGTCATCCGGAACATTTCCCCTCACCGTCAACAATCTGGCGACAGAAACAAACATCATCTCCGATGGGTTTGCGACCACAACTTCTGAGCTGGAAAAAGGAAATATTGATTTCACCGTTGGCGGGGTAACAACATCAATCACCATTGATGACACCAACAATACACTCGATGGATTAAGGCTGGCGATAAATAACCTGGGACTCGACATCAAGGCTTCCTTTCTCGATGATGGTGACGACACCAACCCGGTCCGCCTTCTTATTTCAGGTACCAAGACAGGAAAAGACAATGCGATAACAATCGACAATTCCATCAGCAGGATTGAAGTCGACTCCCTTGTCGTAACTGGTTTCACGACAACGCAAACAGCACAGTTCTGTAAGTAATGAAGTCACAGGCGTCGACTATGACTTTTTTTTAAATTTCAAAACATTTCCTGTCTTCCTGGCAAACAAACTAAATCACGAAGCCACTACCCCACACTTCATCTAACAAAAACCAACTGGATAGACTCGATTTAATTTTGACAAGCCATTCCAGCTATGGTAGAAACTGGCATCTTTTTAAGTGAAGAATCTTTGTATCTCATTCTCAATATTTCGTTACGACTATGAAAATCCACGAACATCAGGCAAAAGATATTCTTGCGAAACACGGAGTTCCTGTTCCTCAGGGGATAGTTGCGGACACGCCGGGAAAAGCTGAAGCGGCGGCGCGTAAGTTGGGAACGGATATAGTCGTGGTCAAAGCGCAGATCCATGCTGGCGGACGAGGCAAAGGCGGCGGAGTTAAGCTTGCCAAGAGTCCGGCGGATGCGAAGAAGCTTGCCAGCAAAATTATTGGAATGACTCTGGTCACACCTCAAACTGGACCAGAAGGACGAAAGGTTAAGAAGGTTCTTGTAGAAGAAGGCATGCCCATTGCCAAGGAACTATATATGGGCATACTTCTGGATCGGCAGACCAGCCGCGTGATGATCATGGCCAGCGAAGCAGGAGGTATGGAAATCGAGGAAGTTGCGGCCGAAACGCCTGAAAGGATCATTAAAGAACAAGTTGATCCCATCACTGGCGTCAAACCCTATCTCGCAAGAAAAATTGCCTTTGCACTCAACCTTAAAGGTGACGCGCTAAAGAAAATGATTCCTTTCATAATGAACCTGTATCAGGCGTTCATAAAGGAAGATTTCGATATGCTGGAGATCAACCCCCTCATCATTACTAAAGATGACCGGGTTCTGGCTCTGGACGCAAAGGTAACTATTGACAGCAATGCATTGCACAGGCAAAAAGAAACCCTGGCCTACCGCGATCTGGATGAAGAAGATCCAATGGAAGTCGAGGCCAGCAAATCTAATTTGAACTACATCAAGCTAGAGGGAAATATTGGTTGCATGGTCAACGGAGCAGGACTGGCCATGGCGACGATGGATATCATCAAACATTCCGGTGGGGAACCGGCAAACTTTCTGGATGTTGGCGGCGGAGCCGATGAAGAAACGATCGGTAACGGATTCCGCATTCTGTTGTCCGATTCTAATGTTAAGGGAATTTTCATCAATATATTCGGCGGTATCCTACGTTGCGATATTCTGGCCCGTGGCGTTGTGGGAGCGGCGAAAAAATTAGATATCAAAATACCCATCGTTGTACGGATGGAAGGAACTAATATGGAAGAAGGCCACAAAATCCTCGGCGAGTCGGGGATCGATGTTATTGTGGCGGAGGGTATGAAAGATGGCGCACAAAAAATGGTAAAGGCGGTCAAATGAGTATTCTAGTTGATGAAAAGACGAGATTGATCGTTCAGGGGATTACCGGACGCGAAGGACAGTTCCACGCCGAGCAGTGCATGAATTACGGCACCAATGTGGTTGGCGGGGTGACTCCGGCTAAAGGCGGACAAACCGTGCTGGGAAAAGTTCCTGTATTCAACACTGTGCGTGACGCGGCGAAGAAAACAAAAGCCAACGCCACGATGATCTTCGTGCCACCCCCATTCGCTTCCGATGCCATTCTTGAAGCCGCAGACGCGGGAATCGAACTGATCATCTGTATCACAGAAGGCATTCCAGTATCAGATATGGTTGAAGTATGGCGCTACATTCAAACCAGTAACTCACGTTTGATTGGACCCAACTGTCCGGGCATCATCTCACCTGGCAAATGCAAAATCGGCATCATGCCGGCTCATATCCATAAAAAAGGAAACGTTGGTATTATTTCCAGAAGCGGAACGCTCACCTACGAAGCCGTGGGCCAGTTGACTGCTCTCGGATTAGGCCAGTCCACATGCGTTGGCATTGGCGGTGACCCTATCATCGGCACCCGGTATATCGACACATTAGAACTTTTCCAAAAAGATCGCGGCACGAAAGCCATCTGCATGATCGGCGAGATAGGCGGAACTGCAGAAGACGAAGCCGCTTACTACATCAAAAAACATGTCACCAAACCGGTAGTCGGATTCATCGCGGGTCAGACCGCTCCTCCGGGTCGGCGCATGGGACATGCAGGAGCGATCATTTCAGGTGGACAGGGAACGGCTGATGAAAAAATGAAGGTCATGCGCCGTTGCGGCATCAAGGTTGTTAAAAGCCCTGCTGATCTCGGTAAAACTGTTGCCAAAGTTTTGTAATATGGATCCTAAGGTGTTGGGCCCTCGAAGCCGTCAAACCACCTGTAGACATTAGAAGACTATTTCCAAAATCCTGTAACAAGCACTCATCCCCACTTTTCGCTTTACCCTCAATCCTGACAAAAAACTGCAACCTCAAGCAGGCTACTTCATCTAACACCCATGTCTGAAGAAAACTGTCCTAAATGTGGCTTTGAAAACGTCACCCAGTCTGCCTGGTGCGAAAAATGTCTGCATCATTTCAAAGACCATAAGAAGGACAATGCTCTGGGCTGTCCCCACTGTTTCCACAGGAATGAGTACAAAGACGATTACTGCGAGGCTTGTCACGAACCCCTCAAACCGGGGCAGTGGGAATAAAAATCTGTTCATAGTTCTTGGTTCGTAGTTCTCGGAACGTACCGCTCCGTTCACTCAGTTTTGTAGGCGAGAGAATTGACCTGGGTTTCGTAATCCAGAGAATCAAATTGTGTGCTCTTGCGGGTGCCGGCAAAATGCAAGTTGGCGTAGATAGCGATGATCGCGTGCAAGGCTTCATGGGAGTCCATTCCCTGTTCGGTCAAACGTGTGTGAGCGGCGGCAATATAATCCGGGTCCCCCACCTGGAGTTGACGATCAATGATCACATGTAAAACAGTATGCACAAAAGGATTCACAATCATACCGTTGATCTCTCTCGGAATGGAGGCCATATCGCCTTCCTCCCAGATGCTATCGAACTCAGGGTGCAGCTCAAGAACTCTGGCTATTCGTTCATCCAACTCTTCGGTAGGGCGTCCTTCATTTTTATCCGCCGCAACGCGAAGGATGCGTTGTTGGGATTCCTTATCAAAATCCATAATTTAAAAAGTTCTCCCTAAAAAAGACAAGTTAAAGGCGGAAAAATAGCCGCGTAATTGTGTAATTAATCAGATGCTGAAAAACAGGCGGGGATTCAGAAAAGCCTTACCTTCATGGTGTTTCAGAAAAATGCGTACGCCGTTCCCTCCCATCGCCACCATAAATCATGAACACACGTTTACCCTGACGGACATGATATTTCGCCCAGGCGGGTGACTTGCCATCGTAACGGGCATCGGGATCACTTCCCTCAGCTTTAAGGAAATCCGCATGATCAAGACCTGCGTCATAGACGTCGACTAAAAGGCAATCCGAGTTGAACCCGGAACCCGACAGGCTGACTTTACTCAAAAAGGCTTCGATTTCAGCCGGATCGTTTAATTCTATAGCTTGCATATTGGTTTGATTTGAAGGTTTTGTTTGGATTGAAAGTTTTTTTAATCAGAGTCCGATTCCAGCTTGTCTGTGTCCCCCGATTTGTTAATATCTGAAGGGACGCCATATTAACACAAGGCCACATGCTCGACAAATAGAGCGTGAGTCTCTTTCACTCAGGTAGAATACATGCTGGTTCAGGAAAATCTTCATCTTATTCGAAGCGCAACAGATGGCGGGGGAGGTCAGCAGTTTTTGTACAAGGTCAATCAGTATGGGATATCTGCTATCAGCCGCCCCCAGGAAGAAATTTCACAAATTCACTGGGATGTTGAAGTCATCAAATATCACGAAACGGAAACTATTAAATTCGATATCTGTCGCAACACAGAACTGGCAGAGAAAACATTGATTTTTTATAATGATACCGCTCTAAACGAGTTTCTTGAAAAGGCCTTCGACTATTTCAAAGAGCTGGGGCTTTTGGAAGGAATGATGACCAAAGAAAAAGGAGCCTGAAGAGGAGTTTGAAGGGCCTTAACCCTTGACAAGGTGAGGGTTTATTTCTATTATAGGCCTCTTCATAAGGCCCTGAATGGCATCCTGATTGGCGTTTTTTCGCTAAAACTGGTCAAAAGTCATTGATTAATCAGGCATAAACGATCTTATATACGGGACCTGACGGTTCCCATTTCTATAAACGGAGGGGTAGTATGTCCAACCTGAATGCCCAAGAAGAAGGAAAAGCTGCAGACTGGGTTCCTGCAGGTGATTTGCAGGAAGAGGTTTCCCTTGAGAAGATGTTAGAACTGCCGCGTGAAACTATTTTCATGACAGGAAGTGAAGCGGCCCGGGAGTCCATCCGCAGAGCCAATGTGGATATGGCTATCGCCTATCCCATCACCCCGCAGTCTGAAACGATGCAACAGGTAGGTTATTTGTACGATGAAGGCTATATCAAGGATTATTATCGTGCTGAAGAAGAGATCGGTACCATGTCCGCTATTTGTGGCGCCTCCCGTGCGGGTGTGCGAAGTCTTACCGCTACATCAGGTCCGGGCTTGATGAGAGGGTTGGAAGCGATCAGTTCCTGGCCGGGGGCGCGTACTCCAATTGTCATGCTCGATATGTGTAGGGTTATTAACACCCCGCTGGCAATTCAGCCTGATAACATTGAAATTTCATTTTTACTCGATACCGGTATGTTGGTATTGCACGGTGAAAACCAGCAGGACTTCTACGATTACCCACTGGCGGCATTCATGGCTAGCGAACAAGTCGATGTAACCCTGCCTTGTACCGTATGTGTGGACGGTTTCTTTGTAACTCATGCCCGCGGTAACGTTTCAATGATTGATAAAAAATATAAATTACCACCTCGGGATGGCTGGAGGTCTGCTGTTCCCGCAATGGATAACGAAAATCCACCGGCACGTTTATCTCGTGACGCTCCAATCCAGAAAAGTAACTTCATCAGCTATCACATGCATGCGGCCTGGCAACAGGAAGTTTTCGCGGCAGTTGAGCGTTCGGCAAAATATTTTGATAAATACCTTGGCGGCTTGATCGAAGTCGTCAATCCGGGTGCCGATACAATGATCATCGCCTCAGGAGCGGCGGTATCCCAGGCTCGGGAAGCCGTACGCCAAGAAGGAGAAAAAGGCAACAGTGTTGGGCTCATCAAAGTGAAGACTATTCGCCCCTGGCCCAAAAAGCAGATCATTGACGCGGCAAAACACGCTAAAACAATTCTCGTTCCAGAGTTCAATCATGCTGGCTGGCTGCATAAAGATGTATGTGCCACCCTGTATGGAAAATGTGAAGCCGCAATATACAATGGCCCCAGAGTTTTTGGCGGCATGACTATGCCGACTGAAATGATCCTTGACTGGTTGACAGAAATTCGAGAGAAAAAACAATCTGGAAACTTCTTTGTAACAGCTTAATTTTAAGTTACCTGTTTCAGTAGTCCAGCTGAGGAAAGTATTTTTTTAGCTGTTAGTTCGTAATCACGGTTTTTTAAAAACCGAAACACATATAAATTAAATACAATAACTTTAAAAAGGGGAAAAATTATGTCCCTCGATACTGTAAAACCATCTCCTGGTTTTTTGGAGCATTTACCGATTGAGTATAGAGACCTCGTTGAGCACGGTCCTTATGGTCAGCAGAAAAAAGTAACTGATCTGGGAAAATTCAAGGAACTGGGGGAAGAACATCCCATGTGCGCCGGTTGCGCCATGTCCTTGTTTATCAGACTTGTATTTCTGGGTTTGCCCAAACCTGAACACACCGTAATAGTTGGAACCGCCGGTTGTGGCCGCTTGGCCATTTCACAGGGTAACGTCCCGTTCGTTTACGGCAACTATGGAGACACCAACGCGGTGGCTACAGGAATAAAGCGTGGTCTTGAACTCCGGTTCCCTGAGCAGGATAAAGACGTAGTGGTCATGTGTGGTGACGGCGGCTTGGTAGACATTGGTTTTCAGGGCCTGATGCACAGTTGGTTCCGTCATGAAAAATTTACGACCATCTTGCTCGATAACGAAGTCTACGGAAATACTGGTGGACAGGAAAGCGGCATGACTCAAAAGGGACAGATCATGAAGATGTCTCCGCGAGGCAAAAAAGATGATAAAATGGACATGATGGGTCTGGCTAAGGTTGCCAAACTGGATTATGTGGCTAGAATCACCCCCACCAATCCAAGCCGTGTGGTCCGTACAGTAAAACGTGCGATTCATGTCGCCCGTGAGTTTGGTTCAACTTATGTTCAGGCGTACACTTCCTGCAATATTGAGTATTCCATTCCAACTCCAGATGTCATGCAAGACGCGTTTGACATGGAAAAAGAGCGGTACGGTTTCGAAGAAATAATTTCTGATCGTGCCAAAGCATATTTGGATGAAATTGAAAAGAAAAAGAAAAAGAAATAACCAGGAGGAAAATCATGTCATTTAAGCGTTATAACGTCCGCATGGCGGGAATTGGAGGGCAAGGTGTGGTCACCGCCTCGCATATTCTAAGTAACGGAGTAGTAATCTCCGGAGGCCACAGTTCACTTGTTCCTTTTTTCGGATCGGAAAAACGGAACGCGCCGGTAGAAAGTTATGTCCGCATTTCCCAGGAAGTGATTTACGAAATCGGCGAAATCATCTACCCGAACATCATTATGATTTTCCATGCATCGGTAATCACATTGGGGAAATCATACACCATGCCATTTTACACTGGACTGAAAGAAGGCGGAGTCATCCTTATCAACAGTAAGACTCCTATTAATTTCAGTGCTGATGAGCAAAGGGAAATGGACGCAATTAATGCCAAGGTCTACTATGTCCCTTGTACGGAAATGGCCAATGAAGTCGCTAAAACAGAGCTGGCCACAAACATGGCCATGTGTGGAGCGATTGCTGCGGTTTTAGGGATGCCCGATGTCAAATCACTCGGAGCATCTGTTAAAGACCGGTTTATCGGAAAAGGAATTGTTACTTCTGGTGGAACCGCCGCACTGGATAGTGCGATTGAGAAAAAATTCGCCAAGAAAGCAAAACTCCTCGAGGCCAATATGAAAACATTACGTGCCACATACCAATATGTAATCGATCAGGGTTGGGCTCATAAAGATGCCGTGCTTCCCGAGGAAGAGGCTGTCACTGTTTAATCTTTTTTACTGGAGATAAAATGTATTACATTGCTGAAGTGGACAAAGGTATTTGTTCCGCAAAGAATTGCCATCTGTGCACAACCTACTGCCCAGAGACGAATTGCATCAACTACAGTGAAAAAGACAAGTCTGCCTACATTTCTGTTGACCGGTGCAAGGCATGTGAAATCTGCGTATATATATGCCGGGATGTGGCAAAGAATGATGCTATCAAGATGAAATGGGTTGAAGAGCTTGACGAAGGTTTCATGATCAAGAAATCCGGCATTATTCTGCGTTAGTCTCGTCTTACATAATTTTTAGAAAAAGGTATTTGAGCGCCAGGAAGCTTAAATACCTTTTTTTTATCCAACAACCTTTTAGCGAAAAAGAAAACTTCTATTATGGAAAAAACGTTTGCCATCATCAAACCGGACGCAGTTGAGCGAAACCTGATTGGAAAAATTTTGGAACGAATTGAAGGAAATGGATTCCGGATTGTCGCCATGAAACGAGTCCTCCTCACTCTACCCGTAGCACAGGGTTTTTATCACGTCCATAAGGAGCGGCCTTTCTTTAAGGACCTGACAGAATATATGTGTACTGGTCCGGTTGTCCTGCTGGTATTTGAGAAAGAAGGAGCGATTAAAGCATGGCGGGAATTGATGGGAGCGACAAATCCTGCAGATGCGGACGCAGGAACTATTCGCAAAGATTTTGCCATCGACCTGGAGAAGAATTCGGTTCACGGATCGGATGCGCGGGACACTGCGGCTTTTGAAATTTCATATTTTTTCAGCCAAACCGAAATTTTATCTTGATTTTTACTAACCCTGACCAGAGGGTTTCCCCATGCAGGGCACAAAAAATCTCACAACTATTTTATTTACAATAGCACTGTCGNNAATGGGGCTCCTACGTCCAGAATCGGCGACCGCTGAATATAAGTANCAGCTATACCAAAACCACGAAAACTTTGGTATTCTCATATTTCCTGCGGAAGAAATTTTTTCGGAACTNGATGAGTATCTTCGGGATATAGGATTTAATTCTGTAGAATCGGGTCATGCGGTTATGAGGTTTGGCCCTAACAACGAAAACCAGACTTATATGATGCCGGAACCGGTTCAGAGAAGGCATTCAATGGATCGGTTTATTATTCTTCAGGTCATTGCTCATAAAAATATTCTGGTCGGTGTGTTTGATCCCGAATGGGGCCTGACTCTTCCCAGCCCTATTTACCAGTTAGATGGATTAAAAGAAAATATCCCGAGAACGCTAAGTATATTCAGGAAACAGCTCAAGAAAAGAGAAACTCGAAAGCCTGAGCCACAAGATTCAAAATGGATGAGACTTTTTGCAACCAATGCTGTTACCATATATCAGAACCCAAACTTCATGAGTAACCAGCATTAGGAGAAAGCTATATGCCCTTTTACGACTATCATTGTGAAAAATGTAAAGAAACCTTTGAGGTTCTGCAGAAGGTATCTGATGAACCCCTCACTAAATGTGAAAAATGCGAGGGTCCAGTACAAAAGGTGGTCAATAACATGACATTTCACCTTTACGGACCAGGCTTTTACTCTACTGATAACAAACGAAAATATTTAAAATAAAGGAGACGCCGCTCTACGGATGTCCCCTGCCCTATGATATTTATTACACGAAAGCACCATTTTTGCGCAAGTCATCGTCTGTATAACCCCAGTTTTTCTGACGAGAAAAATGAGGCTACTTTCGGCCTGTGCAACAATCCAAACGGGCACGGCCACAATTACGTTCTGGAGGTCACACTATCGGGTGAAATCGCCGACGATACGGGAATGGTGTTCGACCTGAAGGAACTTAAAAAATTAACTCAACAGGAAATCATCGACAAAGTGGATCACAAGAACCTGAATGTCGATGTAGATTTCTTGACTGATATTATTCCAACTGCGGAAAATCTTGCCATCCGGTTCTGGAAAAGATTGGAACCTAAAATCACAAAAGGCCAATTATACGAAGTCAAACTTTACGAATCCGAACGTAATTTTGTTGTCTATAGAGGGGAAAACCTGTGAGTCTAACAACTGAAGAGATCGGGATAAAATCGTTGATTGAGCAGATGTTAAATGAACTCGGTGAAGACCCAAAACGTGAAGGCCTGCTCAAGACCCCTGAACGTGTTGAGAAATCTTTAAAGTTCTTAACCAGCGGCTACCAGATAGATATTGATGAACTGGTCAACGGTGCGCTTTATAATGAAAGCTATGATGAAATGGTGATTGTTAAGGATGTTGATGTATTCAGCCTTTGTGAACATCACATGCTTCCCTTTGTAGGAAAATGTCATGTAGCCTATCTTCCTCAAGGTAAGATCATCGGGTTGAGCAAAGTTCCCCGACTGATAGATGCTTTCAGCAGGCGTTTACAGGTTCAGGAACGATTAACTACTCAAATCGCAAAGTGCCTGCAGGATATTCTGCAACCGGCAGGAGTGGCTGTAGTTATCGAAGCCATGCACCTTTGTATGTCCATGCGTGGCGTGGAAAAACAAAACTCCTACACTACCACCAGTTCCATGCTTGGATGTTTCAAGGAAGATGCACGAACACGCAGTGAATTTCTCAGCCTGATAACACCAGCCAAATCTCGTTTCTAAAAACCATAGATGATTAACCGTAATTATTTCAAGAGAATATGGCGCTCTTTTCAGGGTTTGACAAGTTAAAACATACAGAGATATAATGGCAGGCAATTAGACCTGACAAGGACTTTACCCTCTCTTGAATCAAAACATCTCCAAAGAACTTCTTCTAGAAAATCTCAACCACATTCCCGAACTCTTCGGTACTCAGGACGTCAACCTCAAACAAGTTGAAAAAAAGTTTGGGGTCCGTATCACCACCCGCGAAAACCAGATCAAAATAAAAGGCGATGCTATCTCGGTAAATGCCGTCGACACTCTGTTATCGCAACTGGAGGACCTTGCTGTTTCAGGTCACCCCATCAAAAATGATGACATCAAATTCGCCATTCGTCTGATAGCAGAAGACAACGCGATCGACCTGAAAGCTATTTTTTCAGAACGGATAGCTGTTTCGCCAAAAAAGGGATTTGTCACCCCAAAGAGTCCGGCGCAAAGGGAATTCATTCAATCGGTCAGGCAGGCGGGTATTGTGCTGGCCATTGGACCGGCGGGAACTGGAAAAACATACATGGCTGTAGCTTTGGCGGTGGAAGGTCTCCTTAGAAAACAGTTTAAAAAAATTATCCTGGTTCGCCCTGCAGTCGAAGCGGGTGAAAAACTTGGATTCTTACCAGGTGATATTGCAGAAAAAATTAACCCTTACTTCATGCCGCTTTACGATTCGCTGAACGACATGATGGAACCTGGCAAGGTAAGGGAACTGTTGGAAGACAACATTATTGAAATCGCACCATTGGCATATATGCGTGGTCGCACTCTGAGCGATTCGTTTGTAATTCTTGACGAAGCACAGAATTCTACGAAAGAACAAATGAAAATGTTTCTGACCCGACTTGGATTCTGCTCGAAAATGGTTATCACCGGGGATGTAACACAAATTGACTTGGACCATTCAAAAGACTCTGGCCTGATTGAGGTTCAAACTCTGCTCAAGAACATTGATGGGATCAGGTTCGCCACCTTCAGCGAAAAAGATGTTGTAAGACATGACCTAGTCAAAGAGATCATAAAAGCATACAGCCAAAATGGGTCTGGACGTTGACAGAAATTTTGAGGCAACTGTTTAATGCAAATTGATATATGTGATGACCAAACTGAATGCGTCATTGACTGCGGCAAACTTGAAGCCGAGATCAGAAATATTTTAATCCCTCTGGAATGTGAGGAAAAAGAAATTAGCGTGTTACTGGTCGATGATGAAAGGATGCGCGAGCTCAATAAGCAATACCGCGGTCAGGACCGGGCCACCGATGTTCTCTCCTTTCCCCAGAATACAGGGGAAGAAGAAGGACTGAATCCGCACCTGCTTGGAGATGTGGTAATATCTATTGTCACTGCCCGGAGGCAATCGGCTGAACACGGATTATCTCTGGAAGAAGAACTGGGGCTATTGCTCATCCACGGCATCCTTCACCTTCTTGGATTTGATCACGAGCGATCTGATGAAGAAGCTCGCCTTATGAAGGAAAAAACACGTGACTTGTTCCATTGTCTTTTTCCAAACAAGGAACTGGCAGATTCCTGCGAATTTTAATCGAACTGATAGTTGACGGATGTCTTATGGAACGCATTTGGGCGCCCTGGCGCATGGAATACATCACCAAAAACAAATCCGACGAGTGCATTTTTTGTACCCTGCCAAATTCTGGCGATGGCGAAAAACATTTCATACTGTTTCAAGGTAAGGGCTGTTTTGTCATCATGAATATTTTCCCATATAATAACGGCCACCTCATGGTCTCGCCTTATCGCCATCTTGCATGCATTACCGAGCTTGATAAAGACGAAGCCGGAGAAATGACCGCGCTCACAAATAGTTGTATCGAAATACTCCGGGCCGTCAACAATCCTGACGGTTTCAATGTTGGGTTCAATCTAGGAAAAAGCGCTGGCGCGGGTTATGACGAACATATTCACAATCATATTGTTCCACGGTGGTCAGGGGACACAAATTTTATGCCGGTTCTCGCTGAAACCAGAGTCCAGCCTGAACATTTACGAAATTCATATGAAAAACTCGTTCCTCATTTCAAAAAACTGAGCCTGTAATCCTGGTCTAATGCAATCCTAGTCTCATGAAATCCGCCACTCAAAAAGTTTCCAAAATAGAAGATGGAACTCCGATGATGCAGCAGTATATGAGCATCAAAAGGGATTACCCGGACTCCATTCTGTTTTTTCGTATGGGTGATTTCTACGAGATGTTTAACGAAGATGCCACGATAGCGTCGCGGGTTCTGGAAATAGCCCTCACCTCCAGAAATAAAAATAAAGCCAACCCCATTCCCATGTGTGGCATCCCACACCATTCATCTAAAAACTATATCGCTAAACTTATTAAATCTGGCAAGAAAGTTGCCATTTGCGAACAAACGGAAGATCCTAAATTCGCCAAAGGCTTGGTCAAGCGTCAGGTGGTTAGAGTGGTAACGCCTGGAACGGTTCTGGATGACAACCTGCTTGATCCAAAACAAAATCAGTTCCTTGTCTCAGTTCATTCAGACGGAAAAGGATGGGGACTTGCCGCTCTCGACATCACCACCGGTCTCTTCAAGATAACTGAACTTCATGGAGACAACGCAGAATCGCTATTAACGGATGAACTGGAACAATTCGATCCAAGAGAAATTATCCTGTCTGACACGGCTACAAGTGAAGACAAAAAACATGATTGGTTGCAAGGACGTGAGCACAGCCTGCACTCTTGCGATGACTGGACATTTTCATACAGTGAAGCCTACCGGCGATTAATCGAACATTTTAAAACGGCATCATTGGAAGGATTCGGGTGCGAAGATTTAAAGCTTGCGGTCTCTGCCGCTGGCGCACTTATCCGTTATCTGCATGAAACACAAAAGTCCGCACTTGAACATATCAGCACAATCAATACCTTTAATGTCCACAACTATATGCTCATGGACCACGCTACAGTTCGCAGTCTGGAGCTTGTGGAATCGAGCGAAGGGGGACGTAAAAGTTCCCTATTGGATTTGCTCGACCTCTCGCAGACTCCCATGGGAGCGCGTCGCATTAGGGAATGGATTCTCAAACCGCTGATCGATATCAATTCCATCAGCGAACGACTGAATCAGGTGGATACATTCAGAAACAATCCGATGCTAAGGCAGGACATACGAGAGCAATTCAAATCAATGTACGACATGGAACGGCTATTGGGCCGCGTTTCGCTGTCTGTTTGTAATGCACGCGACCTCATTGCACTGAAAACTTCTCTTTCGATTTTGCCCCACCTGTTGGAACTTTTAAATCAAAGCGGGAATGACACATTAAAATCCTTCACATCATCATGGGACAATCTTGAGGAAGTGCATGAACTCCTTGAACAGAAAGTTGTTGATGATCCACCTTTCAATCTTAAGGAAGGGAACCTCATTAAACCGGGATGCAACGCGGAACTGGATCGACTTAAATCAATAACGCGCGATGGGAAAAACTGGATCGCTCAGTTGGAGACAAAGGAAAGAGAGCGTACCGGCATTTCCATTTTAAAAATTGGCTTCAATAAAATATACGGCTACTACATAGAGATCACCAAAAAGAATCTGGACCGGGTGCCTGAGGAATATATCCGAAAGCAGTCACTGGTCAACGCAGAGCGTTTTATTTCCCCGGAGCTCAAAGAGTACGAAGTAGAGATCACGGGAGCCGAGGAAAAGACTACTGAACTGGAACAGAAAATTTTCCAGCAAGTCCGGGAGGAAGTGGCTTCTCATGGAACACGCATACAGCATATGGCTCGCGTCATTTCCAATCTCGATGCAATCATATCTTTTTCCGAAGTGGCTCATCGTTACAATTACTCAAGACCGGAGATTGATGAGAAAACAAATCTTAAACTGGAAAATGGCAGACACCCTCTCATAGAGCGCATCCTCCCGGAAAACCAGTTTATCGCTAACGATACTCAACTCGATAGCACAGACGATCAGATTATGATAATCACCGGACCCAACATGGCAGGGAAATCTACCTACCTGCGACAGGTCGCGTTGATTACCCTGATGGCACAAGTTGGAAGTTTTGTCCCGGCGGATTCGGCGCACATAAGTATCGTTGACCGAATTTTCTCACGCGTTGGAGCGCAGGACCATCTGCAAAAAGGTATGTCTACCTTCATGGTGGAAATGAATGAAACTGCAAATATCCTGAACAACGCCACGAAAAAAAGCCTCATCATCCTGGATGAAATTGGCCGGGGGACCAGCACTTTTGACGGAATCAGCATTGCATGGTCTATCGTCGAATACCTTCACGGAGATGATTCGAATGGCGGACCCAAAACTTTATTCGCTACTCACTATCACGAGTTAACGGATCTGGCTCTGGTATTGAACGGTGTCAAGAATTTCAACGTGCAGGTGAAAGAATGGAATGATGAAATAATTTTTCTGCGAAAAATCGTTCCTGGAGGAGCCGACAAAAGTTATGGCATTCAGGTTGCCAGATTGGCGGGACTTCCAGACAAGGTACTCCACCGTGCCCGCGAAGTTTTGTTCAATTTGGAAAAAAGCGAATTTGATGAAGTTGGAGTCCCTAAAATCTCACACGCTGAAGGCAAAACAGCCTCCTATCAACCACAACAACTGGGCCTGTTCGGTGACACGGCTCATCCGGTTATCAAGCATTTGGAAAAAGTAGAACCCGATGACCTGTCGCCACGACAGGCTATGGACGCTCTATACGACCTTAAACGCCTTTTAAGGAAATCCCTGTAAAATGAATATATTAGTCACTGGAGGAGCAGGATTCATAGGGTCACAAGTGGCCGACGCCTATATCGAGAAGGGCCACGATGTAGTAATTATCGATAACCTTTCAACTGGTCGAAAAGAGTTTATCAATCCAAAAGCTGTCTTTTATAACGCAGATATTGCCGATCCTTCAGTAGCTGAAGTCATAGAAAAAGAGAATATCCAGGTGATCAATCATCACGCCGCTCAAATTTCGGTTCACGATTCGGTTAAAGATCCAGTAGCCGATGCTAACTCCAATATTATTGGTACTTTACTACTTCTACAACATGCGGTATCATCTGGAGTTGGAAAGTTTGTTTTTGCCTCTACCGGTGGAGCCATTTACGGGGAGCAGGATTGTTTTCCGGCTGACGAAGAACATCCTCAAAAGCCGAGCAGTCCATACGGGCTTTCCAAGTTAACCGTGGAGGGCTACTTGAGGTTTTATCAGGAACAACATGGCCTCAGTTCCACTGTCCTTCGCTATGGCAATGTATTTGGTCCACGGCAAAATCCTCGCGGTGAAGCAGGAGTGATAGCAATTTTCTGCGACCGGTTGTTGAAAGATCAGACTCCGGTAATTAATGGAGACGGTGAACAAACAAGGGATTATGTTTTTGTCGGGGATGTGGTTCGCGCCAACTTGAATGCCATTGAACAAAACAGTTCGGGCATTTTCAATGTTGGAACCGGACTGGAAACAACTGTTAATGAATTGACTCGATCGCTACTAAGAATTGCCGGGTCCGACATCCTAGCGAAAAACGCGCCGGGGCGTGGATACGAGCAACGTAGAAGCTGTCTTGATAATAAAAAAATAAAAGATTCACTAGATTGGGAACCGAGGGTTTCCTTGGAGGATGGGCTAGTTGACACTTACGAGTTTTTCAAAAATCACCAAAACTGAATTTCGCTGTAATGCGTTAATTGCCGCAGTGCTGGCTTGGGCTTGCTTTGCCCTGACTACAGTCGCATGGGCAGAGTCGCCCTCACTCGTTAACATTGGTGTCGGCACAAAAGGCAAAACTGTTGTGATGAACGCTCGTCTGGTGGATGGTTTCACTAAAAGTATCCAGGAAGCCATCGAAAGTGGTGTGACCATGACATTCACCTATCAGATAGAGCTCAGGAAAGAAAACATTTTATTGAACGACTCACTGATAAGCTCCAATACAGTCCAACATACAGCCAAATATGATTCGCTGAAAAAAGTCTATCGTTTTTCAGCATTTGGAAAAGGTGTTAAACGCAAGATAACTACACGAAACAGAGAGAACTATCAGAAACTGATGCTCACTCTGAAAAATATTCCGATTGCTTCGATCAGACGTTTAGATCCTAACGAAAAATATTATATTCGAGTAAAAGCAAATCTTGAAACAGACCGACTCTGGTTTCCCTTCAACTACCTGTTCTTCTTTCTCCCATTCAATGACTTCAATGCCTCATGGGCGGAATCCTCCCCTCTTTCCATCGACCCGCACATAACACTGGTCGGCGAAGAATTTGACAACGATACCCAACGCCAAAGTAGAAAAGAATCCAAAGGCGTGAACCCTGTCATCCGATCCTTCAATAA
>PCCT01000013.1 GCA_002731985.1 Nitrospinota bacterium
GCGTTGGAAAAAGCACTTTACTGCATGTTCTGGGTGGACTGGACCGACCAGAGTCCGGGAAAGTATTGTTTCAAGGCGAAGATATTTGCGCCAAAGGAAACGGATATCTGGAAAATTTCCGTAACCAGAGAGTCGGTTTCGTGTTCCAGTTTTTCAATTTATTGTCAGACTTCACTGCGCTGGAAAACGCGATGTTTCCCGCGCTGATCGGAAGAGTTGAGGAAAAAGAGGCTCGTGAACTGGCGGAACAGCTTTTGGTTCAGATGGGACTCAAGGATCGCCTGCAACATAAACCGGGCGAGCTTTCAGGGGGCGAAAGCCAGCGTGTTGCCTTGGCGAGAGGGCTTATCAATAAGCCAGGCCTTTTGCTAGCGGATGAACCGACAGGAAACCTGGATAATAAGGCCAGTGACTCTTTGATAGAACTGATCCAGTCGCTCAATAGCGAACTGGGACAAACAGTTGTGGTTGTGACGCACAGCCAGCGAATTGCATCGAAAATGGACCGAGTCATGGAACTCTCGGGTGGATTGATCAATCCGGTAGAAAAGAGTCTTATCATTTGACAGATAAGATATTCCTGCCAGGCAGGAAACGAAAGTTAACGAAATATTTTGAAAGGCAAAATTATGAACCTGGGTGATATCGCAGAAAAGGTCGGCGGAAAGGTGATCGGGGACGCTTCAATAGAAATCACCGATGTGCGGAGTATTGAAGCTGCCGAAAAAGGACATCTCACCTTTTTAACAGGTAAAAAATTCCTCAACAAACTTAAGCAGTCAAGAGCTTCTGCTGTTCTGGTGACTAGTGAGCAGGAAGTTGATATGAGTCAGGTCATCACACCGGGACCTATGCTGGCGTTTGCTCGTCTGCTGGATCATTTTCATCCTCAAGCGAGACCCCGGCCGGGAATTCATTCCTCGGTTATTCTTGGAGAAAATGTGGTGCTGGGAAAGAGGGTCACTTTGTCTCCGCTGGTGTGCGTGGGAAACAATGTTGAGATTGGTGATGATACGGTGATTCACTCAGGATCGGTGATTAGCGACGATTGTACGCTTGGGAAAAATACGGTGATTCACTCCAACGTGACACTGTACCGCAACTCAATTGTCGGCAATCAGGTTACTCTTCATGCCGGAGTGGTGGTGGGGGCTGATGGTTTCGGCTATACCATTGATGAACAAGGAAGGCATGTCAAGGTTAACCAGATTGGAAATGTTGTGATTGAGGATAATGTGGAAGTGGGTGCCAATTCGTGTATAGATAGGGCGGCTATGGGAACGACTCTGATCAAGGAAGGAACGAAAATCGATAACCTGGTGCAGGTGGCACATAATTGCACCATCGGCGAGCATAGTATTCTGGTTGCGCAAACGGGAATTGCGGGAAGTTGCGAGCTTGGGCATCATGTTATTCTGGCAGGGCAGGTGGGTGTTTCCGATCATGTTAAAATAGGCGATCAGGTGACCGTTGTTGCAAGGTCTGCTGTTTTTAGCGATCTTAAAGGTCACAGTGCTTATGGAGGCGTCCCAGCCGTTCCCTTGAATGTCTGGAAGCGGAGCGTTACGGTTTTGCCCAAACTTCCCGACCTGGTCCGGAAAATACGTAATCTTGAAAGCCGTCTGAGCGACATTGAAAAAAAGAAGGGCGAGGAGTAGTATAGAGTCGCAGGTTGTGGCTTTATTCTGAATTAACGATGAATGGATTTTTATGTTAGTTAATAAATGGGTGGCCCTGTGGCTACCTTTTTTTTACATAAGTCTTGTCGCGGCTTCGACCGTTCCAATGACCGGTGATCAATTAGAAAAATATATCGCCCGAAAGCTCAAGCGAAATGATCGCATCCTCAGGCTGAATGAGAAAACGATAGGGGATGAAGGAGCAAAAGTTCTTGCCCAATCGCCGTTATTGAAAAATGTGGAAACGCTCATCATCTATAAAGGAAATATTCGGGATGAAGGGGTTCGTGCTCTCGCTGATTCAAAAAACCTGACTCAGTTGACAGCGATTTATCTGGAAAATAATCACATCACAGATCAGGGCGCGAAAATTATAGCTTCATCTGAAAATCTTAAAAACTTGCGTGTCTTAAATCTTTATAGAAACAGGATTACAGATGATGGTGCCAGAGCTATTGCGGAATCCGGTACTTTGTCCAATTTGTTGGAGGTCAACCTTAATTTTAACGAAGTTGGCGATAAGGGAGCCGTTAGTCTGGCAGAGTCCTCTCATTTGACGCGATTAAAAACAATCGGACTGGCATATAACCGACTAGACAGAAAAGGAAATGCGGCACTTCAGAAATTTAATATCCTGCACGATTTTAACAAGCTGTATAAGTCTGGACGCATGAGCGAAGTGGGTGATCTGGTAAATGGCGATATGGCAGTCGAGGTGCTTCTCCAGTTTCCTCATGTTTCGAAACTGGAAGCTCTGGACCTCAGTGAGAGTAACTTAACGGATCGCTCTGCCGTTGCTATCGCAAACTCGGATAAACTGAATGGACTGCGGGCGCTCAACCTTTCCGGTAACAGGATTACCGATCTAGGAGCCAGTGCGTTGGCAGATTCTCAAATTCTTGCCCGATTAAAGAAGCTGAATTTGAATTTCAATTCTATTGGCGATGCCGGTGCCCGTGCCATAGCAGAATCATCCAATCTGGCCAATCTCGAATCATTAAAGCTGGGTCAGAATCGTGTGGGCTTGGGTGGAGCTAAAGCATTGCAGGAGTCAAGAGTTCTGAAAAATCTCATGTACCCTGTTTTTGGGTTCTATTGACAAGGCGTTCCGGTTTTTGTGCGAGACTCAATCCTTACGAACGATGCCGGCATTGGTGGAAGAAGAGGCAGACTTTGTGATAGGATGCTCTGGAAACTCACGACGATGTCACTTCTTTTGAAATAGGTTTTTAATATGGTTCAAATTCTGGAATTCGAAAGGGAAATATTCGCGCTGGAGAACCAGATTCGCGAATTGGTTTCTCTTTCTCATATGTACGATAGTGTCGGGGACATCACCCATGAAATAGGCACCCTCCATAAAAAAGTGCGTCGCATGAAGCACGATGTCTATTCGAATCTTTCTGGCTGGCAGAAGACACAGGTGGCGCGTCATCCAGACCGACCGTACACTCTTGATTATATCAAGTATATGTTTACCGATTTCATTGAACTTCATGGGGATCGACATGGCGGCTATGGTCCGTCAATTGTTGGCGGATTAGCCAAGTTTGATGAGCAATCCATTCTGATCATTGGTCATCAGAAAGGGCGGGAGACACAGGAGAAAATTCGCCGTAACTTTGGCATGTCCCAACCCGCAGGATATCGAAAGGCTTTGCGCCTGATGAAGCTGGCGCAGAAATTCAGACTCCCAATCATCAACCTGATCGACACACCTGGCGCATATCCAGGCATCGATGCGGAGGAAAAGGGTCAGTCAGAGGCTATCGCGAAAAACCTGTTCGAAATGATAGAGATAGATGTGCCCATAATTGTGACGGTGATTGGCGAAGGTGGATCGGGTGGTGCGCTCGCCGTTGGCGTAGGCGACCGAATATTGATCCTTGAGCATTCGGTCTATTCAGTGATATCGCCCGAAGGTTGTGCTTCTATTTTATGGGGCGATAAAGACAAGGTTGTCCAGGCGGCGGATGCGTTGAATTTAACAGCTCCAAGTCTATTGAAGCTTGGTATCGTCGATGAAATTGTCCGTGAACCTCTGGGCGGCGCACATCGTCACCACAAGCGTGTTGCCATTTTACTTAAGAAAGCCTTGCGTAAGAACCTGCATCTCGTTGCTCACCTCACGCCGGAAGAATTGATTGAAAAGCGCCACGAAAAATTTCGTAAATTAGGCGAAGTCGGATTCGAAGTTACCACTTGATTCAAGACCTCCTCTCATAGATGCATCTGACTGCGGAAGAGTTGGGCATATTCCGTTTCCTCATGGATCATATTGTCATGCGTTCCTGAATCTACCAGCCTTCCCGATTTCATTACCAGGATGCGGTTGGCTCCTTCCAGTGTCGACAGGCGATGCGCTATTACGATAGTTGTGCGCCCCGCCATCAGGTGAACCAGCGCTTCTTTGATTTTTGTTTCCGTATCTGTATCGACTGAAGCGGTCGCCTCATCAAGGATCAGGATCGGCGGATCTTTTAAAAACGTACGAGCGATAGCAATGCGGTGTTTTTCACCACCGGAAAGTTTTACTCCGCGTTCTCCTACCAGCGTGTCATATCCTTCCGGGAGGTTTGTGATGAAGTCATCAGCATTTGCCGCCTGTGCCGCTTTTTCCATTTGCTCCCTGCTCGCCTCAACATTGCCATAAAGAATATTTTCAGCGACCGTGCCATTGAACAGAAAAGGATCTTGCGACACCATTCCTAGCTGTTCCCGCAGATACGAAATCTTGAGATCACTCACACTGTGACCATCGACACGGATGCGTCCGCTATCTATGTCATAGAATCGCAGTAGAAGTTTCACCAAGGTAGACTTGCCGCTTCCGGTGTGTCCAACGAGGGCGATTTTCTCTCCCGGTTGAATTTTGAACGATAGGTTTTCTACTGCGGGTTTTCCCGTCACATAGGCGAAGGTCACACCTTGGAACTCAACTTTGCCGCGAATGTTGGTTTCGGGTAATATCGCGTCAGGAATTTCTTTGACATCCGGTTCGCGGTCGATTATCTCGAACAAACGTTCTCCGGAAACCAATGCGTGTTGAAGCATATGATTCACTGAGTGGAGTTGATTGATGGGAGTATAAAATAACGCTAGGTAGCCAATGAACGCGACCAGAGAGCCAACGGATATCTCGTCAGCACGAACCAATCCGATCCCGTAGAACAGAATGAAAATAGTTCCCAGTGAACCAAGAAACATCATCGCCGGAGAATAAATAGCCCAGAGACGCATGACCATCAGAGTGCCGTTGCAATAATCCCTGCTTTTATTTTCGAATCGTGATATCTCATGCTGTTCCCGATTGAAAGCAAATGTTTCACGAATTCCAGAGATGGAATCCTGAAGGCGGGCATTCATTTGAGCGGCGCGTTCCTGGACAATGTGATACAGGCTATGGGCTTTCCCAGTGAACATGCACGCGCCCCAAATGAGAAATGGAATAGGGAGCAAGGCTACCAGTGCAAGTTGCCAGTGCAGGTAAAATAGTATGATTGTAATGCCGGTCAGTGTCAAAACAGCGGTGATGACCTGTTCAACCCCATCTATAAATATTCGTTCGACATTATTAACATCGTCATTGACACGGGACATGAGTTCTCCCGTTGACCGATTCTCAAAAAAATTAATCGATAACCGGTGCAGGGCCTTATACGCCTCCGAGCGCATATCAAAAACAACACTCTGCTCTACCCGGTTGTTAAACATAATTCTCTGGTAGTTAGAGAGATTACGGGCGACGTAAACTCCAATGAGTCCTGCCACAGCCCAATAGACAAGGGTCGTTCCATTATCATCAATCAATCGATCAACAATAACTTTAATCAACCAGGGGGGAACAAGGTCTAGCAGGGTGGTCAGTACCGCGAAGCAGAGAGTGAATGAGACGCCCTTTTTATAGGGTTTGAGATAACCAAGTACCCGTAAAAGTGATTTCATAAATATCAGAAAATGCTGAGATAGGTATATGAACTATAAAAACTGTGTCGTTCATGGTATTTTTCATGGAAGCAATTGTCAACCGACCTTGCGAAATTTCGCATAATTAAGAAAGGTAAGTTATGGAATATAGAGTGCTGGGTGACAGTGGTCTGAAGGTATCCGTTATTGGGTTTGGCGCATGGGGCATTGGCGGAGCGCCTTTCTGGACTAATGAAGGACATACCAGTTCGGCGCGGGCCATTATGAAATCCTATGAGTTGGGAATAAATTTTTTTGATACGGCTCCAGTTTATGGTTTTGGACATTCAGAAGAAATTCTTGGTAAAACTCTGAAGCCTGTTCGCGACAAAGTGATTTATGCAACAAAATGTGGTTTGCGTTGGGAAAAAAAATCGTTGGGCGCGATCACCAAAAACGCGACCCGGCAATCTATTCTGGAAGAAATCGACCAGAGTCTGCAACGTCTCGATACAGATTATATAGATCTTTATCAGATTCACTGGCCTGATGTTGAGACATCACAGGATGAGACAATGGATACCTTGCTGGAAATACAAAAGCAGGGAAAGATAAGAGCCATTGGAGTAAGTAATTATTCAACGGAGCAGATGAAGGATATTATGAAATCCGGGAAGATAGTTTCCCTGCAACCCGATTACAGTTTGCTCAACCGTTCCATTGAAAAGGACATCGTTCCTTATTGTGCAGAAAACAAAATGGGGATTATAGCCTACAGTCCGCTCGCATCCGGATTGCTCACTGGCAAGTATGGCAAAGATGCCAAGTTTGAAGACTGGCGTGGCAAAGGGATTATCGGGTGTTTTTCAGGTCCTCAATTTGAGAGAAATATGGGCAAAGTGGTAAGGCTCAAAGCTATGGGCGAATCCATGGGGAAGACCTGCGCACAAATGGCGATCAACTGGATCGTTTCACAACCGCATTTAACCACGGCTCTTTTGGGAGTTAAGAACGCAAAGCAGATGGAAGAAAATATTAAAGCTCTCGATTGGCAACTGGAACCGAAACAGAAAGAAGAAATAGATAATATCTTTGCGGAGAAGTAAGCTTCACCAAACTATTTGGAATCAGGTAACGACCGTGCTTTCGCGTAGCTGTTCCGTGAGCTTTTCGATGTTTTCTTTTAATTTGTCTTTATAGAGGTAATCAACAGATTGTTTCTTGATAGCTTTTTCCAATATTTTGTGTTGAACCAGAGCTTCTTTAGGTTCGTCCAGTTTTCGCCATAAGATTCCTCCAAGATATAATCGGGCATCGAGTTCTTCCGGATAATCTTTGATGATATCGTTGAATACGCGTTGTGTCGCAGATTGGGTTTGGAGAATACCCTGATATCATTTCACCATTCTTGCCGGTGAAACTCAATAGCCTCCTATTATCGACATAATATACATATGAATGATACGCTCCCCTGAAAAATACGCCACCAGCGTTCCCCCTGCCAGAAAAGGTCCGAAAGGAATTTGACTCAGAACACTGAATCTTTTTTCTGCTAGCCCGGCCAGTCCGACTACCGATCCCATAAAAGCACTCAAAAAGATGATCAGGATCACTTGTTGCCAGCCGAGCAAAGCTCCTGCGGCGGCGATGAATTTGATGTCGCCTCCGCCCATCCCGACTCTGCCGCGAATCCGGTAATAAATTTCTGAGATGAGCAAAAACGTGCCACCTCCAGCCACCAGACCAATCGCGGAATCTTTGAATCCGACGAGATAGCTCCCCGCCACCAGCCCGAACGCGATTCCCGGAAGGGTGATCATACCCGGGATGATCTTGTGCTCAATATCGATTGCGGTGATGATTACCAGAGTGGGTCCGACAACACAAAAAATAACGAACTTCCATGATACGCCGAATTTGATGAATCCGGCAAGTATCAAAAGTGCCGTTACTGCCTCAATGATGGGGTAGGTGGTAGAGATCGAGGTAGCGCATTGCCGGCATTTCCCTTTCAGCAAAAGATAACTGAAAACCGGAATGTTGTCCCACGCGGCAATCTGAGTGTTGCAGGAGGGGCAACGTGAGCGCGGTGAGACGACTGACTCCTTTCTCGGAAGCCGATGGATGCAGACATTGGCGAAACTTCCGAACGTCAGGCCAAGGAGCAGAACAGTCGCAACTTGTAATGGCAAAGGAATGGTCGCTAAAATATTCATCCTTGATCAGTCCTGATCACAGGAAGTCATAGTTTTATGTTGCTGGTTTTTAGTTAACTGAGGAGAGGGGTCAAAGTCATTGCTTGTGACGTGGGGGACCAACTGGGTGACCACTTGGTAAACAAGACTGGTGTGGAACCCTTTTCGGTCTAGAAACCGGGCTAGTCGACCGCGCTGTTTTTCGATGTCGCTTGATGAGGAGGAATCAAATTTCTTTTTCGCGCAGGCCATTGCGAGTTCTCTCTCGTCGTATTCTTCATAGAGAGAACCCAGTGTTAGATCAATGATAGAAGTTTTAAGCCCCTTATCTCTTAGCTCCCGCTCCAGTCGAAGCTTTCCCACTTTTTTGTTCTTGATGCGGGACCTCCCAAATTGCATGGCAAAACGAGGATCATTGATATAATCATTGTCCTCCAGAAAGGCAATGGTTTCATCCGTAGAATTTCCGGAGAAACCTTTTTCCTTCAGGTGTTGGACAATTTCGCTTCGGCTACGATCCCTGTAGACCAGGTACCGGATTGCGCTCTTACGGGCTTTTTTTGATTCTTCATCAAGCATAGAGTTTCGCTATGTCAGGACGCAGAAGCCGCGCCCTTCTTCCCTTTTTGTTCGGGGGGTTGTTTTTCTTCTCCCTCGACAGGATCTTTTTTATCACCCGATTCCTGAACCAGTCCCAGTTTTGCCCTCAGTCTGGTTTCAATTTCCTCGTAGATATCAGGGTTTTCCAGGAGGAATGTTCGTGAGTTTGCCCGGCCTTGGCCCATTCGGGTTTCGTTGTAGGAAAACCAAGTACCGCTCTTTGTAATGATGTCATGTGTTACAGCGAGATCGAGTAAGTCTCCTGCTTTGGAGATGCCCTGTCCGTATAATATATCAAATTCGCAATCCCTGAACGGAGGCGCAACTTTGTTCTTGACCACTTTGACTCTTGTGCGGTTTCCCACCACGCTATCACCATCTTTGATGGCGGCTATTCGGCGTATGTCCAGTCGTACGGAAGAATAAAATTTGAGTGCGTTGCCTCCGGTTGTTGTTTCAGGACTACCAAACATCACGCCAATTTTCATACGAATCTGATTGATGAAAATGAGACAGGTTTTGGATTTGCTGACGACTCCTGCCAGTTTTCTCATAGCCTGAGACATGAGCCGTGCCTGTAGACCCATATGGGAGTCGCCCATGTCGCCATCGAGTTCCGCTTTGGGGACAAGAGCCGCAACCGAGTCAATTACGATTATATCCACGGCTCCGCTTCGAATCAGAACTTCGGCGATTTCCAGCGTTTGTTCTCCTGTATCCGGTTGCGACAGGAGGAGGTTGTCGAGCTCTACTCCAAGGTTTTGAGCATACTTTGGATCGAGCGCATGTTCCGCGTCGATGAACGCGGCCACTCCACCGATTTTTTGTGCTTCTGAAATGATATGGAGAGTGAGGCTGGTTTTTCCGGAAGCTTCTGGGCCATATATTTCAACAATTCTGCCTCGGGGCACCCCGCCAACGCCCAGCGCGGAATCCAGTGAAATCGATCCAGTAGAAATAACGGAAATCCCTTTCAAGGCTCCCGCTTTTCCCAGCTTCATGATAGAACCTTTGCCGAACTGTTTTTCTATTTGCGTGAACGCTAATTCCAGCGCTTTTTCTCTATCATCCGACGCCATTATTTCTCCTTTATATTTTATAGACTATTGAAACTTTGAAGGTACCTAGTTCAGATGCCTAGGTATTCTCTCTTAAGGGGAACTCCTTATGAAAACAAGTGTGGGCTATACTACTTCGAAAACGATCTTTGTTAAATCGATTTCGAATCGTGGCGATGGTTTCTCCTGCATGGGGTGATACATCAATTGCGAGAAATAGCCTTAAAGCCGACACAGTGTATCAAGGCCCCAGAAACAAAGTCAAACGCTATCCCGAATGCTCCAAAAAAGAACACGAGCGGTGGGATAACAAGAACTTTTGTGTTTATAGATGGAGAGACGCCAAATGGCAAGAAATTTATCGAACTTAGACCGGATGCCGCCACGGGGTGAGGAATAAACCTTTACAGATTTGTTAAAATAATTATAAAATCCTGATTTCCTTTATCTTTCGTGAGCATGCCCTGAAAGGTTCTGTTGTTCTATGATGTTACCCGTTATCCCTCAAGCCTCCGGTCCTGTTTTCACAGAGGATGACCGGATCAATCTGTATTACCTCAACGAATTATATGCGGATATCGCCCGTTGTGTTTCCCTTCAGTTGAAGGAGAACCACCAACTCGACATTCCCATTACCTCAGGTGTTTGGGGCGGCACCTACCTCATAGCCGATGACGACGGGAAATCTCAACGAAAAATCTGGAGGCTTTACTGCATCGTCAACCTGCCGCAGAACAGTCCGCTTGACAAACGCGAGAACATGGAACATTTGGTGGGCTATTATTATATTTCTATAATCAACGCATTTCGTCCGTATGGGCTGGAGCTGGATCTCGATATGTGGGGAGGCCGCCTGCCTTATAGCAATCGTGAGAAACCCAGCCTCACCTTGCATATGGTAGACGCTTCCAAGCGAGTGAGCTGGTTGCGTGGATTTTTCATATGGAATCTTGTTTCGTGGGAAGAGTCGATCATTCACGATGCCATTCGAAATGTTAAAGAGTTCCGGAAAAATTTTAACGTCCAGAAAAAACCCATCATGAAACGCGACCCAAAGGAGATCAAGTTTCTTCTGCAGGATGTGATCATCACTTACCGGACCTTGGAGAAAGCTTTCTCATTCGATTTTCTGGAAAACTCTCAACCTGTTATTGACGAGATAGTGGATCATTTCCTTGAAGGCCTGTTTGACCCGGATCTGATTCGGGAATTGTTTTTTAAGGTGCGGGAGAATAAATTGATTGTCGGATTCGAAGAAGCCCTGCAGGAGTCCTACTCCAAAGAAGGTCTGAATGTAAGGCGGATCGAAGACTGGCCGGTTGAGAAGATCAATTACGTTCCCGAAGACCTGAAAGAAAAGCTCATTCCTCCCATCCAAAATCTGTTCGCCTCATTTAAGTCCAATCTGGATAGTAACAATGGTGTTTCGTAATTTGAAATGATACAGGGAGTTTGGAAAGTGCTGTGACGAACGGTATCGTTCACAATTACTATCTTGCGGATGGTGCTGATTGGAGGAGGGACGTTTTTCGGGGCTGACGGTTGCATTTCTTTTACCAAAAGTAAGTGCGGTAATGAACATCCTCGCCGCAAACGGACGAGGTATCCGAATAAAACGTGACTTTAAAAGACATGGCGAGCCACGGGAAATAGAACCCACTTGTGGGACTTGATTTTAAATCAATAGAATCAGCATATATATTTTTAGACCAATTGGTCTGCAAGTTAAGTCATACCTTTTTTTATTCAGGGAGATTTGGCGCAACGGAATCCGAAACTGTTATTTTTTACTTCGGGGGTAAAGAAGCTTCGGTTGAAGGTGGGAGCGCTCAAGCCGCATCCGTAGGACAGGCAGTCGAACCATGAGCCGCCTTTCAATACCCGTTTGTCTTTACCATACTCACCACGTGTTACGGTGTTTCCCGGATGAGGAAGGTAATAGCTATCGACCCATTCCCATACGTTGCCAGACATATCATACAGTCCATAAGGGCTTCGTCCATTCGGATAGGAGCCAACTGGCTCGGTACCTATGGAGCCTTTATAGGGATGATTTGATTTGTCTGTCGCCCACATGTTGCCCCACGGGTAAATGTTTCCGTCCTCGCCACGGGCGGCTTTTTCCCATTCCTGTTCAGTGGGAAGTCGCTTGTTGTTCCATTTGCAGTACTCCTCAGCATCGTACCAGCTCACGTAAATCACAGGATGATCTTTCTTGGTCTCAGGGACCTTTCCGCCAGGCCAGTGATAAGGAGTTTCCCGCTTGGTGGCGGTGGTGAATTTTTTATAATCGTCGTTGGTCACTTCCTTCAAATCGATATAAAACTTCTTTGTCGATTCAATGTACTCGGGTGCTTCATCGTCCCATCTTTCGTTGGACCCCATGATAAACTCTCCGTCGGGGATCAATATCATCGGGCCTGCTTCTCCTGTGGATTTTTTTTGAGGAACTTTGGCGATTACGGAAGAGGTTGGGGTATGTTGTTCAGGTTTGTTTTTTGTGGTAGATAATGCAAGCTGGTTGCCGGGTTTTTTTATGGACCCAGAGATTCCTGTCAGGAAAACTTTATCAGGTGCTAAAAATGGAGAGACAGAGGATTTGGTCACTCCAACATGGCATTGCTGGCATTCGGGCCGCGTTGTTCGATGTTTTTTCGCCAGAGATATATTTTTAACCTTGTGACAGGCCGTTTCACATTTTAATATGTGAGGATATTCTTCAGCCGTTCCTCGGACAGCCGGGAGTTCTTCGTGCGCTGATAGAGGAAAGGGGACTCCCAACAGTAAGGCTATTAAGATGAGTGATCTGGTCATACGCTGGTTCACAATGGTTTCTGGATGAACGGATTCTGTTGGAGGTTGGTGTGAGGAATATAATAAGCTGGCAAATGACACTTTAGAAATTTGCAAATCTGAAAAAACTCACAGTACTAAGGTTTCTTTAGTAAATATTATCAGGGTGTTGAGGATAGAGTCAAAGCAAAAGTCTGTTTCCTGTCACCTGACTGAAAATTATTCGAGATGATTGATACTATGCAGGAATGGCGAGTGATTGAAGATGGTCCCGGAAACGGTGTGTCAAATATGGCTACCGATAGGGCGATCCTGGCCGCTTGTGAAGCGGGTGAGGCTTCGCCAACCCTGCGTCTTTATGGTTGGAACCGGCCTACGCTGACGGTGGGATATGCGCAGGACATCGCCAGAGAAATTGATGTTGAGAGGTGCCGGGAGCTGGATATTGAGGTGGTGCGCAGGCCCACGGGAGGAAGGGCTTTATTGCATCATAGCGAGGTGACTTATAGCTTTACGGCTCCTGTTCCGCATCCTCAATTTCCTTCTTCATTGCTGGGAGCTTATCGGGTTGTTGCACGGGCTCTGCTTGAGGGACTAAAGGAGCTTGGTGTTAAAAATGCGGTCCTGGCATCTGCAAAAAAGGTTGATAAAAGCCGGGTTTCTTCTCGTTCTCCCTCTTGTTTGTCCAGCATCAATCATTGGGAAATAGAGGTAGGAGAAGCCAAGCTGGTGGGCAGTGCACAGCGACGGACAAAGAAGGCATTTCTTCAACACGGTTCCATACTCATTGATTGCGATAGGTCACTTCTGAACTCTCTGTTTAAATATCAGGCAAGTGATTTTCGTTTCAAATCAATGGATATATTAAATAACAGAGTTGTTACCTTGTCGGAATGTCTTGGAAGAGGGGTGACTTACCATGAAGTTTCTCAAGCGATAAAACGTGGGTTTTCTCGTGCCCTGCCGGGAAGATGGGATGAGGAGAATGTCTGTTCAAGATGATTATCTGTAGATCTATTTTTTGGCGAGATGGGGGAAGGTTTTTTTTGTGATTATAAGGTTCTGGGGAGTGAGAGGGAGTGCTCCCTCGGGTAATAGGGGGACGGCCGGGGTCGGTGGTAATACGACCTGTGTGGAAGTTCGATGTGGTGATGAATTGATCATCTTTGACTCCGGCACGGGTATTCGTAATCTGGGGATGAAACTCCTTGGCGAAATGCCGATTAAGGGCCATATTTTTTATAGCCATGTACACCGGGATCACATACAGGGTTTCCCGTTTTTTACACCACTGTACATTCCTGGGAATGAATTTGATATCTATGGCGGGACCAGCCTGCCAACGCCGATTGAGGAGGTGCTTAATCAGCAAATGACCCCACCTTGCTTCCCTGTAAAAATGGATACTCTGGGAGCAAAAATCAACTATCATGGCATTAAGCCGGGTAATGTTATTGAAGGGGAAAACTTCAAGGTCACATTGGCCCCGCTGTATCATCCGAATGGCTCCTACGGCTACCGTATAGATTATGACGGCCGCTCCATAGTTTTTGCGACAGATTGCGAGCATCGGGAGGGCAAGCTGTGTGAGGGCTTGTCTAAGCTATGTGAGAATACCGATTTATTGATTTATGATGCCCAATACACTGAGGCTGAGTACTATGGCAAAGATGGGCAGATGCCACGTATTGGGTGGGGGCACAGCACTTGGAATGAAGCGGTTAAAATGGCTGAAGCCGCCAAGGTCGACCGTTTGATCTTGTTTCATCATGATCCTAGCCACAATGACGACTTTGTTAAAAAAATCGAAGCTGATGCACGCGAAGTTTTTCCCCGAAGCATGGCCGCTTTCGAAGGATTGGAGGTCGATGTCTCCCAACCCGATTTGCCGCCTTCCATGTTTGACTAAAGCATTCCTCTTTATTTTGATTTCCAGCTTTGCAATAGGCTGTTCTCAAAAGCGTGGAATCGCGAAGAATCCAGACCTGCAATTTTTTCAGGATGTCACTCACCGTTATTTACCCGGCGACAAGGTTTCGCTCCAGGGAGCGGCTTTTGCCAGAGTAGACCGAACCCCCGGTGCCGACCTGATTTGGTTTGTCTCTAGCCCGGACAATGGGGCCAGAATCAAAATTCTTTTCAATGAGGGGAGGAATGGAATCGGGCGAAACAAGGGGGCTCGTAAGGTTCAGCGAGTGAATGAGGCTATTCGTTTTCTGGCTACGGGGGATGTTGATGGCAATGGAACGGATGACCTGATCTTAGTTACTTCTCCCACCAAAAAGGGATCGGCAAAAATTTTATATAACAATGGCAAAGGGTATTTTTCTTCCCGGCCAAATGTTGAATTGCCATTCATTCATCGAAGTATCGATCGTGTCGACCTGGTCGATCTTGATCAGGATGGGGATGTCGACTTCATATTTACAGGAAGCAAGGTGTTGACTGAAAACGGGGAACTTCATAAGCGACAAGGTCAGGTGCTGATCAATAATGGAAGGGGAGAATTTGAGGATGCCACCTCCCTCCTGTGGCCGAAGTTGCCTCCCGGAATTGTTGGTACCAGCATTGCAGATTACGATGGGGATGGTCTCCCCGATGTGTTTCTTGTTTACGATAACGGACAGAATCGATTGTTGATGAATAATGGAGTGGGCCAGTTTGTTGATAAGACGGACAGGCTTCTTCCAGGAATAAAGGGCCAAAGTACTCACGCGGATTGGGCTGATTTTGATATGGATGGTGATAACGATCTACTTGTCACAAACAAAGCGATTAAGAAACGTTATCAAAGCCATTCCAGAGAGACCTGTTATTTTCTGGAAAATGACGGTTACGGACGGTTTCGTAAAAAATCGAGCGGAGAACTGCCTTCCGCACCTGCGTTTCGCGTTTACCTCTTGGATGCTAATGGAACGGGGATTCCAGATGCTATAATCCTTACTAAGGGTGGACCATATTATATGGTCGGAAAGGGTAAATGGGGTTTTAATGTGGAAACAAATAAACGACTTCCTGGAATAAGTCCGGTGAAAGAAATGACCTTTGGTGACATCAATGGAGACGGATTCCTNGATGTGCTGGGTGTCTCCNCCGGAAAGAGAACTCCCCGGCTATGGCTGAACAGGGTGAAGTAAGGTTGACATAACATTATATTCTAAATGGAAAGGCACTATGTCCTATTTTAAAAAACTTACATTTCTTAAAGTTTTAACCACCATCGCGTGGGCCGATGGCGAGGTGACTCAATCCGAGTTGAACATCCTTAAGTCTTTTTACCGGAAATTCAATCTGGATAGAGATGAGCTTGCGGAATTAAAACATTATCTTGCCGCGCCCGTTTCAAAGAAAGAACAAACGGAGTTGTATGACCAGTTGATTCACGAACTGGATTCTTCAAGGGAAAAAGAAGAAATACTTGGTGCTTTGGAAGACATGGAGCAGGCGGCCAAAAGGGTAGGTGATGAAGAAAAGGAACTGGTGAGCCAGTTTCGCAAGCTAATTCAAAAATCTTCCGTTACGAAAAGGTCGCTCGGGAGAATTCGTAATCTATTTGAAAAAACTATATTTGCCAATGCGCGTGAGAAGGATCCGGATTTGGAAAAGTATTTCAAACGAAAGGTTCTTAAGAAAGTAGAGTTGAAGACGGCAAGGCAGGGAATTAAAATGAATCTGCCGGATGATAAGTTGTATTTCATCTGCCTCATCGGAACATTAATGGCGGCTGTCGCGCAGGTTGATGGCCATTTTGATGAGTCGGAAAAAAAGGCTCTGAAAAAAGTTTTATCTGATCGTTTTGAATTCAAAGGTAAGGAATTGAAGATCTTGTTTGAGGTGATTTCAGAGCAGGCTCGCCATGGCTTCGATTTCCATGAAGTAACCGCAGAGCTTAACAATCTGACGACCTATAATGAAAGGGTGGGTATAGCTGACTGTATGTTCGCGATTGCCGGAGCTGATGGGGAGCTTTCTCATGAGGAAACGGAAGAGATCCGGAGAATTACAAAAGCCATGCGTATCGCTCACAAGGTTTTTATCGAATCTAAAATGAAAGTTCTTTCAGCTTTGCGATAAACTTTGAAGTATAAGCATCTTCATTAAGATTGAGACTGCCGGATTTGGCGATCTCCTGCTTGATAACAAGATGCGGTCAAGAAATATTCTGATTCAAATGATGGGGGCCTCCTGTTAGAAATGACTCAGCCAAAAAAAATCATTGGAGTTCTGTTTGAATGTTGCCATGTTTACCATCGTATATATATCAACAAGGAAAAAACGCTTGCGAAGGTAGATACCCCAAGTGTCGTGCTGAGGTGATAGCGCGGATTCGGCAGGGGGGCACTGACACCCGGTTTTTTAAGGCGAAATAAACAGAACTTTCATCAATGAGAATAAAAACTCCAGTTTGTCTGGTTGTGTCGATAGATTTTTGCAATTGTTGAAACTTTCTGGAAGACCCTCTATCCGTGAAATTGATTCTGCAACGTGTGTCCAGTGCTTCTGTAGTTGTTGATGGAGAAGAAATATCCAGTATCAACAAGGGGATCCTGATTCTATTTGGCGCGGAAAAAGGGGATGGCGAGGAACATGCCGATTTCCTGGCAGACAAAACTCTAAATTTAAGAATTTTTCCGGATGATAATGGAAAGATGAATTTTTCGTGTCTTGATGTGGGCGGCGGAATTCTTGTTGTCTCCCAGTTTACCCTTGCCGGAGATTGTTCGCGCGGTAGGCGACCTGGGTTTGATCGTGCGGCGGATCCTGATACCGCGCGTACCTTGTGTAAATATTTTGTTGAATTGTTAAATCAATCCGGGCTCAAGATATGTACTGGAAGGTTTGCGGCAGATATGAAAGTAAATCTGGTTAATGATGGACCGGTTACTTTTATTCTGGAGCATTAATCATTTTGAAGTCAAACCTTCCTGTAGCTGGTCGTAGACCAGTCCAATCCTGTAATAAGCTTCTACATAGTAGCGTTTTTGGTGATATTGCACGATGCCCATACAATAGTAACGTAGAATTTTAATTATTTAAAAGCAAAGAGTTAAGTGGCCAGTAATAGTTATGTGTAACTTTTGTGTAAGTTTCTGAGAGAAAACCTTGTTCGAATAATGACCAACGTTACTATTCGATTTCAATAGTCTACGTGTTTTGTGGTTACAC
>PCCT01000014.1 GCA_002731985.1 Nitrospinota bacterium
AAATTCGCTCCCGCCTATTACCAAAAAGGACTGATCTATGAGGAATGGGACAAAAGGAAAGAGGCTCTCGAAGCATATTTAAAAGCTGTTGAGCTAGACCCGACCTATGATGACGCGCGTCTGGGGCTTGCGTCAGTTTATGGTAAATCAGTATTAAACGACCTTGCTGTGGAGCAGTATCTTGAAGTTGCGGAAACACGAAAGAACGATCCTGAACTTCAATTTAAAATCGCGCTGGAATACTGGTACCTCCAGAATATCCCTAAAACTGCAAACCACTATGTCAGAGTGATCGAGATCGACCCCAAGCATCTGCAAGCACATTTGAATCTTATCAGTGTGTATGAGCGGATGAAAAACTGGGGAAAAGCTATTGAAGAAATCGAAATTGTCAAACGGTTGGCCGGAGAGACTCAGAACCAACCGGCAATAAGCATCGCAGAAAAAAAATTGAAATTCATCGAAGGAAGAATGAATTTAACCGAAGAGGAAATGAAGCGGAAAACAGAACCGCCGTTTAATTAGGCTAGCGCTTGCTGGCTATTTGACATTTTAATTGTTTTGTGGCCAGTGCATATCCTCCGGACGCTCCATCCACGAAATGCAAATGGCGTTCTTTGCGGTCAAATACCATGCAGGTCATTAAAGTGGAATCGGAAAGTGGCGGGCATTGGACCCGACACTCGGACAGGACTCTGTCGACGCGACACACATCAAACTGACAGAGAGCGAACGGGAAGACCCCTTCAAGCTGATGGAGTTTGTGGGGCGAGTTGATAGTTTAGAGTAAAATTAAAGGCAAAACCTCCCCACCAGAACCTTCGATAATCCGAAAAATAGCACTTGCGATCCTCGAAAGGCCGGTAATAAAGGGGCTTCGGCGCTATTGGCTGTCAGGGGCAGACTTTGACCGTGAAAATCGGTATAAATCATTAAATATCAAAAAGTTAAAAAAGTTTTGGTTTTTGTTTGACAACACAACATATTGCGTATATTTTATTACCTGACTACAAGATACGGGTGTTTAGTTTTTCAAGCATCACTTCAAAATGGGGAAACGCGACAGTGGAAAAGGGCAAAACCCTCCTTTGAAAATTCGCTTTAAATATCCTCATTTTACGGATAAATAGCTTTCTTCTTAGCAGGTAAATCGTAGCGGAGGTTCATGTGCAAATAAGTCAGGTATTTACTAAAGATCAGAGCGACCCCTATAGCGGAATAGAATTTGTAGAAAGAACTTCGAAAATCACCGGTGCGGATGGTTCAACCGTTTCTGAGATGGAAAAGGTGATGGTACCCACCTCTTGGTCTCAAGTGGCGGTAGATATCATGGCTCAGAAGTATTTTCGCAAGGCGGGAGTTCCGACCCGATTGAAGAGGAAACAGGAAGAAGGCATCCCCGAATGGCTTTGTCCTAAAGAAATAGACACTGAAGCACTGTCTCAGCTTCCGGAATCGGAGCGGATGAGTGGTAGCGAAGGCGATTCGCGTCAGGTGTTTCACCGCTTGGCGGGTTGCTGGACCTATTGGGGCTGGAAGAACAAGAGCTTCGAAGACGAAGCTCAGGCACGTAACTATTACAATGAGATGTGCCATATGCTGGCAGGCCAGATGGCCGCCCCAAATTCTCCGCAATGGTTTAATACGGGTCTTAACTGGGCTTATGGTATCGAGGGTCCGGCTCAAGGACATTATTTCTTCAATACAGAAACCAACAAGGTTGAAAAATCCAAAAACGCTTACGAGCGTCCGCAACCCCACGCCTGCTTCATACTTTCCGTTAAGGATGATCTTGTCGGGAAAGGTGGAATCATGGACCTGTGGCAACAGGAGGCACGGTTGTTCAAATTTGGATCGGGCACCGGTTCCAATTTTTCCAACCTGCGTGGCGAGGGCGAGTCTCTTTCTGGCGGTGGTAAATCGTCGGGACTCATGAGTTTTCTCAAGATTGGCGATCGCGCGGCAGGGGCTATTAAGTCTGGTGGGACCACACGACGTGCCGCCAAGATGGTGACTCTCGATATCGACCACCCCGACATAGAGAAGTTTATTAACTGGAAAGCCAGGGAAGAGCGTAAGGTTGCTTCGCTGACTACAGGAAGCCGCATCGTCAAACGACGGCTCAAGGAAGTTCTTCTCGCCTGCTGGGATGAAGCGTTCACAGAGGGCAACCGCTTCGATGTCAAAGAGAATACCCGACTCAAGAAAGCGGTTCGACGAGCTATAGAGGATTTTATTCCAGAAAACTACGTTTATCGTGTCATTCAACTGGCGCAACAAGGGGTCAGGGATTTTGAGTTTGAAGAGTATGACACCAACTGGGACTCTGAGGCTTACGCCACGGTTTCCGGGCAGAATAGCAACAACTCTGTACGCCTGACCAACGATTTTCTGAGGGCAGTAGAATATGATAATGACTGGGAACTTAAGCAGCGTACCGATGGAAAAGTAAGCCGTACGCTGAAAGCCCGTGAGTTGTGGGAGTCTATCAACGAAGCCGCTTGGGCCAGCGCTGATCCCGGACTTCAGTTCGACACCACGATCAACGAATGGCATACCTGTCCCGAAGAAGATCGCATTCGCGCTTCCAACCCGTGTTCAGAATATATGTTTCTCGACGACACCGCCTGCAATCTGGCGTCGATAAACTTGATGAAATTTTTTAACGAAAGCACTGGCGTGTTTAATGTGGATGGTTTTCGTCATGCTTGTCGTTTGTGGACACTGACACTTGAAATTTCTGTAGCGATGGCGCAGTTCCCCAATGCCGAGATCGCGCGCAAGAGTTACAAATACCGTACCTTGGGATTGGGCTATGCCAACCTGGGCGCTTTGCTCATGGTCCTGGGGATTCCTTACGACTCCGACCAGAGTCGGGCCATGACCGGAGCGATTTCTGCGTTACTGACCGGAGCGGCCTATGCGGCGTCTGCCGAGTTGGCTGAAGAGTTGGGCCCTTTCATGCAGTACGAGAGAAATAAGAAACACATGATGCGTGTTTTGCACAATCACCGAAGGGCCGCCTTGAATGCTGACCGGCAAGAGTATGAAGGGCTGACGGTCTTTCCTCAGGGAATCAGGGCGGAGTATTGTCCTAATAATATACTGGTGGCGGCTAAAAAAGCCTGGGATGATGCCTTGGAATTGGGCGAAAAACACGGTTTTCGTAACGCGCAAACCACATGTATTGCTCCGACCGGAACTATTGGTTTGCTGATGGACTGTGACACGACGGGTATTGAGCCAGATTACGCTTTGGTTAAATACAAGAAACTTGCGGGCGGCGGATATTTTAAGATCATCAATCAATCCGTTCCTTCTGCTCTCAGACGGCTGGGTTATAAGTCCGAAGAAATTCGATCCATCATCGAATACTGTGTTGGGACCGCTAGCTTGGAAAGCTCTCCGTATATCAACATCGATTCATTAAAGGCAAAAGGATTCACCGATGATGCTCTCGCGAAAATTCAGGACGAATTGCCCAAGGTGTTCGACATCACATTTGCATTCAATAAATTTGTTCTGGGCGAGACCTTCTGTAAAGAAGTCCTCGGTATAGGTGGAGAACTCGATGCTTTTGATTTCAATATGCTCAAGTATCTCGGATTCACAGATAAGGAAATTTCTGAAGCCAATAACGTTGTTTGTGGCACCATGACCGTAGAGAACGCTCCGCACCTTAAAGAGAGACACTATCAGGTATTTGATTGTGCTAATAAATGCGGAAAGTATGGTAAACGATTCATCCGGCCCGAAGCGCATATCCATATGATGGCGGCGGCGCAACCATTTCTTTCAGGCGCCATTTCCAAAACCATCAACATGCCTAACCACTCAACCCTTGAAGAGGTGGACAAAGCCCACATGCTGTGCTGGAAACTCATGCTCAAAGGCACGGCGGTTTATAGAGACGGTTCTAAACTGAGTCAGCCGCTTAACAGTGTTGTCAGCGAAGATTTCAAAATGCTGGATGTTGAGGATGTCGACGAGAAGCAACCCCTTAAAGTTGCTGAGAAAATTGTTGAGATCATACGTGAGAGAAAACGGAAAACTCTTCCGCATCGTAGAGCCGGTTATACCCAGAAAGCGGTGATCGCGGGACACAAAGTTTATCTCCGCACCGGTCAATACGATGACGGATCGCTGGGCGAAATATTCATCGACATGCACAAGGAAGGCGCCGCCTACCGTAGTCTCATGAACTGCTTTGCGATTGCCATTTCTCTCGGACTCCAACACGGTGTGCCGCTGGAAGAGTTTGTCGACGCGTTTGTATTCACCCGTTTTGAGCCTAACGGCATCGTCACCGGTAACCAGCGCATCACAATGGCCACCTCCACTATCGATTATATTTTCAGGGACTTGGCTATTCACTATCTCGACCGTACCGATCTTGCCCAGGTAACTCCAGACGATCTCCGGTCAGATGCCATTGGCAAGAATGACGAATCGGGGCCTGATAAAACTGCCAAACAGGTACCCGAAGGCGAGCCAATGGTTCAGGCGGAAGGAAAGGCGCAATGGAAACCCACTCTGATTGCTCTACCCGGTAACGGCAATGGAAACGGTAATGGCAACGGACACGCCGAGCCCGTTGTGGTGACCCCGGTTCACGGTAACGGCAATGGAAATGGCAAGAACGGTGGGCAAGCAGTCGCGGCACGAAAGCTGGTGGCCAAGACGGCCATCGCCAAGCTTAAAGGTTACGAAGGCGATCCCTGCGGCGATTGCGGACAGTTGACCCTCGTGAGAAACGGCACCTGCCTGAAGTGTCAGGCATGCGGTGCTACCTCTGGCTGTTCGTAAGATAAGTAAGATTTCTTAAGTGTAGTTGCCTAATTTATTGGGCGGTTTTAAAAATCAACTTCGCTCAATAAATTGGGCAACTACACTAACCCGTTCCCTCTGAACAATCCAGTCATTCCACAGACTTGACACAGCGGAAGCCAAATGTCGGATTTTTCATCTCGCCGTCCACCACGTTACGATATCTGATAGTTGCCAGCTGATGCTGGCTCGCCCAACTGCCACCCTTGGCAACTCGCAGAGTTCTGGTTTTGTTTTTCTTCGACCCCATATTTGTAAGCAGGGGTGAATGAACGCTGTCTACCCATTCCCATACATTACCGATCATATCCATGGCGCCATAAGGCCCGGCTCCCANTGGAAACGATCCCACAGGCGCTACCGCGAGAAACCCATCTTCTTCCCCAACAAGGTTGGCGCGNTGCNGGGCCATTTTATTTCCCCAGGGCAGGGATCTCTTTGACGGACCTTGCGCCGCTGTCTCCCATTCTTCCTCAGTCGGCAATCGCTTACCAACCGAACTGCAGTGCAGGTTAGCTTCGTTCCAGTCAACACCCATTGCCGGGCAGGACGGGCAACCTTCTTTTCCGGTTACAGAGGTTTCATCGTACTTCGGGTGCGACTTTTTGTATTGCTCTGCAGTCACTTCTGTGTGGTCGATGTAAAACGCTTTTATTTCCAGTGAAGCATTTGCTGTGCTATTTGAATGAGTCAAGGTTCCCATCGGTGTCTTCAACTGATGGGGTTTTTGAGCTTGTGGATTGACCAGAACCATCAATGTTCCATCAACCGGATGGATTCGCGTGGGTAATAATATTTTTTTATTGAAATCCTTTGAGGGCAAAACAGACTCTTGGGTTTTCTTTTTTTGTTTGTTAATAGTGGGCGCAGGTTGTTTTACTTGCCCCTGTTTCTGGGGTGGACGTTTCGACATGCGTTTGCGGTGCTTGGTTGGACTGGAACTGCATGCTGATAGTACAAGGAGGGCGATTAATGTAAGGGCGATTGTGGCTCTCAAGGTTTCTCCTGTTCCTTCGCAGTCATAGTTTCAAGCCTTTTCTTCAAACTATCGTAGCGTGCAAACTCTGCTTTTGCCAGCTCTGGTTTTCCTAGCTTCTCATAGGTGAAGCCCAGGCTGTAACGTGCGTTGAAATGGGCGGGGTCCAGTTTGATGACGGTCTGGAATGCTTGTTTGGCTTCTTCGTGTTTGTTCTGGTAATTAAACATCCCGCCTAATCCGTAATGGGCGGCCGGGTTTTTCGGGTCGAATTCCGTTGCCTTCATAAAGGCATCGAAGGCATTTTTGTAGTCGCCTTTTTCGCTGAGCGCGATTCCTTCCTTGACTAATTCATCGCTGGTTTTTGATGAACATTGGGTTAACAGCAAGGCCATCAAGATCATAAAAAAACAAAACAGGATACGGTTGGAAGAGTGCATAACGTTATGGCAATTATTATGTTGCCTTGGTATATCAGGTTTTGAGTTCAGTTGGCCATCCACATTCCGGCCAATGTCGGTCGTTCATTCGGGTAGAGGTTGTTGTCTTCATATTTAGGAGTGGGTTCGTTGCACAGCGACCCGCAGTCGGCAATTCCTGTGCTCAAAGGTGATTCTCCAAAATGCAGAAGGTATAATTCGTCGGTCTCGCTGAAAGCTTCTTCCAGATTACTCCGGTCTTTCTTGCCACGCATCCCGAAATAAGGGAAATGGTGAAAATATTTTCCAAACAAAGTTTCGCAATCGGCCATATACTTTTGTGTGTCGAGGATGTGAGTGTGCCAGAATATGTCGATGTCCTTACTGGGCACGATTGCTTTCTCCGGATATAAGCGGGCCAGATACAAAAACCTGCGATACCAGACCTCCAGCATTACTGTCTTATCCAAAGACCAGCCAGCACCTTCTTCCCGTTGAGTGAGAGAAAACTTGATCGGTTCCAAATCCAGATTGCAGTTGAATTCATCAAACGAAAGCATTTTCATATTTCAGTTCCTTCCCAAAATGTTTAATCAATAACACACTGCCAAAACAAACCTTTTTCCAAGATGTGGTATCGGCAACTATCTGTCAAAGCAGACCATTAATCTTGTGTTCAGTCAAGGGGTATTGAAGAAAATTAGTAGCGATTGTTACCACTAAAGCTGAGGAGGAAGCCAAAGTGCAGAGCATGCAAAGGTTGCAAAGAAACCCTGATTTTATTTAAAAGTATTTTAAACTTGAATCAAAGGCGAAACCTTGCTCGTCGATATTTGCTTCTCTTTGCGCCCTCTGCGTCCCCAGCCCCCCAGTCCTTAAAATTAAAGGTAAGCTGGACGGGTTTGCGGTTCAATTGCCTGTCCCGTCAGGTTTCGAGTCTATAGGAAACGCGTATTCCGCTGGCGTAGACGTCGGCCCAGTGGGAAGCGAGTTTTTGCTCGGGCGTTAACAGGTCTTTAAATGAGCAGGGACGCGTGATGTATTTTGACCAGTCGAGTTGCTCCCAGCGCAGTCCCAATGACTCAAACCATAATTCCAGCAGGGCGTGAGTGGGTAACGTGGTCAGGCTCAGGTCGCGTCCTTTGCGATCAAAATATTCCGGCAGGCGGTAATCTTTTTTTTCTGCCTGTGTGGGAGCCACCATCATCATTGGCAGATTGAGAACCTCTTCCGTCAAGTGCAGGTGTGTTGCTGGCGCGTCTTTTCCCTGCACCGCAGAATAGGCTGCGGTGAAGGTGTCTATAAGGATCGTCTCTTTCGCCGCATGTGCCATGAGTTTGAGTAGACGGTGGGGTTCTGTCGTGTAATACATCACGCCAAAACACAGGACCGTATCGAACTCGTTTTCTTCAACTCCTTCCAGAAATTCGAACACATCTCCAACTTCAAATTTGTAATTCGATTTTTTTACGCCTTCTTGTAGGAATAAATCTTCACAACGTTTTACGGTTCGGTCTTCCACATCGATTCCGTGAACCCGTTTCGCCCCGAGTTGCAATGCGGCCCAGGCGAAGGTGCCGATGTGGGAACCCACATCCACAACCGATTTTCCTGCAAGTGCATTGCTGTTACGTTCAAGCAAAACATCAATGCGCCCGTTAACACATTCCGGATGATAAGGAATCGCCCAGCGTTTTGTACGGGTATCCGTTGTTAGGAACGGGGAGTTTGGTGGAATAAAAATTTTCATCGTTTAGCTCTGAGGGTTTTGCACCGGCGTACCGGAACACCCCCTTCAGGGAGGAGTATGAGTCAGACACCCGCTTTTTCTCAGTGAAAAACGCCGAAATGAGCAAAAACGGGCTCCCATGAACAAAAACTCATGGAAAAATAATCTTCCTATTAAGCCTGTTAGTCGAGATAAATTCAATTACTATTAAGGGTATTATGTGTAAACTATTGGTTTGATAGTCTAACTTTGGTTAATTACCTCTATTAAATGTCTATTACAAAAACTCCACTTCGCCGGTGTCGAGGTTGTAATATGCGCCGGCGGTTTGCATTTTTCCTTCCCTGATCATTTCTTCGAGAACGTGTGACTGGGTTTTTATTTTTTGGAGGTTGAGTTCCACGTTTTCTCTTGCTGTGTTATCGACTAGGTCGCCGGGTGCATTCTGTGTTTTTGTTACTGCGCGTAATATGGCGCGGACGAGGCTTCCGATATTGCCATGCACGGTGCCTCCTCCTACGGTGGCACTTACCGCGCCGCATCGGTTGTGTCCGAGTACAACGATTTGCTGAACGCCTAAATGCTCGGCGGCATATTCCAGACTCCCCAGAATTTCACCATTGATGATGTTTCCTGCCACTCGGGTGATGAAAAGATCGCCCAGCCCGCAATCGAAAATAATTTCCGGCGGGACACGCGAATCGGAACAGCATACAAGCGCGGCGAAAGGGGATTATCCGCTGGCGAGTTCTTCGCGCCGTCCAGTGCCCTGGTTGGTGTGACTCAAGTTGCCTTCGACAAATCTGCGGTTGCCCGCGATTAGTTTTTCTATCGGATTATCAGACGCCATTTCATCCTCATATAATTAAAAAAGTTGTAGGGTTTTCCCAATATTATCGACTATATAACGGTTGGCTGATTTTGGGAAGCCTGAGACGCAAAAAGCTCCAAGTGAGATGGATTTATGGTGTTTTATATATCTAACTATGTACATATGTAAATATAGTAAAAAGTGGGTTTGTTTGCTTGTCCTGACCTTGGTTTTCATGACGAGAGACTTTTCTTTGCTGTGGGCCGGGGAGCGGGAGACTCTTCGTATCGTGGGGTCAACCACTGTGCTTCCCATTGCCTCTAGGGCGGCGGAACAGTTTAAGGCTCTTAAGGGAGGCACCTTCCGGATCACTGTGAACGCAGGCGGGTCTGGTGTGGGTGTGAATTCTGTAGCTGGACGCCGGGCAGATATTGGGATGATTTCAAGGGAACTGAGTGATGGTGAACGTAGGCGGTTTCGAGATTCTCATCTGACACTTCATCAGGTTGCGCGTGATGGGGTGGTCTGCGCGGTGTCGTCGGAAGTTTATGAGGGTGGGGTTCGGGCACTGACTAAACAGCAGATTTCTGATATCTACCGGGGGCGATTGACCAATTGGCAGGAAGTGGGTGGTCCCGACCGACGGATTGTTGTTGTCGACAAAGAGAGGCACCGGGGAACGCGGCATGTGTTTATGAAGTATATTTTTGGCAACGCAACTGCACGCGCTCCAGCGGCCAGATTGGTTACCGGATCAAATAATGAGGAGCAGGCAAAGATTGCACAAAGCGACGGGGCCATCGGTATGCTTTCTGTGGCTTGGTTGAATGAGGATGTGAAAGGGACTGGCATTCGGGAAGGTGATCGCGTTATTGAACCTACCCGCGAACATATTGTGTCTGGAGATTTTCCCATGGCGCGAAGTCTTGTTTTTTTAACGGTGGGAGAGCCGAAGGGGCTGGCACGGGAATTCATAGCTTTTGTACTTGGTCCCAAGGGACGCCGTATCATAGAAAACAGCGGGTATACTCCAATGCCTGCGACGACTACGGCCCAGGTAACCACTCCCTGACTAAAATATGAATATCAACTTGACCATACCAGCCAGATCGAACAAAGTTGATCCGCTTTTGTGGATCGTTGCGCCGATGGCTGCCCTGTCTGTAGTTTGTGCTGGCACGATATTTTTATATCTTCTACGGGAAAGCGCTCCTGTTTTTTTCGCGGAAGGAAGCGGCTTTCTAACACGATCTGATTGGTGGGTGGGTGAATCTTACGGTGCCGGGTCAATGATCTTCGGATCGTTCATGGTGACAGGAATTGCTTTAATAATTATTTTGCCTTTCGCTTTGGGCGGTGCTGTTTTTACCTCCGAGTTTCTTTCTCCTCGTTGGCGTCTCGTTATTAAATCGGTGATGGAACTGCTGGCGGGAGTGCCCGGTATCGTTTACGGATTGCTCGGGATGAGTATGCTTGCCGTTTGGGTCAAATCCGGATTCGGTCTGATCGATGGCAATACAATATTTACGGCAGGTCTTCTTCTTGGAATCATGATCTTGCCAACGATCATAACATTGTCGGAAGATGCGTTGCGTTCTGTTCCGGGTGAGTATCGTGAGACGGCGTTGGCATTGGGTTTAACGAGAATTGAAATGGTGTGGAGTACGGTGATTCCTCAGGCAGTTCCCGGTATCATCGGCGCAATATTTTTGGGAATGGGCAGGGCTATGGGGGAAACCATTGCCGTCATGCTGGTCATTGGCGGACTGGATAAAATTCCCGCACCCTGGTTCGATGTGTTTCAGGCGGGCCAGAGTATTCCATCCAAACTGGGCCGGGAAGCGGCGGAAGCAATTGGATCGGGTTTGCACTGGAACGCATTGATGGGGCTGGGCCTGACATTATTTCTTGTCGTGATGACGCTGTCCATGGCAGGAAACATGTTTCTAAAAAGGGTCAGGATGTGAAAAGAGAAGTAGTCGAAAAATCCGCGCTGGGTGTTTTGGCGATTTTAACTGGAACAGGGGTGTTGCTTCTTTTGTTAATCCTTGGTTCTGTGATATGGAAAGGTGGACCGGCCTTAAGCTGGGAATTTTTGTTTGAGGCATCCAGCGATTTTGGAAATGCGGGGGGAATTTATTATCAGACTGTGGGTACTCTCCTGTTAATGCTTGGAGCGGCGCTTATCAGTATGCCCATTGCCTTAGGAACGGCGCTCTATCTAACCGAATACACGCAGTCCGAAACCGTCAAAAAAGTTTTACGTAATCTGATTTATTCTTTAAACGCGATGCCGACGATTCTATTTGGTTTGGTTGGCTACTTGTTTTTTGGTGTTTTTCTTAACACAGGTGTTTCCTGGCTCACTGGAATGCTCATTCTAGCTGTAATGATTCTTCCCACTCTGCAAGTGAGTATTCAGGAAGCGATTGAAGGTATACCGGAAAAATACCGTGAGACGGGAATGTCTCTCGGACTTGATCATTTGGCTCAGGTACGTTCGGTGATTATTCCGCATAGCTGGCACGGAATGATAACGGGAGTTTTGCTGGGGTTGGCTCGCGCCGCCGGGGAGACAGCCGCCATCATGTTCACAGCGACAACATTTTCTGGAATATTACTTCCGCAGTCCTGGGCCGATCCTGTTCCTACTTTGCAAACGCATATACTTGTTCTGGCACAGGATGCTGTGAATTCGGCCGCTTTGACTAAAGCCTGGGGGGCGGCATTGATTTTGCTGTTTATTGTGTTTATTCTGATTTCATTTTCCTTCTTGCTTCGCGAAAGATTGAAGATGGAGGCTGAGTTATGAGTAAAATAAAAAACGTTATGGAGATGGACAATGCCGCTATCTTTTATAACGGCAAACCGGTTCTGGACAAAGTGTGTTGCGGTTTTCGCGTTAACGCGGTGACCGGTGTAGTGGGGGCATCGGGCTCTGGGAAAACCACCCTGCTTCGCACTTTAAGCCGCTTGAATGACAGGGTCGGTGGGTTTCGAGTCCATGGTCAGGTGCGGCTGGAAGGACATGAAATCTATGGGAATGGGACCGATGTCTATCAGCTCAGACGTAGAGTTGGAATGGTATTTCAAAAGCCTGTGGTGTTTCCCAAGAGCATTTTTAAAAATGCAGTATTTGGATTAAAACATCTTGCTCCGGAAATGAAAAAGGAATTTCCTCAAGCGGCGGAACGAGTTCTCAGAGAAGTTTTCCTTTGGGATGAGGTGAAGGACAGATTGCACAAGCCGGCTCAAACTCTTTCTCAGGGTCAGCAACAACGTCTCGCGATTGCCCGGACACTGGCTGTTGATCCTGAAATTATTTTAATGGATGAACCCACTTCCTCCCTCGACCCAAAATCATCCACCGCAATTGAGGAATTAATCGTATCGCTTAAAAACCGTCATACTCTTGTATTGGTGACGCATCATCTGGCTCAGGCTAGAAGAGTGTGTGACGACCTGCTGTTTCTTAATGAAGGGACTGTGTGGGAACAAGGGGGATGTCTTGAAATGTTTGAGAATCCAAAAAGAAAAGAAACCCACGAATACCTTTCCAGATGGAATGTTGATGAACCTGCCGTCTGACCCTTGCTGTGTAAGCTCGAACCGCCTCTTTTAATAGTCCTCCCAACCCATTATAATGAGGGCAATCCTCAACCAACCATTTATTTCCATTGAAGAAGAAAAATAAAGGCAACAAAAAATTAATCGGTGAACATACTTTTGAAGATGAAGGTTTGTCGACTATCGGTGAAGCGTTACGAGTATTAAACCCTGATATGGCGATGCGGTTTAAGGCGCTTCAGGGTGTTGAGTCACCCGTTGAGCGGGTCATGGAAGTGATCTTTGATCTGTTTCCCTATGCGTGGAAGGATACCGAATTGCTTGGGGAGGGACTCCTTAATATTTTCGCGTGCGAATTTGAAGAAGCGGTAGAGGCATTGAAAGGAACATTGCAAATGAACCCAGATGCCTACCCGGCCTACCACCTTCTGGGGCATGTGTATGGTTGCTTGAAGGATTATAAGGAAGAGATCGAGTGTTATCGCAAGGCTTTGAAACTGAGGAGCGATTATCCACATATTCATTACAGTCTTGGGGTGGCTTATTGGCTGTCTGGACGTGAGAAGAAAGCGATGGCCGCTTTTCACACTGCGGTGCCGATGGCTCCTGAGTTTTCGGTTCCAGAATTCTGGCTGACTTTCACTTTCGCAAGATTAAAACGTTACCCCAGTCAAAATAACGGAACGGGAGATAAAAATTCTATCGAAAAATCCCGTATTTTTGCTCAGGCCTTTTACATGATTGGATTGGAATTCATTGAGCATGGTCACAATTCAGAGGCACGGCTGGCATTCAAAGGAGCGGTTGAGCATTGCCCGGACTTCGCGGAGGCTTATTATCAATTGGGTGTGGTTCATGTAAGAAAATTAAGAAATACAAAGCGGGCAAAAAAATATCTGGAAACGGCGGAACACTTATTCCAACAGCAAAACGAATTGCAAAGAGCAATGTTGTCTCGCCAGCTTTATCTTTCTAAAGAGGATGCATCTGATGATGGAGAGGCGGCGGAAAACTGGCTTAAGGAAGGATTGCGGCTTCAGCAATCGGGAATGAATCAGGGGGCGGTCGATGCGTACAAAGTAGCGATTGCTTTTAAAAGGGATTTTCTTGATGCGTACTACAACATGGGTATCGCTTATGGGAGTTTGGAGGAGTCGGGAGTAAAAGTCCTCGATCATGCCCTGGGTGCGTTCAAACAATCGGTGCGATTAAATCCGAAATTTATCCATGGATATGTAGCTCTTGCGGCGGCTTATGTCAGGAAGGGTGAGTATGAGGAGGCGCTGGAGGTTTTAAGTCGGGCCGTACTGGTGGATCAAAATGAATCCAATGTGCATTACTACATGGGAGTCGCCTACCGAGCGATTAGGGATGTTGAGAAGGCTGTCAACTCTCTCCAGCAAGCTGTGTTGCTTAAACCGGATTCGGTACAAATGCAGTTTTCTTATGGTCTCACTTTAACGGATTGCGGAAGATATGAGGAAGCATGTGACGCTTTTCAGGAGGCTGTGCGCGTCAAACCCGATTTTGCTGAGGGACATTATATGTTGGGCCATGTGTACCTTGACAAACTTTCTGAATCTGAACAGGCGATCCATCATCTTAAAAAGGCGGAAAAACTGTTTATCAAGCTGGAAGATTTTGAACGTCTCGCAAGGGTCAGGCGAGTACTGGCAAAACTACAAGGATGATCAAGTCATCCCGGTCGAACGGGTGAAAATGTTCCGATTTAAAATCAAATCACATGGGGTCATGTATTTTGTTTTTGTTGTCCTGATTTATCTTGCGTTGGGTTCTGTTCTTTGGAGTCCAGCCTGGGCAGAGCATTATGTCCTGCGAGCGGAAAACAAAGACGCAAAATTCATTTCGGAGAGGGCTACACGGCTCGCGCTGGTCGATACGCTGTATTATAGATACGATAAATGGTTTTCGATTTTCAAGATTGAGATTGAGCGCCTGCGTCGTTCCCCTGAAAGCCTGCAAAATAAAATCGAATTGATGAAGTTTCATTTTGCGGTTTCCGGTCTTGTTGGAGAACTCTCTCATACGCTGGCTTTCACTAGCAAATTTTCCATTCCAGAAATAAAAGAGGATTTTATTTTTCATAGCGAGCGAGTCAAGGAATTGGCCAATGACATTTTGGATCAGGAGAATACCGATGTGAAGCAAAGAGCGGAAGCGTATTTCTATCTTGGCGCTTCCGAAGGGTACATCGGTGTTTTTGAATATGGAGAAGGCAACCTGTTCTCGGCTTTGATCAACGGACTTCAAGCAGACAATCATTTGGAAAAATCTTTGGAAATGGATTCGGCAAGGGTCGACGCTCATTTTGGTTTGGGTGTTTACCGCTATGGTAACAGCCGGCTGGGAGGATTGGGTAACTTCATTATGCAAGGAGGCAGCGACTTGCGGGAAGTGGGTCTCAATCATCTTGAACAGGCATTGCGAATGAATACGGGAGCCAAACCTCTGGCCATGAAAACCCTCGCATGGTTCTATATTTCAGAACAGATAAATCCAGATAACACCGAACTTCCAATAAGTAACCCACTTAATCCATCGAAAAGCAGGCTCCGCTCAATGGAACTGATCGCTGAAATGGAGGAACATTATTTCAAGGAATCACCTTATAGTGATTTCATGGGGAATAAAGAAGTGGCATTGATGAAGGCGATTCAATATGTGCTCGACAAAAACTACGGTAAGGCGCGGGAAGAGTTCGTTAAGGTTCAAAACATATCAGCATATCTTGTCGGTCGAGGATTAAAGATAAATTCTCAGTTAACAGATTCTGTTCAGGCGGGAATTGAGTTTTGTGATTTGATGTTTTTGTCAGGGAACATCAGGGGCAAGGTGGAGAAGGATTCAGCATGCTCCAGAATTGATGAGAAAATTTCCTTCCTTCGTAGCGGGGGTTCAATGGTCGAGTACGATTCGAGAAAAATCAGAGGCGAGCTTCATGATGTTTTCTTTGGTGCGTTGGATGAATTATCCCGAAAAATGAATTGCTGAAAATGGATTCTTTTCCTCTTTAAAATCCCTCCCTGTGTAAGGTTTTTACCCCCTTCCCGACGTAATCAATTAGCATAACTTTTTAAACCTATTCACGGTGATTGGCTTATGAGTTTAAATACTTCTATCGTGAAAATATTAGTTTTTGGGTTCCTGGTGTTGTTTCTGTCGGGATTCGATTATTCAAAACACAGCATCCCCAAAGATGAAATTTATGATGGCGGACCGGGCAAAGATGGAATTCCAGCTATCATGAAACCAATATTTGTTTCAGCAGATGAGGCGGGCTTTCTGAAGAGTAAGGACCGGGTGATAGGATTTGCGTACAAGGGAGAAGCCAAGGCTTATCCGGTGAAAATTCTCAACTGGCATGAGATTGTGAATGATCGAGTTGGAGGTTTTCCCATCGCTGTCACGTTTTGCCCTTTATGCGGAACGGGTATGGTGTTTGATGCTATGATAAAAAAACGGAAGATGACTTTCGGCGTGTCTGGGCTTTTATATCAGAGCGACATGTTGATGTACGATCACCAGACAGAAAGTCTATGGTCGCAGATCCGTACAGCGGCAGTGACGGGTCCGCTCACTGGAACTCAATTGAAATTACTTTCTTCTACGCAGACTACATGGGAGCAGTGGAAGAAAAAGTATCCTGGATCGCTGGTTTTGTCTGAAAAAACTGGATACCGCCGCGACTATGATCGCGACCCTTATGATGGTTACGAAAAAAGCCCGCGTTTGATTTTTGCTGTTGATAACGTTAGCGCGAAGTTTCACCCTAAGGAAAAAATCATTGGTGTGGAGTTTGATGATACGGTCAAGGCCTATCCATTTTCAGAACTGGAGAAGCATCAGGGACTGGTGAACGATACGATAAATGAAAAGCGGATTATCATTCAATATGACAAATCATCGGCAACAGCATCTATTCTTGATGAAAATGGAAGGGAACTGCCTTCGGTGGTTGGGTTCTGGTTTGCATGGTACACGTTTCATCCTGAAACCAAAGTTTATACGAATAAGAAATGAATAAAAAGCTGATCTTGCTAGCTCTAGTTGCTGTGGGTATTGCCTTGTTCTATGTTTTTGACCTGCAACAATACCTATCCCTTGAAAGTCTGAAGGGTAATCGAGATAGGTTGGATGCGGTCTACCAGGAACATTCTGTGGCGGTGGTTTTGAGTTTTATTGGGATTTATTTTCTGGTGGTTGCTATTTCCTTGCCGGGAGCAACTATCCTTACGCTTGCCGGCGGCGCCATTTTTGGGTCTGTGGCAGGAACGCTAGTCGTGAACGTTGGGGCGACTCTGGGGGCGACTGCCGCTTTTCTTGTCGCTCGTTTTATTTTGCGTGACTGGATCGAGAAAAAATTTGGCGACAAGCTGGAACCCATCAACAAAGGACTCTCCGAAAACGCAATCAACTACCTGCTGTTCTTGCGGCTGGTGCCATTGTTTCCCTTTTTTCTAGTCAATCTGGTTTCAGGGCTCACGAAGGTTCGGCTTCCGGTTTATTTTTTTGGTACGATGTTCGGGATCATGCCCGGTTCCTTTGTCTACGCCAATGCGGGGAGTAATCTCGCGCGTATCAATTCAATCTCAGATATTGCTTCGTTTGAGGTGCTGGGGGCGCTGGCGTTACTAGGCGTGTTCGCGCTGATCCCCACTCTTTACCATCGCTATAAAAATAAAAAATCAGCATCCACCACAGCGGGGCTTGGCTGACTTCTAATAAAGACTTGTTCAATGAGGTTTAATCTGGTGTCATGCTGAGCCTGTCGAAGCACCTGCCTGTTTACCTTGCGTGTCAGCCGCAACAGGAAGATTCTGAATTCGATTCCGCAGGCTTCTCCGTTTCCGGGTCGGTGATAATAAATTGTCCTGCGTAAGAATGGGAAGACATCATCTGTGCGGTGTCTTCAGCCACTTCGACAGGAACGTTCATTGGAAATACAGTGCTCTGGAGAGTCACTGACTCGAAAGGCCCTGCATAGGTTGCGATAAGCGATTTACAGCAAGACGCGTTTTCATCGGGCACATGTTTGAATCCTTCTATTGTGTAGGAATAGAATTTAATGCCTCCGACTTCTTTCCATAGATAATCTTTTTGCACTCGCAATCCTTTGAACGTGTTGTTCCCGGCATAGTCGAGGAATTCGTTTAATGTGAGCGCACCGGAAACACATTCTCCCCACAGCTCCTTGTTGTTTTGCATATCCTCAGGAACCTCTTTTTCTGAAATAATGTCGGCGATCAGGAATCGTCCGTTTGGTTTTAGAATTCGGTGGATTTCCTTGAAAACAGCGTTTTTGTCGGTAGAAAGATTGATCACGCAATTGGAGGTAACGAGGTCGACGGAAGTGTCGTCAATTGGAATGGTTTCAAGAAACCCTTGTTTGAATTCTATGTTGTTGTAGCCGAGGTTTTCTGCGACACGTTCAGCATTTTTTCTGGCGACTCCCAGCATTTCTTCGGTCATGTCGATACCGAAGACCCGGCCTGTTTTTCCCACATGCTTTGCGGCGATAAAGCAGTCGATGCCGCCGCCTGATCCCAAGTCTACCATCACTTCACCTTCGCGGAGCCCGGCTCGCCCGACAGGACTGCCACAACCATACGAAATTTCCGTTACCTCTTTGGGAATGTGCGACAGGTCGGTCAAGTCATATTGTGTTGGACAACACAGGCTTTCCTGAGCTGTGGTCGCCGCGTTTGAATAGAAGTCGCGAACATCGTTTCTGGAAACATCTTCGTCAGAATCGTTATTGCAACAGGATGACTCGTCGTTCATGTGGTTTTTCCTTTCAATAGGGTTGCTTGTCCAGGTTCATTGCTGGGATTTAAGAACTTTCTTTAATTGTGCTTTTGATTCAGGACTCAGGGAGACATCCATTTTTGCGGGCGAATCTTCATCCGCAAGCTCATGCGTTACCCGAGTCAGGATCTCCAGTTGAGTTTTATAATAACGGCAAACGCTGCACATCGCCAAATGGATCCTAGTCCGCCAGTATTTTGCAGAAGATACCGGTTGATCCAGCATTTCAGAAATGACAGGAGAAGTATCCTTGCAGGTGATGTGCATCAACTGCATTAAGGGATTCATCAATTTAGATAGAAAAACCTTTAACATGATCAGACCTTGTTGACCCAATGAATCTCCAGGCACTTTTTGAGCTGATTACGTGCTCTATGCAGTATCACCCAGAGATTTGTCGGTTTGACATTAAATTCATTACAAATTTTATCGGAGCTGAGGCCTTCGATTTCCTTGAGGACGAAAATTCTACGGAACTTTTCAGGCAGTTTATCCATACATCCCGCGAGTGCCCTCACCAGTTGGGTATTTTCCGCGGCTTTTTCCGGGTCCAGCTTCCAGTCTATCGGCAGGGATTTCCAATGTCCATCCGGTTGATAGTCAAAAGGATCGGTATCGTCTTCGGGTAACAAGTCAAAGGTTTTGTGTTTTTTGAGTCGCCGATAATGATCGAGAATTTTATGTTTTAATATGCCAAACAGCCAGCTTTTCTCAGAAGAGCGTCCTTCAAATGATTTGTTTGCTTCCAGAGCCGCCAGCAGGGTGACTTGAACAATTTCCTGCGCCGCGTCGGGGTCATTTACCCTCACCAAGGTATAGCGATACAGGAGATCACCATACCGGTCTACCCAAAGGTCGCTGTCGAGGCTTTCTTTATTCATTATTAACCGTTTAAATTGGTGATAGTCCTATAGATGCTTGAAGCCAGCCTCGTGAACTTCTATACTTAATGACATGACCCGTCTCAAGAATTCAGGTGAATGCGCATAAATTTTGAAAGCCCTTGGGGACGAAACGCGATTGCGAATGGTTCGGCTCCTTCTGCAAGGGGAACTGAGCGTATCCGATATTGTTCGCCAACTTGATATGGCGCAACCTCAGGTACCGCATCACCTCTCCATACTGAGGACTTCCGGTCTTGTTGAGACGCGGCGGGAAGGAAACCGGATCATCAACTTCATCGATCCGGAAAAGGCCTTACCAAAAATGAAAAATAGCGGGATCGACCTGGGTTGTTGTTCAATCAGTTTCGATTCAGACGCTAACCCACAGGCTTGATTTGATTAGTCCTCATTTTTATAGCGCATCGTCAGGATTGTTCGGAGCCGTTCCATTTCAGAAGCCTCAATGACCTGATCATTTCCCTCTTCCTCTTCCGCCAAGCATAAGCCCATGGGTTCATCGTTGGTCATGAAATGTAGCAAAACGGTAGTCAGGAAAAATTTCCCATCACCCCAGCCACCGGGGTTGAGGAAAATATAGTTTCCAGCCTCACTCCAGTATACTTTCAATTCTCTTCCCGTGTTGTCCTTGAGCACAGTTTCGCCATCTATCCCGTGCGTGTCCAACAGTTTTTGATGCTCCAGACTCAGTCGGTCCATTGCCAAGCTCCTGAGTAAAATTCAATTTGAACCAGCAAGTTTCTCTTTGATTCCCACTTCGTAAAACTGTTTGAGAAACGATTTGACCAATCGAAACGGATTGAAAGAGATGTCCACGGGATATTTGGCGAGTTTGAAATCGGATACCTTCAGCGAGTCCAAATCCGTTTCGCCGACACATTCTATGTGTTGTAAATCCCATTGCCCGTACTGTCTGATACGGGCCGCTTCAAGCGCATACACTTTGTCGACAGGTACATCGACGATTTCGGCCAGCACACGGTCCAGCGCCGTCATATCCGTTCCGGCGGCGAGCAGGCCGAGCGGGTAGGGCGTGCCGTTGATCGGGCCGTTGCCCTGCATGGCGGAGATGCCATCCACAATTGTTAAAGACGGAGCAACATGCTTCGCGATGTCGATCAGCATCTTGCCGAAAGTGACCTTATCGTTTTTGACCAGGCAATGCAGAACCGGTTTGCGTTTTCCAATGACCAGACCGAACAGGTTCTTGATCGCCAACGTCAGCGTCATCTGGCAGTGCGCTTTAAACTTTGGCAGATTGATGGTGCTGTCATATTCGCGGATACTGCCCGCGATTTTGAGATGTGCGATATTTTCTTCAGTGACGAGAGGTACTGGGTCGGTTAATGGTACGATGCGAACGCCATATCGCTTTCCCAGATCACCGTAACCCGCACTGTTGGCCACTGCCTTAAGACTACCGATAGCCGGGCTATCGCTGAGATCGACCTGGCCCACACCAAGATCTTTGAGCACACGACACACAGCGTCGATTACGGCAGGGTGTGTCGTGACACAACGTTCCGGAGCAAATCCGCGTAAAAGATTGGGCTTCAGTAGAACCTTGTCACCCGATGAAAATAGTGGACCCCGACTGCTGAATAGACCCACGCTTTCACGAACAAAACCTTCAATATGCCCCGGATGGTAAGCGTCAAATTTGCGGACCAAAATTTTCGGGTTCACAGACAACCTCCATTCTATCTAGCTATTATACCTGTTTGGGCGAATATTAAACAGTCCTGCTGTAAGGGTATGGTTTGAAAGGCGTTAGAATCTTATCAGCCACGGGTGCTCCCCAGCCCCTCCTTTCAAAGAGGGATTCATCCTGTAATCCTGTCAGGGGCCAGTTTGCGGGTAGAGGGTTCGGTAGATGCTGTAGTTGCGGAGGACTTTTTTAACGTATTTTCTGGTTTCGGGGTAGGGGATGGATTCTATGAACACATCGGGGTCGTCGAGGTGGCTGAAACGTTTCAGCCATTTTTTCAGCATATGAGGTCCGGCGTTGTATGAAATAAGAATATGTGTTCCATTCTTATCAAATTTCCGGTTGAGCTGGCTGATGTACTGGATTCCCAATTGGATATTCGTTTCAGGATCAAACAGGATGTCGGTGTTGTAAGGTCCGTTCATTTTGGAGTTGGCGTGCAGTAGTCGTCCGGTCTCGGGCATGATCTGCATGAGTCCGATTGCTCCGGCCCGTGACTGCACCTGGGCATCGAACAGGCTTTCCTGACGGATGAGACCTTTAACGAAGTAGGGGTCGACTCCATGACTTTTCGCGCTGTCGCGGATGGTTTCAGCATATGCCAGTGGATAAAAGTTGCGCCAGAAGTTCTCGGTGAGTTCCTTTTCCTTAATTTTAGTTTTGAAGTCTTTATAAAGTTGCATGATGCGCACTGCATCAGGATAAGCGTGCGCGTTATTGAAAAGCGTGGCGAGCCACATCACCCCCGAAAGGTTTTTGCGTATGGAGTTTTCCAGTTTTTTAATTTCATAACTTGCGTCTTCATAGAACCCGGTCGCAGACAGTTCCACACCTCGCGAATAATGAAACCGTGCATTGGCGGAGAGACTGGGTTTCTGGAGTGATATTTCCCGATGGTTGTTTTGTCTCGAAGCCGAAGACTTGTCGTTTCTCTTTTTCCCGGCGCGGATTCCGTAGTAGGTATAAGGCAGTCGATTGTTAACGTCTTTATAAAGTTGTTGCGCCAGGTCGACACGCCCGAGTTTTTCAGCCGATTTCGCGGCCCAGAACATACTGCTTTCGATGAAGAGTCCGGACGGGTACTGGCGGGCGCTGTCCATAAAGTAGTCGAGAGCTTTCTGGGAATCTCCTTTTGTGTAATGGAGCCAGCCCAGTTGCCACGCGGCACGTTCGGCGAATTCGTCATTCCCGAATTGTTCGACCAAGGTCGTGTAATGTTTGGTTGCCTGGGAGTACCGTCTTTTTTCCTCATGCATTTTGCCGATGAAGAAACGTGTCTGGCTGGCGAGAGATGATTGCGGCGACTTGTCGATGGCTTTCTGAAAATATTTTAGTCCGTCACGATAATACCCTGTGTTCCAGAAGTTGCGTCCGATGGTGAACAGCGCTTCCTGAACCCGGGCGTGTTCCGGATAGTGTTTGAGAAATTTTCTGAGAGCGGCGTTGGCGAGGTTTCTTTTGCGAAGCCCTTTTTGCGCGTTAGCCAAGTAAAAATAGAATCTCCCGGGAAGCGGAGATTTGTTTTTCAGTAGTTCGTTAACTTCAGTTATCGCCCGCTGGTATTGAACCTCCTTGAGGAGTGCGCTGATGCGTTGTCCGTGTTCATCAATGGTAAGAGCTTTGATGGTAACGTCGGCCTGTTTGCCCAGCTTATTTATCTCTGCTTTGGCTTGTTGTGTCAATTGATGCGTAGGGTAAGCGATATGGAGCAGACGATAGCGGTCGTAGGCTTTATTCCTTTGTTTCAACTGCTGGTAAAGTTGGCCCTGCTGGAAAATGATTTCAGGCAAATGAGAGCGTGACGGGGAAGTTTTTGAAAATCCCGATAGACGTTGTTCCGTTTCAGCAAGTACCCGGAGAGCATCTTCTTTTTTAGGCTCTTGCTCCAGGATTTTTGCCCGCAGGAGCTGGTGCTGGGCATAGAGCAACGTATTTGGAAAATTTTTCTGTAAAATATTAATTTGTTTCAGCGCGTCCGCGCCCTTTCCTGAATCCACCAATACTCTGGCCAGGTGATAGCGGATGTAGTCCTCTATTTCCGGGTAGGATTTGATAGCAGACTGAAACGCCTTTATCGCTTCTTGAGGCTTGCTGATATGCGTCAGACTGTGCGCTTCTAAATATAAAGAACGTTTTCCCTCTGTTGATTCCGGGGCCGATGCGTGAACAGAACGAAACAAAAGCGCCGCCTGATGGTAATCCCCTTTTTGGTATGTTAAAAACGCTTCTGAGTAGGGGTCTTTATCGTTGGCGACTGAGGGTAGCGGATTAGTAAAAGTCAGGCACAATGTCAGGAGAAAGACTGCTACTGTTTGTGGAAGCAGTGAAAGAATTTTATCGCGCAGACTGGCAGGGTTGTCCAAAGAATTGGCATGAATGGTTTTAGCGTCACGGGATTTTTTAAACCATGTGATCTGGCGTTTCGCGTAGCGTCGGGTGTCCCGTTTTATCAGGTCCACCGTTTGTTCCATTGAGAGCTTGTCATCCAGGAAGTCTACAATTTGTGAGTAGCCGATGCTTTGGAAAGGTTTTAGAGATTTTGAGAATCCGCGACCTAGAATATTCTTAACTTCATCGATCCATCCCCGTTGCATCATGTGATCCACCCGTAGGTTGATGTTGTCATAAAGCTCTTTCCGGTCGCGCTCTATTATAAAAGTATGGATGGGAAACTCATATTCAGGTGCTGGATTAGTTTTAACGAATTCGGATAAAGCTTTGCCCGTTT
>PCCT01000015.1 GCA_002731985.1 Nitrospinota bacterium
TCGAAAGTTCATCCCAAGTCAAGATGGGTTCAGGACCTGAAAAATTCCCCTGATTTTGGCCTTCCACCTGACTCTTCAGGTATCCGCATTGAAAACAAACGAGCTACCATTAGGCTTACATCTGGGTAAATTTATTTTTTATTCCCCAAAGTTCTTTTCTCAGGTGCCAATAGGTACGGTAAGGCTAAGTATTATCTATTCCTTTCCTAACTGGGGAGAATCAAAATGGAATCAGTAACTGCATCCGCGGGCGTATCAGCACAACTTCAGATCGCCGGAACGAAAACAGCTTTGAACGTTCAGAAACAGGAAGGCGAAAATGCCAATAATCTGATCCAGTCTGCGGTCGAGGGCACTGAAGACACTGCCGCCAGCACTGACGCGGCTCAAGCTACCGGAAACAACGTCGACACCCTCGTCTAGTTTAAAATTGCGATAACGGACTTCTGGTTATCAGGACGCATTGATGTTCCCGTGTGACTGGCAAAAAATTTCCGCAATTGACCGACACGAACTGCTATCGGGCCAAAGTCGTTTGCCAGTTTAGAGTGAGTGAACACAACAACAGGAATGAAGGGTCGTGAACCCAGTTTCTTTTCCAACGCGTTGATGTGTTTCCGATTTTCCCAAAGTGGATTCAATATCGTATCGTTTACACCTCTCCGCTTTATCTGCCATTCCCGCTCATCCTTATCCCCTGAAATTTTTCCGGGCAGGTCGCACAAGGTGATAACAAACACGCCATAAGGAGATATCACTACATACGGAATGATCAGCACCCCTCTTTCTGCTTGCACAATCACATTGTCAAACACAACATATTTTTCATCCAGCCGGTCCAACTCATTTTTAATTTGTTCCGCCCCGGAAATGTTTGAGCCCCCACCTCCACTGCGAAGAAACAAAATGATAAGACCAACAAAAACCACCAGCGTGGCAAATACCTTGACCCAGTATGCTGTGATGATTTCAATCATGGCAATAATAATTAATCACTTGGAAAATGGGTCTGGCGGTTCATAGGTCGATGGTCCTGATGAATTAAAACCCGTTGCGGAAGGCTCTTCAGCTTTTTGCAATTCAAACGCAACTTTCATTCCGGCCTGGGTTGGAAATAGTTGAGGGGATAACACCTCTCGCCGATCAGAAATATTTTTGAACTGCTCCCGTGATTTCTTCAAACAGGTCAGGGTAACCGGTCGTCTTGGCGGTAAATCATTTTGCGCTGACAGGGCCGCTCGGCGTCCGAACACGGTAATATCGAGCAACGAATTTCCCATGAGCCGATTGGTTCCGTGAAGTCCGCCGGTCACCTCACCTGCGGCCCACAATCCTTTTGCTTCGGTACAGCCATCCCTGTCCACTTGGATTCCACCATTCTGATAATGCAGTGTTGGATAAATTAGGATGGGCTGTTTTGCCGGATCTATCTGATACCGCTCGAACCTGTGAACGATTCCTGGGAACTGACGCCTGAGTGTTCCTTCTCCATTTATTATATCGATGAGTGGGGTGTCGAGCCACACCCCGGCTCTATGAGTCGGAGTCTGCGCTCCTCTTTTTTCGGCAACTTCACGGATGATGGCGGCCGCCAGCACATCACGAAAAGTCATTTCCCCTATGAAACGTTCACCTTCGGCATTCACCACCTGTGCTCCGGTAGAACGGATCGACTCGGTCACAAGTTGCCCGACCAAGGCTTCGGGATAAGCGGTTCCTGAAGGATGGTACTGGTAGCTTTCTCCATGCAACAGTTTGCACCCCTGCCGGTAAGCGAGGACCAAACCGTCTCCCGTCGCACCAAGGTGATTGCTCGTGGGAAATCCCTGCAAACGCAATTGACCGCTTCCTCCGGTGGCGAGTATAACTGCCCGCGCTGACACCGTGACAAGATTGCCTTTGTTGCGATCCCACAGAACTGCCCCGGTCACCTGCCCTGCTCCATCATCGAGGAGTTCAACTGCGGCATGTTCCTGCAAGGTCTGCGTGTTACTCAACAACACAGCGTCCTTCAACACACGCATAATTTCGAGTCCGGTATAATCTTTACAAGCCAGCACACGAGGTACGGAAGTACCGCCACCAGAACGCAAACGAAAAGTTCCATCCTCATTGCAATCCAGCGTGCAACCGAGCTTGCCCAGCCAGCGAATGGTATCCGCGCTATTTTCACATAAAACACGAAGCAGATCCGAGTCGTTTTTACCGTGACCACCAACGTACGCATCTGCAAAATGTCTGCGCGATGAATCATCGACTCCCAGTGAAGCTTGAATCCCACCTTCGGCCATCACGGTATTGGAATCGCCCAATCTTAGTTTTGTCGCGAGGTGGACTGTCAGTCCTGACTCTTCCAAAGCGAGTGCCGCCGAGGCTCCCGCCCCCCCTCCGCCCAGTATGAGTACGTCTGTTTCGATATCGACCGATGGCTCAAAATTTTGCGGCAGGTGGCTGTCCGATTCCAGAAGGTCCGCGAGTTCATGAGGAAATTTGCAGGTGTCTGCATTGGGTCCGACCCGCACATTGCGTTCCATCCCTAGGTAATCGGGATGAAATTCCTGAAGAAGTTTATCCGCGTCGGCATCACTCAGTGTAGGAGGTTCCTGAAGCAACCGTTCCTCGCGGGTCGCCTCGAGTTTCTTGAGGGAATCACTTGCCCAATCCATCACTCTTCAATCCCTCCACTGTTCCTGAACTGACGAGCGTGATTTATTCGTTCAGTCGGATTGCCTTCAAGAAGATACTTCCATTCCCGCTCGACCTGCTCCGGTTCCACTGCAACGACGGCTTCCTTGAGCGGACCCAGTGAAGCCCCGATAGAACGGCGCACCCACATTCCCATGTTGTGTGGTTGCACCCGGTCCTCGCAAACGAAACGACATAATCCACAATGAATGCAGGTTGTAAAATCCTCTGCCACAACGCTGAGCTGATCCGACTGCATTCTAAGAACTGAATCCATCACCGGTATAGACATCGGACAAGCCGATGTACAACTCCCGCATTTGGTACATCGATCAAGAGTTGGATAGGCGGTGCGTAATTTTCCAGCATTTGGACTGGCTTGAGGCGCAACCGATGGAACAGGGTCTACCGGACAGGGAAAGACTTCCATCCCTTCCTCCGCCGTACACAGGCAGGCCAGATCCGTCCTACCCGGGCGTCCATCCGGAAAGCGAACTGTAATGGTGCAAGCCCCACAAACACCACCCACACAACCGGTCTTGACCGACTCTGCCATTCCAGCGGCCCACAGGGCATGAATCACCGTTTCACCTTCCCTGGCCTGAACAGGTTTCCCCGCTACTTTTATATCAACCGTTTTCATAAAAACAATTATCAATGAACCCTGGTAAATTATCAATGCCGATTGCCTCTTTCGTCGGTTCTATGCTAGATTAGCGATAGTAGATTGTTGAAAAAGTTTTTGTAGTTGCCCGATTCCCGTCCCCCTATCATTAAAAGTTATATGACGTGAGGGTGGATATCGGGCAACTACACTTACAAAAAGAATCATTCAACCCTCATCTGGTTTTATAATATGTCCGGACATTCCAAGTGGTCAACGATCAAGCATAAGAAAGGCGCGGCCGACGCGAAACGTGGGAAGATTTTCACCAAGGTCATCAAGGAAATTACCGTTGCGGCTCGCATAGGAGGCGGCGATGTTGATGGCAACCCACGACTGAGAATGGCGGTTCTAAAAGCCAAGAGCGTTAACATGCCGCAGGACAATGTGACCCGCGCCATCAAAAAAGGCACCGGGGAACTGGAAGGCGTCCAGTATGAAGAACTTTCTTATGAGGGTTATGGACCGGGAGGTGTGGCCATTTTCATGGAAGTGATGACCGACAACAAAAACAGAACCGTTAGCGAAATACGAGCCACTCTGGGTAAACGTGGCGGCAACATGGGAGAAAACGGTTGTGTCGCATGGATGTTCGAGAAAAAAGGATTCCTTGCCATCAAGATATCGAAAAAAGGTGAAGACGAGCTGCTGGAAATGGTTATCGACGCGGGTGGTGACGACATGCAAACCATAGAGGACCATTACGAGATAACCACTTCTGTGGAAAACTTCGAAGCAGTACGCAAGGCCATTGAAGATGCAGGCATCGAAACCGAAACAGCAGAGCTAACCCGTATTCCGGCAAATACGGTCAATGTCGATGAGAAACATTGCAAGTCGCTTCTTCGCATGATGGACGAGTTGGAAGATCATGACGACATCCAGAAGGTGTATTCCAATTTCGACATCACGGACGAAGTGATGGCGGCCATCGAAGCAAATTCCTAGTTTCTGGTTTCAAAGTAATACCGCGAAACGTTTTTTCCTTTCACCTTCCTGAGTTTTATGTTGAACCCTCGTCACCACCTATCCTTTAAACCTAATCAGGGAAAACTATGCGTGTGATGGGTATCGATCCCGGAAGCAACTGCACCGGGTATGGAATCGTTGAGGAAATTAATGGCGACCTCAAAGTGGTTCACTGGGGGAGCGTTAAAACAAAGCCGCGCCAATCTTTTCCGGAGAAACTGAAACTCATATATGATGAACTCATCGCGACCAGTCGCGAGTTCAATCCCGATGAAGTGGCTGTCGAAGATATATTTTACGCAACGAATGTCAAATCGGCTTTGAAACTGGGGCAAACAAGAGGTGTCGCTATATTATCCGCTGTCAACGAAGGCAAATCAGTCGCCGAGTACAGTCCGCTGGAAGTCAAGCAATCGGTCGTGGGCTATGGTCATGCGGAAAAGGAACAGGTACAGGACATGGTAACCGCTATTCTGAAGCTCAAGGAAAAACCAGAGCCCCTGGATGCATCAGACGCGCTTGCTGTCGCCATCTGCCACATTCACGCCGCTACGGCAAACTCTAGACTCAAGGCTGCAAAAGGAACATGATCGCACACCTAAAAGGCAAACTCACACATAAGTCACCTGTCGAAATCGTCGTCGATATCAACGGCGTGGGCTATCAGGTTTTTGTTTCGCTCACTACATTTTACGCGTTACCGGAACTGGGAAGCGAAGTGTCGCTGGGCATTCACACTCACATGCGTGAAGAAGCGCTGAAGCTGTTCGGGTTTTACTCGGTCGATGAAAAGAGAATCTTCGAAAAACTCATCACCGTCAATAAAGTGGGACCCAAACTCGCGCTGACAATTTTGTCCGGCATGCCGCCCGCAGAATTCCTGTCAGCCATCGACTCCAGCGACGTTGCCAAACTGAGTACCATTCCGGGAATCGGACGCAAAACAGCGGAACGCATGATCCTTGAATTGCGCGATAAGCTGGCCGGACTCTCCCTCGAATTCACGCCAACGGAAGACTCTATGCCGCACAACGGACTCTTCGATGACGCTCTGTCGGCGCTAATAAACCTGGGATACAAAAAGAACGATGCGGAACAGACCTTGAAAAAAGTCTACGCTAAGGAAGAAAAAGNTAGTTCACTGGAAAGTTTGATTAAAGAATGTTTAAACTTGTTGTCTTGATCGATGCCCTTCGANAAGCTCAGGGCGACACATTTTTGAATTTTCTTTGNAACACTTATTTAGCATNAAAAAGTATTATATTTACATCCTTAAATGCAAAGACGNCAGTTATNACACAGGGGTGACCAATAACTTAGAAAAAAGGTTTTTAGAGCACTAAAGTGGTGGGATTGAAGAATGTTACACCTATAAATAAGCGACCTGTCGANCTCGTATTTCAGGAAGAATGTCGGCTGGCAGATCATGCTATACAAAGAGAAAAACAAATAAAAGGCTGGTCGAGAATTAAGAAAGAAGCTTTAATTAATGGGGACTATGAGAAACTTCCTGAGTTATCAAAGAATCGGTAGAAAAGAAACCTTGAATAAGTTGTCCCCCTGAGCAACCAAACGTGTCGCCTTGAGCTTGTCGAAGGGCCTCCTTTAAATAATCACTATGGATGAATCCACCACAGGAAGTCCGCTCGATAATGACGAAGTCCAGTTCGAAGAAACACTGAGACCGAATAAATTCGACGACTATATCGGACAGGAAAAAACGAAGCGTAACCTCGAAATTTTCATTGAGGCCGCACGCATGCGCGGCGATGCGCTGGACCATGTCCTGTTCTACGGTCCGCCCGGACTCGGCAAAACCACATTAGCTAACATCATCGCGGGCGAGATGGGCGCGAATATTAAAAGCACATCGGGTCCGGTTATCGAAAAGTCCGGTGACCTCGCCGCCATCCTGACCAATCTGAAAAAAGGCGATATCCTTTTCATCGACGAAATTCATCGTCTGTCCAATGTCATTGAGGAAGTGCTGTATTCGGCGATGGAAGACTACAACCTGGACATCATGATCGGGCAAGGTCCCAGCGCACGGTCTATCAAACTGGAACTTCCCCCTTTCACACTAGTGGGAGCAACCACGAGAGCCGGGCTCCTCACCTCTCCATTAAGAGACCGGTTTGGTGTCGTGCACCGATTAGACTATTACAGTCCGGAAGAACTGGAAACCATCGTCACCCGTTCGGCATCAATCCTGGGAATCGAAATTCATCCCGAAGGCGCGAGCGAAATCGCGCGTCGTTCACGAGGCACACCGCGCATAGCCAACAGACTGCTTCGGCGCGTGCGTGACTATGCACAAGTCAAAGCCGATGGCCTCATCACAAAAGACGTGGCGGACAAGTCGCTGGAGATGATGGAAGTCGACCACTTCGGACTCGACAAAATGGATCACAAACTCATGCTAACTCTCATCAAAAAATTCAAAGGCGGACCCGTCGGAGTCGAAAGTCTGGCGGCATCCATCAGCGAAGAAAAAGGGACCATCGAAGATGTGCTCGAACCCTATCTCATGCAAAGCGGATTCATCCAGCGCACCCCACGCGGAAGAGTCGCCACCGAAATCGCCTACCGTCACTTCGGCCTCACCCCACCCGCCCAGGGCAAACAGGAAAAATTGTTTTAAATCCCCCCTGGCCTGTAAGGAAAACTCAGAAAAGTTGACCTGATTACAAGTGGTTCGCCTGGAGCCGAGCAAACTTAAACGTAGAGGAAAGTAAATGAAAAAAGTAATGATTACTCATTTACTTATATTTCGTATCATGTTCAAGATGATTTTTTTATATCGTAAAATCTCTGTATCCGCATTTCTGCTTGCGCTCCTGTTGGCAGGGATTCCGTTTACCCTAGCCGCCTGCGGGGGAAATCCTCAGGCCGCCGCAAGAGCCAAACTGGAAAAACAAAACATCGCTGTCTCGCCACAAAGTCTATTCCAGACCATCAATATGGGAGACGTACCGAACACCTTCCTGCTTCTTGAGGCGGGAATCGATGTCAATATTCGCGTGGATGACAAAACCCCGTTGATCGCCGCCATCGAATCGAGCAAGCGAAAGGTGGTGGATCATCTGCTCACTCAATGGGTGCCCGACGTAACGATGAAACAGAGCAATGGCCGGACAGCCCTGATGGCGGCTGTAGAGAATTCCAATGAGGGGCTGGTGGTTCGACTGCTCAATCTCGGTGCGGATGTAGACGCGGCTCTCAGCGACGGGATGACTCCGCTNATGATGGCGGTGACTAAAAATNATTTTGATTTGGTCTCTCTCCTCCTCAAACACAATGCCGATGTTCTGCTCAGANGTGAAAATGACCAAACCGCTCTTAATCTNGCGATGGCAGTCAAGAATCAGNCCATCTATCAATTGCTGATCAATAAAGGAGCGAGTGAAACCATTCGCAACGNTGATTCGGGCTGGACCCCGCTTCTCAAGGCAATCAATAAGGGCGACACTGAAACCATCTGGTTTCTGATTAAAAGTGGTTCCGATATCAACGCACATACTCAAGATAATTACACTGTACTGATGAGCGCCGTGTTCAGCGGTGACCCGACTTTGATCGATTATCTACTGAAACAAAATGTCGCACTCAACATCCAGGCCAATAATGGGTGGACAGCCCTGTTTTATGCGACCGAGCTTTTACAACCTGAAATCGCCAGAACTCTTCTGGAGCAGGGTGCCGATCCGAACATTGCCGGGTCTGACGGATTCTCACCTCTGATGAGCGCGGTGCTGAATGGAAGTTATCAGTTGGTGGAGATCCTTCTGGAATCTGGAGCTGACCCCAGCCTGAAAGACATCAACAGCGAGACCGCGTTTTCTATTGCTGAGGATAAAGATGAAGAGGAAATTCTGCTACGTCTGGGAAAGTCGGGGGGTTGAGAGGGGCCTACTATATTCCCTTTCGGGGCAATGAGGCAAATGTTGAATATCACTAGCTCAGGCCGACACAACAAATCCCCCTACCCCCCTTTAAAAATGGGCCTGGGGGATTTTATCCGCGTTCATCAGTGTCAACTGTTAGCTTCTCAACTCGCCCAGACTTCTTTGAATTGATCCAAAAACTGAGGGTCCATTTTAGTCGCGCCGAGGAGATGTTCCGATTGGTAGGTGACTGATCCATGAAAATCACGGCTTCCGGTTATGATAAGTCCAAATTGTCGGCAGAGATCCTTATAGTATTCCACTTTTCCTGTCCGCTCGTGGTAAGGATAAACGCATTCCATTCCCAGAAGCCCGAATGATTTTAGTTCTTCAACCATGCCGGGGACATCATCGTATGTATATCCTTTAGCCGGGTTGTACAGGGAATACGACCTTTCTCCCGGATGTGCCAGCACCGGAACACCCTTGCATTCGCGAACCAGTCTGAGCGCGTCTTCCATTTTCAGGTTCTCACGCTCGACGTTGTATTTCACAAGATAACGGTCGAAAGCATCTCGGCTATTCGCAACAATTCCCAGGCGGACCATCTCCTTGGCCAGGTGAGGCCTCGCCAGAACGCCTTCGGCGGCGCGGCGCACATTCTCAAACTCAATGGTTCCGCGAAACTTTTCCGGGATCACCTCGTTGATGCGTATTATCAATTCACGCATACGCTTTTCCCGTTTATCGGCCATGCCCCTCACTTCACGGCACAGTTCTTCCGATAGGGAGTCCGCCGACTCAAAATAAGCCAGCAGATGAAGATTGAATCCTCTATAGCGCACCGTGATCTCGATCCCGGAAAAAGCAAAAATTCCCTCTGCCTCAGCCGCTGGTATGAATTCATCGATACCGCCAAAGGTATCATGATCGGTCAGGCAAAGAGTTGATACTCCGTTATTTTTTGCTATGTCAACTAGTTTCGTTGGTGAGAATTCTCCATCAGAAAATGTGGAATGCATGTGAATTTCAAATTTCTCCATAAACCATAATAACCTTATTTGCAGGCTTTGGAAAGCCGGGGAAAGAAATACCCTGATTGAAGGCTGGGAAATTGTTCTTCAAAGCTTGATTGCCTTGTCAAAATTTTTCGGATATTCTTGGACCATGATCAGACATCGACTCTTCATGGCCTGGGTTGCGGCCTTAACATTATTTGGAATTGCAAGCGACGCCCGTTCGCTCACCGAAATACCCCCGCGCGAATTCCTCATCGTTTATTCAGGAAATACTCTGGGTGAGCTTAAACCCTGTGGGTGCGCCAAGGAAGAAGATCAAGGCGGATTCGAGCGCCGGGTGACTTATTTCAAGCAAGTCGCCATGAAATCGAAGAACACATTATTTGTGGACACGGGAGACAGCTTCAAGGAGCCCTCTCGCCAAGGAAAAATCAAAGCTCGTTATCTCATGCAGGCCATGTCCCTGTTGAAATATGATGCGGTGATTCCGGGAGACAAAGACCTCGTATACGGAGAAGCGTTCCTCAACGAAGGCGCGTCGATCCCATGGCTTTTAAGCAACGCCCGATTGAGCAAAATTAATCCGCCAGAGACAAGAATCAAAAAACTGGAAAACGGACTCACCATCGCTATGCTGGCCGTTGTCGATCCCGACCTGTACTACGCCGCAGAGCATAACGGGGGACGCATCACCGATCCCAAAGAATCTGCCAAGAAGTCGATCGACAAACTCAACGCATCAGAACACCCTGACGTAATCGTTCTACTCACCCACATGAAACGGGATAAGGCGCTTTCCCTATTAGCACTGGATGGGGTAGACGTGGTGATCAACGGCCATATAGAAGCGGATACGGATGTCATCGACATGACTCCGGTAAAGCAGGACGGAAAAATATTCATTCAGCCAGGACCGAGAGGCCAGAAGATGGGAGAGTTGACTGTTCGGATTGATAAGGCCGGTAACAAATCATTTGACCAGCGTATGGTTCGTCTGGATTCCAATATAAAATTCGACCCCAAAATGATAAAATGGTACGAGGATTACAACCGGGAAGTGGAAGACCTGTTTTTCGCGTCGCTGGATGCACGAAAAGACCAGCACGGAAAAGAAAAAGTCTATGCGTCTGAGCAGATGTGCCTGACCTGTCACCTCGGAAAACATGATGTCTGGAGTAAGTCGCGCCACGGTCATGCCTACGAAACCATCAACCGGGTCAACAAGGCATTCGATCCTGAGTGCCTGAAATGTCACGTTACCGGATTTGACCGTGCCGGGGGATTCATAAGCGAGGTGGATACACCGGATCTGAAGAATGTACAGTGTGAAGTATGTCACGGACCGGGCCTAGAACATGCGGAAGATCCGCAACCGGGGTTTGGGAGTAATGCCCAACAGGCCTGCAAACTCTGTCATGTAAAAAATCACAGCCCAAATTTTAATTTCTCAAAATACTGGCCAAAAATAAAACATTGATCCTATTGGAAACTATAAGGAGATTTTCATGAAAAACAGCAAGAACCCTCTACTCAAAAACCTGCAAAAAGTTTTACTGGCCCTTCTGCTGGTTGGCTTCATTCTCCCGTCGAGCCTCGCGCTGGCTGGAGATAAAATTCGAGGGAAATACAAAGTCATCGGTTCCGTGGAAAAACTCAAGGGCGCAAAACAGGTTGAGATGGCTGAATTCTTCAATTACTCCTGCGGCCATTGCTACCGATTTCTGGAGACGTCAAAAAAATTACGCGATAAATTCAAAGACAAGCTCTTCCACAAGAAATATCCCATTTACTGGGGACAACAAACTGCCATACCCGCCAAAACCTATTACATAACCGATGAACTGGGGGTTGAGGAAAAATTCACCCAGGAGTTGTTCGACACCAACTTCAAACTGCATATCAACATTTTTCAGCCCAGGGTTATTCAGCGTCTTTCACAGCATTACAAGATCGAACAAGAAATCAGAGATGGTATGAAGTCTCCGTCCATTGAAGCTAAAGTCAACAAATCATTGGCTTTATTCAAAGAGTACGGCGGTGACGAAACGCCAACGGTTATCCTTAATAACGTACTGAAAGTAACCCCCAGCATTTCAGGCGGTTCCGTGGAAAAGATGACGGAAAACCTGGAACTTATCATTGGAGACATTCTGAGCTATAATTAACGCTCTTTAATTTCTCCAATTAGCTAATCACGGTAGTGATTGAATAGGAAAGATGATGAACCCATTCTCATCCAGAAAAATTGCCGCTCTGCTGACGGCAACTTTGTTGGGGTTGTTTCTGCTGTTCCCGGCAGGAGGCGGAAAACCTGTCTCTGCCCTTTTATCTACAGCCGAAGCTGGATTTTTCAGTAATGACCTTGAGCTTTTCGAAGAGGTCGTAGACCTGGTGGGAGATAAGTATGTTTATCCCCCCGATTATAAAAAAATGTTCATGGCCTCTATTGATGAAATGGTCCGGACCCTTGATGATGAAAATATCATCACGACCGACAATCCGGGCGGGCAAACCATCTCACGGTTCGACTCATCCATTCATTACCAACTCAACTTCAACAGGGAACACGANCTTGAAGCCTTCAAGAAANTATATTACTTCCTGCATGAAGAATCAAAAAGCAAACTGAGCAAGGAGNAGCTTGAAACAGCCGCCGTCACAGGCCTCATGAACTCACTGGACCCCTACTCCCAGTACATGGATGCTGAGGTCTTTGNCAAGTCGATGCGTGACACAGAAGGGAAATATGGTGGACTGGGCATGGTCATCACGATGAAAGACAGCCGTCTCTATGTGGTGAAGACCATGAAAAACTCTCCAGCCCAACGTGCCGGAATTCTACCGGACGACATTTTTGAAAAATGCAATGGAGAGGATATCAGCAAAACACAGATATCGGAACTTGCCGATATGCTGAGAGGGTACCCGGACACTAAAGTCACCATATCCCTGCACAGGCAGTCCGATAAAAGGGAACGCACCTATACCTTGACCCGGGAAATTATCTCCATCGAAACGGTGGAATATGAAACGCTGGAAGACAACATTGGGTCCATCAAGATCACCAGCTTTTCCAAGCAAACCAACGACCAATTAAAAGAGGCGCTCGCAAAGTCCAAGCAGGATAAGGTGAGGGGCTTTATTCTAGACCTGAGAGATAATCCTGGCGGATTACTCGATCAATCCGTAAAAGTCTCCAGTCACTTTTTATATCGCAACCGTCTCGTGGTCTATACGCAGGGCCGGGAAAGTACCGACCACAATGAATACCGGGCCCAATACAAAAACAGCTTGCATTTCATGCCAGTCATCATTCTGATCAACGAATACAGCGCAAGTGCGGCGGAAATTGTGGCCGGAGCTTTGAGAGATTCAGGAAAAGCACTGATCATAGGAGAGAACTCTTACGGTAAAGGCACAGTTCAAACCATTTTCCGCACCAGTGACGGATCAGGACTGCGTCTTACAACCTCAAAATATTACACACCCTCTGGAACGGATATCACGGCACATGGGATCATCCCGGAAATTCGTATTATCCAAGACTATATTCCGGAAGAAGGTTCTCAGGCGGAAGAAAAATCAAAGATTGAATCGCCTCAATTCGATTCAGGCTCGCTGATAAAACTGAAAGAATCCGAAGTTAAGAATTATATTCAGAAAAAAAACTATACAACAGAAGAATCTGCCGACCCCACCTTTCAGTTTGCTAAAATGGTCATTAAAAACGTTGCTGTAGCAAACAAAAAGAAAACTCTAGAAAAAGCACGCGAGTTGGCGGCCAATATTCATTACTGATTTATTAGGGGAACGATTCAATGAACATCATCAACATCGATTACGAAAAAGAAACTCTTAAGAGTGATTACTATACCTGGCAGATTGTTGCCAACGATAAAAACAAGTTTCTTCTTCTACAACGTGAGGATAATGGCCGTTATCACGCCGCCGAAGCCGACGTGAAGAAAAAACATCTTTGGGAAGTTAAGGAGATATCATTCCGCGGCCCCGAAGGCGACACTTATTTCTTCGATGAAGAAACAGGCGTTGATAAAGTTTAAACTATGTAAAATGAGACCCTTTGGTTTTGGACTCTGTACAATTTAAAAAAGTTTTAGAGATTTTAGGTGGGCTAGGGATTTCTTGAGCTCATCCTTGGTTTTGTTGGCGAGAAAGTTGCCCCGCAAGTCGAGCTTTTTCAGCTTGGGAAAGTTTTTGGTATCCCCGAAACCCAGTGCCCCGGCATCACGAGTTTCCGTCCAGCCCAGTTGAATTTCTTCCAGATTGGGGAAACTGCCAGATTTTGCAAGAACCAGAGAACCCGCATCACCCAGTATATTATGTCGCAATATCAAAACCTTTAACTTGGGCAAAGGTGACATTTCTGATAGCAGGCCCGCTCCAACGGCGGTGATTTCGTTGTAGCGTAGATCCATCTTTTCAACTTTTTCCAACACGCCACTGGCAATCAGACGCTTGATACCTTCATCTCCGATTTTCTTCCCGGAAAGGTTTAAAAGTTTTCCGCGCCGCTTTAAACCCTCCTTGAATAAGGCATCGTAATCCACCGGACCCTTGTTGAATCCTTGAGCGAAACCGGGTGAGACGGCAGGCTCCACAACAAATGCGAGCATAGCGAGCACACCACTTATCAGGAACAAGGAGACCACATTCCTCCCGAACAAGGAATTAATCCTCATCGTCATCGTTACCGCTCTCTTCAGCCCTTGCCTCCAGTTCATCCCAACTGCTGATCTGATCTTCGTCTTCCTCGTAATCATCCTGATAAATAAAATCTTCCAAATTATCTATGTGTAAATGGCAGAGGCGCGTACCGCACTTGGCTTCTTTGAGCGCCTCAAGGCCAAGCTTTCGAACGCGGTTGGATGTGAGGAACAGGTACCTGAGCTTGGACAGGGTTTTGGATTCGGCAATAGCAATAGCGCCCTCATCCTCAACCAGATTTCCATACAGGTTCAGTTTCTTAAGATTACCCATGACGGGAGATTCCGCGAGAGCTTTTACCCCGTCATCGCTTATGACATTGCCATAAAAGTCCAGTTCTATCAGTCTCTTAAAATGCTCTGAGTTGGCGATGGCAATCGCACCCTCATCACTTATGTTGTTGTTTGCCAGGGTCAACCGTGTAACCCGCTTCAACAGCTTGGATTTAGCCAAAGTCACGGCTCCCTTATCGCCCAAAACCTGATTGCTCAGGTCCAATTGTTTTTTATCAGGAGTCAAAAATTGTTTGATTAAATATTCTACGCTAGCCACAAGATCCCTTTCTTTACCGTATCAGGCGGTGAATGCTAAATTGTCAGGTTTAAACGGGAGTTATTATATCACAAAC
>PCCT01000016.1 GCA_002731985.1 Nitrospinota bacterium
GCCGCAAGCCTGGAAGAATTAAATTTGTCCGCCAATAAACTTGGCGATGATGGATCCAAAGTAATCGCAGGATCAACGAACCTGAAAAATCTTAAAGTTATTTATCTGTCACAGAATGGCATTGGCGATGAAGGCGCTATAGCCATCGGAGCCTCAACTCACCTGAATGGGTTGACCCACCTTTATGTAGGAAGAAACGAATTTGGTGTCGAAGGAGCGAAGGCGATTCACCAAACCCAAACGCTGACTCAGCTCAGGACTCTTGTCCTTAAGGAAGGGGTAGAAACCACTCCAGACCTGGTCAATTATTCACGCCCCGAATTGCTGCACCCAGATCAATAATTTTTCATCAGAGAGCAAACTTTAATTATTTCTGAGGGGTAGGTACGTTGTTTGCTTAGAAAACTTTGAGCTTTTCCAGGTGGGTTAACTTTTTTGATTCACGAAGAGCTTTTTTTGCTTCGTCAGATTTTATCCGGTTCCCTCCCAGATGTAGGTAGGTCAGGTTTGATAAGGTATCTGAATCGGCGAGAGCAAATGCGCCTTCTTCACCAACCCTATTGTCCACCAAATTGAGAGAGGTTAGCTTGGTGAGTACGGGCGATGCGGCCAGAGCTTTGGCCCCTCGTGCGGTGATCCCGTTGTATTCCAGATTGAGCGTTTGCACTTCAGAGAAAAGATCACTAGCGGCGATGGCTTCCACGCCTTCATCTCCAATGCTGTTGGAACCCAGGTGCAGGTATTCTACCTTGGGCAGAGAGCTTGATGCCGAAATAATTTTAATCCCCTCTGGACCCAGATTGTTGTGGGTGATGATAAGTGTGTGGATGGATTTTAAGAGTTCAAAATCCGCTATCAGGCTGGCGAGTTCGATGCCGTGTTCTCTGGTTACTTCCGCCTTTTTGAGAAAGGCATAGGCATCCTGGAGTTTGAGAATTTTCTGATCTTTGATGTTTTCAAAGATGACTTTCTGGTTTGGGGTCAGGTCACTCTTGATGTTTCCATATTGTTCCCCGTCGTTGACCAGTTCTTCCCAGTTTTTAAGTTTCTTAGACATCTCTAGTCGCTATAGTCTTTTTGTTCTGTATTGCTTCATCTTTATCGTTTTAGTCTTTTTTCTTTGGCGCACCCGCCTTGATTTCCCATCTCGCAAGCCTGGTGGTAAAACTTGATCGCTTTTTTCTGTCTTCCTTCTCTATAATTGATCGTTCCTAGGTTAAAGCAGGAGCGGTCTTCGCCAGCATCGCAGGCTTTTTGAAACATTTTCTTCGCCCCCTTCCACTGTTTGCTGTACTGCGTGCCTTGCATCGTCAGCAGAATTCCTCCGTTCGTGCATCCTGTCATATAATCCGCGTCACAGGCTTTTATATAAAACTTGAGAGCAGCTTTATTATCCCGTTCAACAATCCGGTATCTCTCACCCATTCTAAAGCAGGCGGTAGAGTTACCCTCGTCGCAGGCAGATCGCATTCCTGCTATTTGTGGGTCGTCGTCGGCCCATGCAAAAGGGGCAAAAGCCATGCAAATTCCCAGTATTGAAATAACAGTCAGAATATTTTTTTTCACAGTGGAACCCCTTTTCGTGAAGGTTTGTGTTCCGTGGGTCTTCTTAATTATCAATTCTCCCAGGTTGCAGAAAAGTATAACATAACAGGAATATTCATTAAGTTTCAATATAACTTTCAGGTTGGTTTTGGTGAAGTTTTGATTGAGTGAAAGAGTTTCGTTTGCATCGAGCTTCCAAGTATTCTAACCTTCAATCTTAGTGGTGAGTAAGCTTGAGTTCAAAATGATAAAATATGCGTGTGGCGGGCTTAACGGGGAATACTGATTGAATGAACATTGTTTTAATAGGCTATCGAGGCACTGGTAAATCGGCGATATCCAGGATATTGACAGATACTCTTCATTGTCGACGTTACAGTATCGATGATGAAGTTGTTCGGCAGGCCGGGAAACCGATCCCAGAAATTGTCGAACAAGAGGGTTGGAGCAAGTTTCGTGAAATCGAGCGTGAGCTCGTTAGAAAAATTTCAGCGGAAATCAGGGGTTCGGTCATCGATTGTGGGGGGGGGGGGGTATTGGATGAGCGCAACGTGGCCGATCTGAAACGGGATGGCAAGGTCATTCTTCTGGTTGCGAGTCCGGAAAAAATTCTGGAGAGAATACATCGGGACGCAAACCGCCCCCCTCTTATAGAAGGGCTTAGTTTTGAAGAAGAACAGCGCCAGATACTCAAAGAACGCGATCCCAAATACCGCGCCGCCGCTGATTGTATTTTTGATACGACGCACCTCAAACCACGGCAGACTGCTATGAAAATCATTGAGCATTTCAAAAAGAAAGGCTGGGTCTGAATATGATGAGTCCGTTGTTTGAGAGCCTGATAGTTAATAGTATGATTTTACTCCCTCTCGAGTCGGATAATGAGAATCCTCTGGAGGGCGGTGAAATGGAAAACTATACACGAACAGGGAGTGAGGCAGGGCCGCAATTCAAACTTCAGCTTAATGACAGGGATGTCAACTTGGAGGAGTTGGAGGATCTTATAGGATACTCCCGGCTCAAGACAGTGGGAGAATTGTGGCTGGATAGAAACGATTTTGGTGATGAAGGGGTAGAGCTTATAGCCAGCATGGAAGAGTTGAGGAAACTCCGAGTTCTTTCTCTGGCAGGTAATAAGCTCACCGACAGAGCGGTCAGCGCGTTGGCTCAGACAAAAACGCTGGTTAATTTAAAACGCCTGTTCATTCAGGTCAACACTATGGGGCCTGAAGGGGTGGTAAGTCTGGGGCAATCGCCAGCCATGGGCTCTCTCGAATTTCTCTATCTCAAACAGAACCCATTGGGGCCAGACGGTGCCAAAGCTTTGGCAGGTTCATCTGCAATTAAAGGTATAAAAGAACTGTATCTGGGAAGGACAAGGTTAAGGAATGATGGACTAGCCGTGTTATGCAATGGCAGGCCATGGCCGAATCTTACCACGTTGTCTCTGGCGCAGAACGGTTTGGATGATAAATCCACTGAAATGCTCGCAGACACACAGTCTTTTCCCAATCTGGTGACTCTCGACTTGTATGGTAACCGTATCAGTGATGAAGCGGTCGATATTATTAAAAACTCTCCGCATTTAAAAAGCTTAAGAGCTTTGCAGGTCAACTGACTTTGCTGACAGATTATGGGTGATAACTCTAAGACTATCCCCGGTCGAAAAGAAATCCTCCTTCATTTTGACCAGAACGATTCGGTAATGGCTCAGGTCATTCGGCGAATTGGCCCCTTGAAGCTTAAACGTAACCGCAACTATTTCGTTGTGTTGTGTAAAGCAATTGTCGCGCAACAGATTTCAGTTGCCGCGGCAGACACAATCACAGCTCGCTTTAATGCGCTATTTAAAGGGGACGCTCCAACTCCCGAACAGGTGCTGAAGCTAACGGAATCTGTTCTGCGCGGGGTGGGTCTTTCACGGCAGAAGGCGGCTTATTTGAAAGACTTGAGCGTTCATTTTCATGAGAAGACGATTCGTCCGCATCGCCTGCATTACATGGATAATGAAGAGGTGGTTCAACAATTGACAGCAGTTTACGGGATCGGACGATGGACTGCCGAAATGTTCCTGATATTTTCACTCAACAGACCGGATGTTTTGCCGGTCGGTGATCTGGGTTTGCAGTTGGGACTCAAAAAATTGTACCGCATGCGTAAACTACCCACGGTAAAACGAATGCGTTCATTGGGGGAAAAATGGCATCCTCTTGAAACGGTAGCAACCTGGTACGCCTGGCGAACACAGGATGAAAATATTGTTGCCTACTGATGGCGGTTTTTAAAGGAGAGTGATATGGATTTTGTTAACGAAGATATCGACAACTATGCTTATGACCATACCCAGATCGAGGATGATCTCCTCTGGCGTCTAGAGTTGGAAACCTATGACCAGTTGGAAATCCCGCAGATGCTCACCGGACGCATCGAAGGGCGATTGCTCAAGATGCTCGCTCAACTTGTAGAGGCAAAGCGGATCATCGAGATAGGAACTTTCGGAGGATACAGTGCCCTCTCAATGGCCGAGGCTCTTCCTGATAGTGGCTACCTCATTACATGTGAAATGGACCCCGTGGCGATCCAATTTGCCCAACGGTTTTTTGATGAAAGTCCGCATGGCAAAAAGATTGTTCTGAAAGAAGGTCCTGCGCTCGATACTCTTAAAACGCTGACCGGTTCATTCGATATGGCTTTTATTGATGCAGATAAGGAAAATTACCTGAATTATTACGAAGCCTTGCTTCCACTTATGCGCCCAGGGGGATTGATCGTGGTGGATAATGTTTTATGGGGTGGCAGAGTTTTGAATCCCCAAGAAACTTCGGACCATGCCATTCACAGATTCAACCACAGAGTTAAGGACGATCATCGTGTGGAAAAGGTCATGCTGACTATCAGAGACGGCGTGTCCCTGCTTCGAAAACGGTGATTTCATTATGAAGAGGAGGGAAAGCGGTTGAAGGTGGGCGAACCAATATGCTAGTTTAGCTCCGAATTCGATGCTTTGAATTCTTAACAGTGGTGGGTAAGCGCTTCCTACCATTAATTAATATTTTAAAACTTACGGAATCTGACAACATGGCCGAAACACTGGGAAGTCTTATCGATAAACTCTCTATTAAAAATTTGCGATACTGGCATATAGATGAAGTCATTCAGGCTAAGGATGCATCCGACCCTCAAAGGGCGAAGTTGCAGGCGAAAAGAGACTTGGTGGACAATCAGCGAAAAGAATTGTTGGGAGAAATCGATGCGTTTTTAGAAGCCGCCCTTGCGGGAGAGGTGAAGATTCGTGACGAAAAGGTGAAGCTTTATAAAAACCTCAACGTTGCTTCATCGGTTGGCCTGAGTAAGCTGGGAGATGCTGTGAGCGGATTGGCAATGAGTAATATCAAGTTATGGCATCTTGAAGATGAGGTCAGACGGGAAGATTTGCCTGACGCTGAAATAGTAAAGACCAAGCGTACTATCGACACCACCAATCAGGAGCGCAATAATTTTATGGATAAGGTGGACGAGATTCTTGAACAAACGGTGAATCAGACTAAGTAAAACTCAAAGAGAATCAAGCAGAAGATGGGTTTCCAAGGTGGGTTGTAAAAGTTGTTGCTCAAAGAAACTGATCTAAAAGTTCCTTTCTCTTGCGTTCATACTCGTTGTCATCAATCAGCTCTTTATCACGAAGACCCTTCAAAAACTGCAAACGTTTTTCGAGTTCGCCCTGATCGGTCGAGGAGCTTTCAGTGCGTTTCCGTTTCGGGGCAGGCGATGCGTCTCTTGATGATTTTTGGGATGAACGAGAGCGAAGGCTTCGTTGGGATTTTGCTGGCAGGTCCAGACCCGATACGATCCAGTTTTCCTGAACCCTGCTGCCGAAAAGATTTTTTATTTGCCTAAAGCTCTGACCCCCTCTGGGTACCAGCCGCCAGGTAGAACCTCTGTGGCCGGGAAAAGAACTGTTTGCGAAATCAGACCCTTTTATTATTTTAAACCGCCAGTGAATTTTCCCCTTGGCTCGAAATATAGACCCTGCGGTTGTTCCATGAGGTGTGTCAACCTCATAATATAATATGGTGTTGGCCTTTATTCGGTTCAACGCTTTCGTGACTAACGGGGTTATTTCGAGGGCATCATTGGGCGAGAACACATATTTCCCTTTTCCCATTAGAGATAATTCCTCGTAATACAGAGACAGTAGGTGATTCATTACCTGCTCTCTTGAGATTTCTATGGGATGCTCCAACCGCAGTTCTTTGATCTCCGATTCCAGTCCTGACTGCAGGCGATAGACGAGCGTGAGGCGTTTTTTTTCCAGGCGTTTTTCTGGAGCAGAGCATCCTGCAAACAGCAACGGTAACAGGAAAAAGATTATCAGTCCTGCTTGCAACAAGTAATTTATCTTAGTTTTCTGAGTCATTTTTTTTTCGGGCTACCAGAGAAGCGAAAGCCTTGTTGTCATGATCAACTTCCCGGTACCTTAAAATATGGAATTCGCTGAAGGCTTCTAATAGTTCATTATGCTCCAGAACCCAATCCCGTTTAAAGTTACTATATTTAAGATAGTCGATGGTGAATGTTTCGTAAAAAATCAACCCACCAGGTTTCAGAGTATTTCTGATATCTGGAAAAATTCGTCGTTCAAGAAAGTTGAAGCAGAGAACAAGGTCAAATGCATTTTGCTCAAATTTCCAGTCATCCAGATCGACAACGCTGGTTTCAATGATAACGTTTTTTTCATTGGCCAGAGAGCGGGCCTTACCTAGTCCATTGGCTGATACATCAATTGCCAGCGTTTCGTAACCCTTTTCAGCGGCAAAAACGGCGTTTCTGCCTTCGCCGGAGGCCATATCGATAGCTAGACCTTTTCCCGTAAGCAAATCTGCGTTGTCCGTTAACCATGCGCAGGGTTCCTTGCTGGTGATATATTCGGTACCTCCATACTTGGAGTCCCATTTTTCCTTGTCCTTCAACGACATATGACGGGTCTCAAGGTGAAATAAAGTCCCTTTATACATCCAGAGCAAAACTGGATCAAGGAAACTGTTTTGGCAGAGGGACCATGCTTTGTCCTCATCATCCTCCAGATTTTAGAAAAAATGGGGATTAAGGCGGAAAAACTGCCTTTTTTCTTATCGGGGACCTCTGCAAAAGCTTGACACGAAAGGCCGGATTAATTATCATACGAAGCTCGTTAAATGACGATTTAATAGATTCGATCCTTCTGCGGTCCGGGGGATCATGTATTGATAGGAATTGGACCAAGAGGAGTTTTTTGATGTTTGCGGTTTTAAGCACAGGTGGGAAACAATACAAGGTGTCTCAGGGCGACTTGATTGAGATCGAAAAGCTGGATAGCAATGTTGGCGATACCGTTACTTTGGATCAGGTGCTGATGGTTGGCGAAGGGGAAGATGTTCAAGTGGGTTCTCCCTATGTGTCAGGTTGCAAGGTTACCGGGGAAGTGATGGAACAGGGTAAAGACGCCAAAATTATTATCTTCAAGAAGAAACGCCGAAAAGGCTATCGCAGGAAAAATGGACACCGTCAGTTGTTCACTCAACTGAAAATAACAGAAATAACCAAGGATTAAGGAACTCTCATGGCTCACAAAAAGGGACAAGGTAGCACAACAAACGGAAGAGACAGTGTAGGCAAACGTCTGGGCGTCAAGCGGTACGGCGGACAGGCTGTGAAGGCCGGTGAGATTCTCGTTCGTCAGCGCGGCACAACATTTCATCCGGGTAAAAATGTTGGGATTGGTAGTGACTATACTATTTTCTCCAAAATTCCGGGCACGGTTAAGTTTGAGAACATGACGCGTAAAAAACAGATGATAAGCGTCTATCCCGCTAATTAGCAGGTTTTCTGATTTACTGGCTGCTGGGATGACAGCCGCTCCCACCTTCTTTTGTTGTTTCTAAGAAAAAATACCGATGGCATTTGAGCCGTCGTCAATCCGAAAATCAATTCGTTTTCTAAATTCAACGACCGAACCATTCCATGTTTATTGATGAGGTGAATATTTCAATCCAGGCCGGCGATGGCGGCAGTGGATGTTGTAGCTTCCGACGGGAAAAGTTTGTGCCCTTGGGCGGACCCGACGGAGGTGATGGCGGGAATGGTGGGGATATTATTTTTGAAGCCGATGCCCATTTGTCGACCTTAACCGATCTTAAAAATAACCGGCTTTATAAAGCTGAAAACGGATGTTCGGGAAAAAGTAAAACGATGACCGGAAGGAGAGGGAAGCATCTGGTCGTCAAAGTTCCGGCGGGGACACTTGTTCGAGATGAAGCTACCCGGGACCTTCTGGTCGACCTCACAGAAAACAATATGCAATTTGTGGCGGCACACGGGGGGAAGGGGGGACGCGGCAACACCCGGTTCAAAACATCCCGCAACCGTGCGCCTCGACAATTTGATACTGGCGTAGAAACCGAAGAGAAAAAACTGTTTCTTGAATTGAAGCTTTTGGCCGATGTGGCGGTCATCGGTCTCCCAAATGCAGGTAAGTCGACTTTTATCTCAAAAATTTCCCATGCTCGGCCCAAAATAGCCGATTACCCCTTCACCACATTGATTCCTAATTTGGGGGTTGTCCAATTGGATGATTTCTCTACCTTTGTGGCGGCCGATATTCCAGGTCTTATTGAAGGTGCTCATAAGGGAAAAGGTTTGGGTATCCGCTTCCTTAAGCACACAGAGCGAAGCCGTTTACTGGTTCATCTCCTCGACTTTTCCGTAAGCAATTTGCGAGATCCTTTGGATGATTACCGAATTGTCCAGAACGAGCTGGAGCAATTCAGCAAAAGTTTATATGAACGCCCTCAGATTCTCGTGGCATCAAAAATTGACCACCCGGAAGCGGTGGAAAAGTTTCAGGAATATGAATCCCGTTTGAAAGAGATCAGTCCTGAGGTGTTTTCAATATCTTCGATGACTGGTGAGGGAGTGCCGAAGCTGCTGTGGAAGATCAAGGAGATGCTGGATCGGCTGAAAAGTGAAGAGTTGGCTTCGTCAAGCTGAGTCCTGTCTATTTGAAGTGGACGGTTACAATCAAGCTTGCCCACTTGGAAATACAGAGCCAGTTTATTACTGAATCATAAACTCCGTAAACTTTACTTTTTTAACTCGCCCGGCACCTTCAATTTTTTTATTGAAGTTATTTTGCAGTCTTCTCTGGAGTTTTTCTTTCACATATAGAATGTCATTGTAGAATTTGTTTCTGAGAAACTGGTCTACAGTGTTCATCGTTACTTTCTCATAAATCGGCAATGCTTCTCTAATAACCTGAGCACTAGGACGATCACTCGTTTCTATGAGTAAGTCGAAGCTGAGTACCCGGATATCTGTCGCGTCAAATGCGACCGGCATAATGGTGGAAAGGGTGACTTGGGTTTCTTCAGGAGCAAGAGCCGCAAGCAGTCCCTCATCGTCTCCACCTTCAACTGCACCCTTGAGAGTATCTGATTGAGCCAGTTCCTTGGCCAAGTCAGACTCCTTGTCCTCCTGCCCTCCAGCAACTTCCGTTGGCCGACTTTTTCCCGAAGCAGGTTCTTCTTTCTGTGCGCCGGATTGTTCCTGTTCCTGTTTTTGCTCAGGTTCCAGGGAGTCTTCCAAGGGTGCTTCTTCTGATTCCGGTTCCGCGACATCAGTTCCTTCTTCAGGCTTTGGTGTTAATTCATCAGGAATTTCCGTGTCTGATTTACCCATTTGAAGAAGTTCTTCAGGGGCAAAGGTTTTCCATCCGAAATACAGTCCGCCGCCTGTCAGCAGTAAGGCCGCGACACAGCCCACAGCAATCATTTTTCCGGTTTTGGTAGTGGGAAGGCCAAACTTCTTTTTAGGAGCGATTTCAAATTCTTCATCATCGTAATCATCGTCGTACTCTTCACCCGCTCCTACTTCATCTTCTTCACCTTCGTCCTCTGGAGTAGAATCCGTTTGAGTTTCCTCTTCCTCGTCTTCATTCAATGGGTCATCGAGAAAGTCGTCAAGTTCATCATCCCCTGTGTCTGATTTGGAAGAATCTGTTTCTGTGGTTTCGGGTTGTTCCTTATCTTCTACATCTTCATCTTCTGGCATATCAGTCGCCTTGGTTTCTTCCGATTCAGAAGAGGTTTCCGTGGGTTCTTCCACAGGAGCGGCGTTGGGCATATCCGAGTTACCCTCTTCGGGTAATGTTTCAGTTGCACCAGCGGCGGCAGTCGCCTGACTCGAAACATTTTCTTGAGCTTGTTCGGCACCCGGGGGTTTTACCAGAAATTTCTGCTGGCATTTCGCGCACTTGAATTTGACTCCCGAAGGTTTGATATCGGGTAAATCGACTTGGTAGCCTGCTTGGCAATGCGTGCAAATAATCTTCATAACTTTTTGTTTATAATAAGGTTATACCTATTACTCGATTATAGGTTATCGCAGGAAAATTTCAACTTAATCCGTATAGCATTATCGGGTAATAATTTTCCTGAGGCTCTTTTGTCTATAGGGTTTAATCCTATTTGACATGATGGCAACGACTCCCTTATAATTACCAGATAATGCCTTTAGGTGTTATTTCCCCTGATGGATGCTTTCGAAAAGTATCCTTTAATCGTTGGTTTTATATTGCCCGTCTTGGGTTCTTTGAAAACCTGAGCCCGTTGTTTAAGGACTAAATTAATCCGTTTAAAAGGGTTTATTAATGAAGTTCATCGTGAAATTCAGTTCACTTTTTGCAGGCCTGACTGCCGTGTTCATAATGGCAGGCCTTGAAAAGCCTAATAATCATACTCAGGGTTTATCGTCCTACCATGCTTCGTGGATCGCCTGGGAGGAGCAGGTATTTGACCGCTCTCTCAAGGAACTCCAAAATCATGAATCCCAGTATGAAAAAGACCTTCAGCAGCGGATTACCCAATTGGTTTCACGTTATAAAACGGGGCTCAAAAAAGACCGTCTAGACAATTTGTCTGAGCGTATAGTTTATGAAAGTAAAAAGTATAGCTATGATCCGTTGTTTTTGACTGCTGTTATTATAACTGAAAGTTCTTTTAATAACTGGGCCCGATCAAACAGGGGTGCCTTGGGCTTAATGCAAATTCGACCCACTACCGGTAAGGCGTTGGCAGGTGAAGCCCGCGTAAAGTGGAAAGGAAACCCCACCCTGTATGATCCAGATGCTAATATTGCACTGGGCGCATATTACCTGAATAAACTGTTTCTTCGTTTCGGTGATCTCGGTTTGGCATTGGAAGCCTATAATCACGGCCCATCACAGTTGAGACGTTATTTAAGAAAAGGCATCCGGCCTAAACAATACTCTCAGAAAGTTTTCAAACATTACAACTGGTTACGATCCAAATCCATCTAGTTTGAGAATTGTTGCCGCGTGTCCTAAAATGATCTTATCTCCCTATTTCCCAAGTGTTTGCGCTCTTTTCCCCAGACTTTTCCTTATCGGGGTTCCCCGTCTTATACTTGAGCCATGAGAACCATGCACCTACCCGCTTCAAGGTACTATCAGCCCATTTCTCAAAGATCGCACCTTTATTCCGGCGTATTTTTCGTTATTGTTATGATTTTGGGAGCGGGTTGTTCCGATTTCGAACTCGCTCGTGCGTTTAAGGGGGAGTTTAATTCTCAAAAGAATAATAAGGTGATTGGTGAATATTGTACCAGTTGCCATATTCATAAGGAATTTGACTCTGCAGAGCATGTGGCCAAGGTTCGCCCGGAGTACAGGCGAAAGCTGTTCAGGAGAACAGCTGAATGCAGAGTTTGTCATTACCTTGAGAAGCAATGGGTTCATAACGGAGTCCTTCGAAAAACCCGCAGACCTCAGGAAGCAAACCGAGGTGCTTTTAAAGAATTTGAGAAGGAAAATATAAAGTACCTCGGAAAAAGCTGACAAATTATTCCTTCCTCGTAACCTTCTCCGCGATTACAATGTTAAGGATATGATAGTCGCTCGTGTTTTGCTTATTACAGTTATGATTGCTTTGGGGAGCATTGCCCAAGTGTCTGCATTTTCTTTAGGGCCGATTAATGTCAAAAGCAAATTTGGTGAGCGGTTTGACGCAGAAATTGAATTAACAGCAAAACAGTCAGAAAAGAAATCAGTAGCAGAAACTGTTGCGGCTCCATATGTAGTTTATGTGTCCAGCCACCTGGATGTGCCGACTACAAGGAGAGTCGTGAATGAGTTGAGAAGGAAAGGCCTGAGCGCCTATTCCAGCCCTATCCCAATAGATGATAAAAGGAAAATATACCGGGTTTATGTTGGGCGCTATAATTCATGGGACCTGGCCAGGGAAGTTACGAAGCAGGTGCGTAAATTATCACTCGGAAAATATGCAATACTAGCTTCGGCACCTTATGTTCTTGAATCAGGAAATTTTACTGACGAACAAAAGGCACGCGAACAAATTAAACTATTACGCAAAAAAATGTTGTCCCCGTTTTTATTTATTACCGCAGACAAGAATTTTTCCCAACCCAGATTTAGAGTATTGCTTGGAGCTTTTCGTCAACCGGAGAGCGCGTCCAAATTATCGGAACAACTTTCTACGCTAGATATTCCCTTCACAATCGACCAACCCTGACGCACTGCCTGCTAGCTCCTGTCTATTTGAATTATTGTGGGTTACCTTGTTTTTGTCGGCGAGCTTTTCGGGGGGTGATTTTATAATTCAGGCGAAAAAAAACCGCCCCTGAATACAGGGGCGGTTGGGGTATCTTTTCTGCTGTTTGAAAAAATAATTACAAAGAACCTTTCAGGGTAGGAGCAGGTTTGAAACCAACTGTCTTGCTGGCTTTGATTTTAATTTCAGCTCCAGTTTGTGGATTGCGACCCTTTCTTGCTTTCCTGTTTCTAACAGTGAATGTTCCAAAAGAAGGNTAAGCGAACCTTTTTTCTTTCTTGATGGATTTTGCAATGCTTTCGAATGTTGCGTTNATGACATCGGCTACCAAACGTTTTGTCAAATCTTCGTCCTTACAGCTTTTAATCACGGCGTTGATTAGTTCATCTTTAGTCAATGGCCAGCCCCCCCNTTCAAAGTTTAATTAATCAGCGGGTGCATTATAAAAAACCGGTGATAAATGTCAAATGAAAAAACGTGTTCGAGCCGCATTTTATGCGGTAAATCGGATTTTTAATCATTGTTGTCGTTGTAAGTATTTGCTGTATACTGGAAAGCTGAGGAATAAAAATATTTAATGCGGGCTGTTAATAAATTACCTGTACACCAAATCGTAACCATTGTTTTGTGTGTTTAGGTATCCCCGGTTTGGTGGTTTTATATATGGGAAGTATTGTTAAATGAGGAGTTAGTATGGCAGTGCTCAAGGTGGCTAAACTAGGGAATCCGATTTTGCGGCAGATTGCTCAGCCCGTCGATTTTGAATTATTGAACTCGCCTGTCGGTGAAATGCAGGTTTTGATAGATAATATGATCGATACGATGCGGGAAGAAGATGGAGTTGGGTTGGCCGCGCCCCAGATATTTCAGTCTTTGCAGTTGGTTGTTATGGAGTGTTCGTTTAACGAGCGGTATCCGGAAGCGCCGGAAATTCCTATGACGGTATTGGTGAATCCCGTGATAACCCACTACGGTGAGGAGAAAGCCATGGGTTGGGAGGGATGTTTGAGCTTGAAGGATTTACGCGGGTTAGTTCCCCGCTCAGAAAAGGTAACTGTAGAATATTTTGATCGAGAGGGTAATTTCATTACTATCAAAGCCGAAGGTTTTCCCGCCGTGGTTCTTCAACACGAGATCGACCATCTACAGGGTAAAGTGTTTCTGGATAGGATGACTGATCTGAGCCAATTGTCTTATCTGGAAGAGTTTGAAGAATATATTGCTGATAAAGAAACTATCGATTCAGAATCCACTCAGTAGGGAATAAAGGTTATTGTCGTGCCCGAACCTGCACTCACATTCCAGGAAGATGTGCTCAATCTTTATCGCCTGCCTAATATAGGTGCGACTTATGCCAATACCTATGGAGAGGAAAATATTAAAAACCTGGTTGAGAAATACAGGGGTCTGGATGAAGAAGAGATGAAGATGATGCGGGACTGGGTCATCTCTTATTCCAAATCTCCCGACTTAGCGACCAGTTTTGTTTCGGTTGGTGTTCTCCATGCTTTAGGGATGTCTCGGGAAGTGGATGAGGCTTATCTTTGGGCACAGGGGCTGGAAGATAAGGACCGGTTCATTCATCATTTTGATATAGGCAAATCGCTGGCAGAATACTTCACTTGATACTCAACGATCCTCTTTTTCTGGGGGAATATCGGGTGTTGGGTTGAACTCACTTGGGTCTGCGGGGGGTAGGGGAGTATCTACGGTTCCTTCTTTCAATCGCGACCGTGCCGAAGACAGGAACAGAACCCATAGGACACCAGGAATTATATACAATCCGCCCATCCATAAGATGACTGACTCGATGGTCATATGCATACCGTCGATGGCGACCCCGACTACTCCATTGCTGATTCCCATAACCAATGTCAGCAGAGCCATTTCAGTTCCAAAAATCCGCCCTAAAAACTGTCGGTCGGCTTCCAGGTGAATAAGAGCCGAGCTGAACACCCACACGATTGACCCGAACATCCCTGATAATCCCATGCATAATGAGGCGGTCCACAGGCTTGTAGAATATGAAAAAGCCCATAGCGTGAGACCTCCGAGAAAAAATGCCACCGCGATTGCCCATTGAAGTGCTCGTGCCGATTCTCCAAACCACTTCTTGGTCATGATGGGGCCTATCGCGGCACCAATGCCTCTACAGGAGTACATGACGCCGACTCCCATGGATACGGCCGCAGGGTCTGACCACGCACGATGTGCGAATAAAGGAACCAGTGTCATTATGCCGCCTTTGATAGCGACGCCTGATTTTAACAACGCCAGTGCCAGCACAATGGGCTGAGCGAGGAGGTAGCGGCCTCCTTCGACCAGGCCTTTGAATCCGCTTCCCACATTATTTGCGACTGGTTCTTCTGATTTTTTGCCAGGACTGGAAATCCTGATAATGAACCCTGCTGATACCAGGTACGTTATGGCATCCAGTATGAATGCAATCCTGATCCCGAGCAGGCTAACCACAAATCCACCCAGTGCGGCACCCAAGGCAAGCATAACGGACCAGGTGGCTCCAGAAAGTGCATTGGCTGTGACTAGATGATTTCTTGGTACGAGCGAAGGCAGGATGGCACTTCTGGCAGGTTCAAAAAATCCTGAAAGAGCGACTTCAAGCAGGGTCAGGGTGTAAACCAACCATAGGTCTTCCTTGCCGTCGACCATGAGAAAGCCTAGAACTGTGAGACAGCGCAGGACATCGCTTGCGATCAATATGTTTTTTCGATCCATGCGGTCTATCACCACACCTGCGAGAGGGCTCACCACGACCATGGGCAATAGTTTAGCCATCATGGCGGCGGCCATTGCCATTCCTGAACCGGTGAGCTGAAGGATGAGCGCGTACAGCGCGATGCTATTGACCCAGTTCCCTAAATCCGAAATGACTTGTCCGTACCAGAGGTTTCTGAAGGAAGGGTTTTCCTTGAGTACGGAAATATATCCGGTGGAGCTGTTGGTAGAGGTGTCGGATGTTGAAGTATTCACAGGCCAGAAGGAGGCAGTAGCAACAATAAATTTTTTCTATATTGTCGCATACTTCCGGTCAACCTGTATAAGAGAAGGTGCTCAGGCAGTCTTTTGTTTTTCTTCACTCATCAGGGCAATCGTTTTGCAGATGTTATCCTGACTCAACGATGAAGTGTTGAAGCAAGTATCGAAGTTGGAGGAATCGTTTATATCATCGCTAAAATAATGTTTGTTGAATTGCTCACGCTCCTTATCTGTAGTCTGGATCATTTTTCTTGCATCGGTCGCAGAAATTTTACGCAAAGCGACAATGTTCTTCACGCGATCTTCTAATGGAGCTACAAAACGTATGTTTAATCCCTGCTTTTGGTCTGCCAGTATGCGGTTGCCGCCTCTTCCCAGGATGATGGCACTTTCCTGCGCTACGATCACCTTCATGAACTGGGAAATTTTGATCACATAATCTTTCTGTAAAATAGCCCCGGACTTGATGAGGTAGTTGATCCAATCATCGATTCCATTGCGGTTGTGTTCGTCAAGAGTTTCTATAAAGCTTCGGCTAAGGTTTTCCCTTTGGGCCATGTGATCGAGCAAGTTCCGCCCATAAACTTTCCATCCAAGTGCTTTTTCAAGTTCAGGTACTAAAGATTCCTCACCACACCCAAACTGCCTGGAAATGGTCAGAAATGGAAAGATTTCAATTTTCTTTTCTTTTTCTTGCTTTTTATGAGCTTCCCATTCGGCAATTTTTTCTCCGATAATTTTTTCAGCCAGTGTTTCTGGCATTGTGGTTGGCATAGTCCGCCTCCTAGGAAATCAGTCTGGTTGTCATATGAGCCAGTTAGGCTCCATTTTTCTTGCCTGTAAATAAAAATAGGTATGTGCGAGATAAATAGCAACCCAAATGCGGAGAATCATGTTTTTGGTGAATTCACAGACACACGGTATAATGAATATTTCATGGGATTTTTGCTATGGTTTTTTGTGAGGGACTGGAGGAAGGGTAATGGAGAAAGAGTTGGAACCAAAGGGAGAGTTTAGGGATGAGAAAAAGGAGAACCTGAGCCGCCGGATTTCGTTCTGGTTTTCTCTGGTTGTTTCCATTGCGTTGACGTGCTGGTATTACTCGTCGAATCCGCCCGACACAACGGAAATGATGAAAATGAGGTCGTTTTTTAAGGAAAATATTATGGATGTGGCGAAGTTTATACGGCTTCCATACGGTGAGATGGAACAATTCGCGGAATCAAAAACACATCCTTTTTACAAGACATACTTCAAAGCTTCGGGTGTTGAGAAGGATAAGATCAAAGCCTTGATCCACATATCTCGTGACTACAACCCGAATCAGTATTGGTTCAATATGATGTTTTTGTGGGTGATAGCATTTACCAGTCTCTGGTTTTTGGGCTTGATGCTGGAAGCTGTTATGATTCTTGTGCGGCGTGATGACGCTGAAAGAAAATGGCGTCGTAAACAAAACGTTGAATAAGTTTTCCACGCACCCGGGTTATTTGCCTCCCGTTTTAAAACAGGAATAGCGGAAATGGATGGAAACACTTTACGTTTTACGATTTTTATTTCAGTGTTCTTGACGATGCTGATTCTTGAGAGGTTTATTTCCAGGCATCCGGCGGTGGATTCAAAACCTCGCCGATTGGGGATCAATCTTGGGCTTACTGGGCTGAATACTTTGTTGGCTAAACTGGTATTCGGGGCCGCCGCAGTGGGCGCAGCGGAAATTGCCGGGAGTAGGGGCTGGGGGCTACTCAATATGCTGGATTGGCCTGAAGAGGTGGAGCTCGTTCTGGCAGTTATTATTCTTGATTTTGCGATTTACCTTCAGCATGTGATCATTCACAAGGTGCCTTTCTTCTGGAGGTTTCATGTGGTGCATCACTCAGACCTCGACCTCGATGTGTCCTCTGGTTTGCGTTTTCATCCGATAGAGATTCTTGCGTCGATGCTTTATAAAATCGGAATCGTTTATCTTCTGGGTCCCGCGCCTCTTGCGGTTTTTGTTTTTGAGGTTATTCTAAATGGAATGGCTCTTTTCTCTCATTCCAATATTACATTGCCCGACAAAATGGATCGTCTCTGCAGGAGTTTGATTGTAACGCCGGATATGCATCGCATCCATCATTCGGTTGAAGTCAGGGAGACGAACTCAAATTACGGGTTTAACCTTTCTATCTGGGATCGAATGCTGGGTACGTACACGCGGGAGGCATTGAAGGCTCAACCGGAGATTGTGATTGGTCTTGAAACGTTTAGGCGTCCGGAGGAGGTGACGTTCAAGAACCTTTTGATAATGCCGTTGCAAAATACCTCCCAAGAATACAGTCAATCATCTCAAATAAAATGATGGGGGTTGTATGGATATTCGACTGACAAAGATTTTAGCTTCTCTTGGACCTGCGACGGGTGGGAAGAAGATCCGCGATTTGGTTCGGTCTGGGGTCAATGTGTTTAGGCTTAACCTGTCCCACGGCGGGCATACTGTGAGATGCGATTTAACAACCCCAAGCCTAAGTCACAACTACAGCAGTTAAAACAACTTGTTAAACAGTATATGGGCTAGTTATCTGGTACAGCCCCTAAATTTTATTTTCTATGTAAAAATATAGAGATGTTGGTCTATGTCAATTAGATATTATCTGGTTTCCACTATCGTAGTGGTGGTCTTGACAGTTGCTGTCAGTTGGTGGCAACAGAAAAAAACCGCTAAGGAAATTTTCATTGTATTTTGTCAGGTCGTATTATTGTTGGCGGTTCTTCTCGGCGCAGTGGTGGGTTTTGCGGAATTACTAGAGCACTTTGGGATAGCTCGATCTGGATTCATTATCAAAGGGGAGGAGCTTAGGTGAGGACCGGTCTAGAATTTTCACCAGTTATGATAGCCATTTTGTTCTTGGCTTTTATGGGCATATCCTTTTTCATGGGAATGCTGGTGCACTCAGCTTTTGTCCACGAGGACAAGAAAAACTTGAAACGGGACAGTAAAAAAGCTTGGGTGTTGAGCATGACGGCAGGGACAGGGGTCACTGGCTGGATGTTTCTCTATGGCTACTACATAAACTTCTTTAACTGAAAAGAAGAATCTTTCCTGTTAATACGGTCTGAACTCGGGCCTTATGGCTGTTCAATAATCAGCTGGCTAAAAGCCCGACCAGTCGATCGCATTCATTTTTATAGCCGATAATTTCATCCTTTTCCTCAGGACTCAGGTCATCGGTCAAATTTTCCTCAATCAGCTGAACCGCGTCATTCAATCCACCTGCAGTGATATCGAGTTCAGTTTCGCTTAACGAATATATCGAGGGATTCTGGCGGAGCTTGGCGTACACTTTAGAATATTTGTTCTTGTAATCCAAAAGTGCTACTCGCTTCTTCTCCTTCATTTCTTGTTTAAGCTCTATGTTCATATCGGATATAGAATCATTCAAAGCCATTTTGATGGTTTCGATATCCTTTTCTGTGATCGTAGCTAAAGACTTCATTGATATCCTTACTGATAAACTGAATTAAAGCACCGGCTCTCAACCGGCGCACCAGACTCGTAGAGACACAGCTTCGTTCCGAAATGTTACTAGTTAATGGATTCATTATAAAATATCTGTCACAAAAATGAAAATCTATTCGAGTCTTGGCTGAAAAACTATGCGGAATCGGGGTGCTTAAAGCAGGAGCAAATTCTCTCTTGGGGGCAATAACAAGCTATCCTCAGGGGGGAGATTTAAGTTTTCTTTTCTAACGCTTGTTAAATCGTTACTTCAGCTTAGGCTACCTTGGTTTTTTTGAGGGTCGGCACCCGTCAAAAAACCGCTCAAATGAGCCTTCGCCGCGGGGTCGCCATACCGGGAGATTCTTATAACCC
>PCCT01000017.1 GCA_002731985.1 Nitrospinota bacterium
ATGACTTCATGGGAACTGGCCTTACGGACTGTATCTCCCATAAGACGCTCCTTACCAGCTTCAAGGAAATCTTTGCTTCATTGGTCGGCGATTTATTGACAAAATTCCTGGGGGTCACTACAAGCTATGTGGAATCAATTGATGAGACAGGGGAAGTAATCTGCCTGGCCTGCAAGTCATTGTTATAATGGGTTTTGCTGAAGGGCGGTTTATTGCCTGATAAAAATTGTCTTAGGTCGCAAAAAATAGTTGACAGTCATGCCATTTTCTTCGATTATTCCTAGTTTCCGGTGAATGTATTTTTTTAAGTAACTTTAATTATGGGGTAAAAGAGATGTCGGAACAGCCTGATATTATTTACACGAAAGTCGATGAAGCACCTCAACTTGCAAGCGGATCTTTTCTTCCGATCATTCAATCTTTTGCGCAGGTGGCGGGTGTTAATGTGGGTACAAAGGATATTTCACTTGCGGGCAGGATTATTTCGCAATTTCCAGACCGGCTCAAGAAAGAACAGCAACAACCGGATGACCTAGCGTTGTTGGGTGAAATGGTGATGAAGCCGGAATCGAATATAATCAAACTGCCTAATATCAGTGCGTCTATTCCTCAGATACAGGAGGCGGTCGCTGAACTGAAGTCTCAGGGCTATGATCTTCCTGACTATCCAGAGGATCCGAAAAATGATGAAGAAAAGGAAATTAAATCCAAGTATGACAAGGTTAAGGGAAGCGCGGTCAACCCGGTTTTGAGACAAGGTAACTCGGATCGACGGGCGGCAGTTTCTGTAAAAAACTACGCGAAAAGTAATCCGCATAAAATGGGTAAATGGGCTAAAGATTCGAAAACCAATGTGGCTCACATGGGGAGTGGTGATTTTTACTCCAATGAAAAGTCTGCTGTTATTACAGACCAGTCAGCTGGGGCGGGCAGAATAGAATTTGTCGGCACAGATGGAAGTACCACTATGCTGAAGGGAAAAGTAGTTCTGGATAAAGGTGATATTGTAGATGCAACGGTGATGAGTTGTAAAGCTCTGCGCCAGTTTATTAAGGAATCAATGGAGAGAGCAAAAAGTGAAGGTGTTTTGTTGTCTTTGCACATGAAAGCTACAATGATGAAGGTTTCAGATCCCATCATCTTTGGTCATGGTGTTACCGTAGTTTTTGCGGACGTATTTGAAAAACATGAGAAGTTGTTCAAGGATTTAGGCATCAACCCGAATAATGGTTTGGGCGATGTTTATGCGAAGACAAAGGATTTGCCTGCAGGTCAAAAGGAAGAAATTGAGGCAGACATCAAGGCATGTATTGCGAACGGCCCTGAGCTTGCGATGGTGGATTCGGACAAGGGCATCACAAATTTTCATGTACCAAGCGATATCATTATAGATGCCTCTATGGCGGCAGCCATTCGTAACTCAGGAAAAATGTGGGGTGCCGATGGTGCGGAGCACGACACTCTGGCTATGGTACCGGACAACAGTTATGCTGGTATTTATCAGTCGGCGATAGATTTCTGTCGGGAGAATGGTGAGTTCGATCCAACAACCATGGGTACGGTTCCCAATGTCGGCCTGATGGCACAGAAAGCGGAGGAGTACGGTTCTCACGATAAGACATTTCAGGCGCCGGGAAAAGGTTCCATTCGAATTGTCGATGGAGTTGGGGAAGTCTTGCATGAACTCGATGTAGAGGAAGGCGATATCTTTCGAGCTTGCACGGTAAAGGATATACCGGTACAGGACTGGGTTAAACTGGCAGTCAATAGAGCCCGGTTGTCCTCGACACCGGTGGTTTTCTGGCTCGATAAAAACAGGGCCCATGATGCTCAGATTATTGAAAAGGTAAATCTCTATCTAAAGGATCACGATACGAATGGCCTGGACATCCAGATCATGGCGCCTGTAGATGCCATGGAGCATTCGCTGAAACGTGCTAAGGAAGGGAAAGATACAATTTCCGCAACCGGGAATGTTCTACGTGATTATCTCACCGACCTGTTTCCAATTTTGGAACTCGGCACAAGTGCGAAAATGTTGTCCATCGTTCCGCTCATTAAAGGCGGTGGCCTTTTTGAGACCGGCGCGGGAGGTTCAGCGCCTAAGCATGTTCAGCAGTTTGTAAAAGAAGGACATTTGAGGTGGGAGTCTCTTGGCGAGTTTTTGGCTCTTTCAGAATCTTTTGCGCATTTGAGCCGATCAAAAGGAAACGCAAAAGCTCAAATACTGGCTGATACACTTAATCTGGCTTCCGGCAAGTTAATGGATAATAAAAAGTCGCCCGGTCGTGAGGTGGGTCAGTTGGATAATGCGGGAACCCATGTTTACCTGGCACTTTACTGGGCAAAGGAGCTGGCGGCACAAAATGATGATCAGGATATTAAAAATCGTTTTGTTTCTGCCGCAAAAGAACTTGAGGAAAAGACCGAGGTTATTGTTGGAGAGTTGAATGCTTCAAAAGGTCAGGCTAAGGACATAGGTGGTTATTATCGTCCGGATGCTGATAAAGTTGAGGCCGCTATGCGACCGAGTGCTACATTCAATTCAATAATAAGCAGTTTAAATAATTGAGCTGAGTTGCAATAGGATGAGTCGCTATCTTAAAGAATGATAATTGCAAATATGATAAGTATTTTAAGGGGTCTGGTCGAATCGGCCAGGCCCTTTTTAATGCGCTGTATTAATATTCCCTATCGTGCCGCATCTTCCCAAGATTTTCCATGATGTGTTCGTTGCATTGAGTGCAAATCCACCCTTCTCCAGAAAAAATCCAGCACTCACGCTCTACCCATTCCTGTGCTTCCTCCTCCTCGTCACAATACTCACCAGTCTGGAGGCAGTCTGCGGCCATTTTCACCTGACACTCCACTGCATATTTGTCATTTTTCTTTACTATCAACGCGATCTCCTTTTGCTAGTATTTTTATAGTGCACCCCACAATTGCAAAGGCGAAATTTCAGGTTTCTTCTCAATGAGAGGTTATTTTATCGAAAATTACCAAAGAGTTCATTTGTAAAATAAAACCATGCTAATATGCCATTATTCACAAAAGCTTAAATATAGGGTTGGGAAGAAGGATGAGGTGCGCAGGTGGCCCTTACGACATATTTTTATTTCTCAATAAAGTAAGCGTTATGTCACAAAATAGAGGTCAGTATTAGGTTAAGATTAGTATTCGGGTAAAAGGCGGTATTTTTTTTAATTAATGATGGATCTGCTATAAAATGGAGGCTCTCGTCAATTAAACAGAAATGATTATTCTGATTGGTATTAATAAATGCGGATTTATTTGTAGTAATTAAGGGAAAGGGTGTTCTGTGGAAGAAATAATTAAAAGTATTGATGTTACTAAAGAGTCTATTGCGAAGCTGGGTGCCAGAACAGATGAAATTGGAGCGACATTGCAAAGTGATTCTGCCGCTGAAAGTTCCCATGTGCAGGTGGACGAAAGGTCCCTATTCGAAAAAATTGGAGGAAAGGCCGCTGTTGAAGCCGCTGTAGATATATTTTATGAAAAAGTATTGGTGGATGTTCGTATAAAGGATTTCTTTGAAGGGGTTGATATGCCCGGTCAGAGAAATAAACAAAAAGCGTTTCTAACATTTGCGTTTGGTGGGGCGCCCAACTATTCCGGGGGAAATATGCGCGCGGCTCATAAACACTTGGTCAAAAAGGGTCTTGATGAGACACATTTTGATGCAGTTATAGAGAATCTGGGGGCGACTTTAAAAGAGTTAAGCGTGCCAGATGATTTGATTAACGAAGCCGCTCAAATTGCCTTATCCACTAAATGGGATGTTTTGAATCGGTAGTTCAGCATAATAAATTTTGCCAATTAAAACCGGCCTCCAGAAAAACCCCCAATCTACAGCTTGTCTGATTAGGATGTTCAATGTTGGTTTTCCGCTAACAAGCCTTGAAAGTAAAATAGGTTAGGGGGACTGGCCGGGCTTATTGGTTAAAGGGGGGTATCTTAATTATTTGGAAGAGAATTTAACAGTAGTACAATTTATGAACGTTACCTTTTTTTCATAAGTTTGTTTTTCATTAGTGGAAACTCAGCCTGTTTTTCTTCTGGATTGCAATCAGTCCATGGAGGAGGCTTATCAAAAGATGAGAAGTGAGAATGTTCNTCATCTNGCAATTTCCGAGAAAGAAAAAATAGTCGGTTTGCTTTCGNTTAAAGATTTTGCAAATTATTATAACTTNAAGTTTTGTGCGGTCATTANTGAGACAGATAGAGTTTCCCGCTATGCGGANGAGGAGATATTNAAAATTGATTGCGAAGCAACCGCTCTGCATGCCGCTGAGATTATGNGCGATCATAACGTAGGTTCCATTTTGGTGGAAAAGGAAAATGACATAGTCGGCATAGTTACGGAGCGGGGCTTTTNACAAAGGGTGGTCGCGGACGGATTAGATGCGAATAATGTAAAGTTATCTTCCATAATGAACAAACCTGTTTTACTGGANGGACACCTTCCCATGGANGAAGCTTTGTCGTGTATGAGAAAGAATAATGTGNGGCATGTGGTGGTAACAGAAGACAATAAAATTTCAGGAGTAATCTCTATCAAGGATCTGACGATTTATTATAAGCATAAATTTGTCTACGAATTGGATTTTGGTGAACCTATCTAAATTCTGAGCCGCAAAATTATATTAGTTCTTGTCTCGGATTAATTTGAAGCACAACGAAACCCAACCCCATCAGCGTGTAGTTGAAAATGGGCTTGCCGTCGGTTAGCGGACCTCATTTCGACCACCCTCTGGTTCCAGGCCCCTCCTCGAAACATTTTGATGGTGATGGAAACCGCGCCGACACATTCAGCGCCACTACAAGTATCCAGTTCTGACCGAGGGCCTTGGGGGTCATTTTTCGGGCTGACCCGATAATAATTTTGTTCTACCTCCTTCCAGTCCTGAACCCACTCGTTCACATTTCCAGCCATATCATAAAGGCCAAATGGATTCTCTGGATATGATCCAACGGGGGCGGTGTTTTTGAATCCATCTGTCACCCTGGGTTCCCGAGTGCTGAGTTCGCATTCATGGTCGCAAAAATTGCCCTCTTTTCCGGTCACCCTGTTACCCCAGTAAAATTCAGTTGTTGTTCCTGCTCGTGTAGAATATTCCCACTCGGCTTCTCGCGGTAGTCGCATGCCCATCTTCTTGCAGTAATCACGTGCTTCTTCCCAGCTAACATTATCGACCGGCAGGTTTGCTCCGATGTGCTGAGAAGGATTCGTTCCCATCACCTTTTGAAAGTTCTTTTGCTGAACTTCATATTTCCCCATTTTGAAAGGGGATATGCAGACTTCATGTACAGGTTGTTCGTCCGGGTCGCCAACAGTGCTTCCCATTTGAAAGCACCCACCTTTGATTTGGACCATTTCTTCATTAGGTTCACCTGGAAGGGTAGAGATTAATTTTTTCTGCGCGGTCATTTTCAATGCCATTACCTGGTCTCTTGTGGAGGCAGGAATGCCCGAATACTTTATTCTTGTTTTGCTTTTGGGTAGTAGTTTCATCACGCCTGATTTGCTCAAATTGACACGGTAATGAGGGACAGGTTCCATAGCATCATCTTTAAGGAATTTATTGAATTCAGCATTTTCGTTCTCGGCTGTTTCATCCACTACCATAACCGTTTCATCCACTAGTTCCGCTTCGTGAGATTCTGGGTCGCCTTCGATGAAAACCAGAATATTTCGGCCTTTAGCGATGGGTAATTTAAGAAGGTTATCGAGTAAAGATACTGCGCTTTCAAATTTCTCTAATTCTATTTTCACCTTTGCCAGATCGCGGGAGGCCAGATAATTATCTGGTTCGATTTTTAGGACTTTTTGGAAGGTTTCTTCGGCTTCCTTATATTTACCAATAGTAAAAGCCTGGTTGCCAGATTCCATGAGGTCGGAAACCTCACTTGCTTCAATAAAATTTATAGCGCCAATAAATAAGAAAAACAGGAGTGATGTGGAAACTGTCAGTGCTTGTATCAGCTTAGTCATGGAATTGTATGATTTGCCCAGATAATGAATACAATTATAGCTGGATCAATTATGTTTTGGAATGGAAACTATGAATGCCGAGCCTTTGTCCGGTTCGCTTTCTACCTTGAACGAGCCTTCTTCATTTTCATTCTCCATTTTGCTTCGTATTATGTAGGAGAACTCCAATTTAAAATGGACCTATTATAGGGGAGGGTTACAAAGGCAACAAACCAAAAAAAATAAAAACCAGAGCCAAAGAACGTGGAGTTGATGTCAGGTTTTTAATGATTGATGTAAGAAATTCATGGGATCTCAATTATGGAAAATGTAACTCCAATGTAACTCCCTTGTCGTCACTTAATTTTACATCATTAGATTTAGTTTAGTCGAAATAATATACATGCGTCTCCAGTCCCATAATATTATTCACTGAAATGATGGGCATAGCATTGCGCTTGATGGTGTGGGTAGAAAGAGGTTCTGCTGGCAGTATTTAGACAATAAGCTCAAATTTTTCAGTAGCCAAATTTACTATTCAGCCTGTTTGCCTGGTTTTAATTAACAAAAATAATAAATGAGAATATGGCGGATCATGTTTCCAGGATACATATTGCTCAATGAGTTTCCATGGAAGTCCGTTTGAGTGGCTGATAAGCCCCAGATCCTTGGAATGATTGTTTTTGTTGGTGATTTAAAATTTCATTTAAGCCGAATTTGGATATTTATCAGGTTGTTTGATCTATAGGTTTTAGTGGCATCTGTGACTTTATCAATACTTTTGAAAGGAGGTACCATGTCTATTATAGGTAATGTTTCCAACACCAAAGGGAAGGTTCTTATTATTGACGATGAAGAGGGTGTTTCCTCAGTCGGTGTAGAGCAGAGGGGAGAACAGGACATGCCTGCATTTTTAAGAGTTGGTGGGTTGACTTATTGAGTATTGCCGATCAAGACTTCCAAGTTGGGATCGCAATAACCCTTCAGCGCTCTTTCAATTGCCGCAAGAGTTCCTCCTGTAGCGCTTGGGCAACTTCCGCATGCTCCCTGATACTTGATCGTCACATTGTTTCCTTCCACCCTTAACACTTCCAGGCCTCCTCCATCATTCGCCAAAGCAGGTCGAATGATTTCATCCATCAGCGATTCAATGATTTGCGCCTTCTCATTGTCGGGAAGGGAAGGGAAAGCATCGCGGTCGATGGTGTTTACAAAAGAATCCTTTTTTTCTTTTTCGGGCTGTTTTTCTCCAGGTGAGAGGAGGTGTTCCTCAATGGCACTTTTTACATCACCCATGAAATGTTCCCAAGCTTTGGGAGAAAATACGGTTACCGACACATAGTTCTGACACAGAAATAACTCCACAGCGCCCACCTTGAATAAAGCGCGTGCCATTTCGTTGTCCCCAGTATATTCCTCGTCATCCTCTCCTGAAGAGATAGACAAAGAACCACTGGCTATTACCGGACCATCCATGATGAACTTCAGTGCCGCCGGATTAGGCGTTTCCTCTACGTGTAATATGTTCAAAATAAAATTTCCTTGTTATATGAAGGCATATTTAAAGTCAGCAGGTTACTGAATGACTATATTTTTCAGCAGTCTGTTAGATGCATGGATTATAAATTGGATTTCCAGGAAAAGGGGCAATTCTTTTCCCAACCCAAGCTGATTNTAACTTTATGAAGGTCGTTATCTGGCATNCTTAATGTCGGTGAAAAGTCATTAGAGTCACGGTTTCAGCCGGGAAGACGGCTAAAATTGAGGCCAGGTTGCCCTGTCTATGCCATAGAAAAGTCGCTGGTAATCACGGGTCAGGTTGCTGAGAGGGATGAAAATAAAACCTTCCTGCTTGATAAAACCTATGTGTTATATGAGGTTGCGGTTTTTCTGGTATTTAAGGCTGGTTTTGTGGCCTGCGATATAGTACTATTGATCAACGGTTGTGGTTGAAACCGTTCAGAGAATTAGTGGTGTTGAATAGAAAAGAGCTTTCCTTTTTGGTTGAGAGGCATTCGGGCCTTCGCAGGGCCTTTGTTAGACTTTCTCCCCCCTCCATTTTTCTCAACTAAAAAAATCAATCATATTTATTAAGCAGACCCCGATGTCTTGGTCCGTGTTTCGGGCTATTGGACTCTTGCGTCAGTTTTTATTCATTTTCATTTATTTTATTGTAAGGAAAACATGTTAGCCAATTTAGAAGTTCAATCAGTTCCAGCGGGTTTTGAAACTTTAAATCTCATCAAGCCAATTTGTCGGGCTGTTCGTGAAGAAAAGTATGATTCACCCACCCCCATTCAAGAACAAGCTATTCCTCATCTTGTGCAAGGTCGAGATCTTTTGGGATGCGCTCAAACGGGAACAGGAAAGACGGCGGCGTTTGCTTTGCCTGTTCTCCAATGGCTTGAGAAAAACAGGGAAATTCCCGGTCCAAAAGGTGCTCGTACATTGATACTTGCTCCGACCAGAGAGTTAGCCGCGCAGATCCATGAAAGCTTTCGCATCTATGGACGTTATCTCAATATTAAGCAAGCAGTGGTTTATGGTGGTGTAAGGCAAGGCTTGCAAGTACGTGCTTTGTCACGCGGTGTGGATGTGCTGGTGGCCACTCCCGGAAGGCTCCTTGACCTTTTGAATCAGAGACAGTTACGTTTGGATAAGGTGGGTGTCCTAGTTTTGGACGAAGCAGACCGAATGTTGGATATGGGTTTTCTCCCTGACATTAAAAAAGTGTGTGCGGCAATTCCATCAAAGAGGCAGACCATCTTATTTTCAGCTACGCTTCCAGAAGAAATAGTCAAGCTTTCCAAGAGCTTCCTGAATGACCCTGTTAAAGTTTCTGTCAATCCTCCATCCAGCACAGTGGATAAAATAGAACAGAAAGTATTGTTCGTGGACCGGGAAGACAAATCGGCTTTGTTGGAATCTCTTCTTACAGAAGGCGGAAGCCTTGAGCGAGTCCTTGTCTTTACTCGTACCAAGCATGGAGCTAATCGCATAGCGAAAAGATTGACTAAAATGAAAATTTCGACAGAAGCCATTCACGGTAATAAATCTCAGCCTGCGCGTTTGCAAGCCTTGGAAAAATTCCGTGCTGGAGTAGTTCGGGTTCTGGTTGCGACGGATATCGCTTCGCGTGGATTGGATGTCGATGGCATCACCCACGTTATAAACTATGAGTTGCCAAAGGAATCCGAGAGTTATGTTCATAGAATTGGCCGTACGGCTCGTGCGGGAGCGTTGGGAATTGCCGTATCACTTTGTGATGCTGGTGAAAAATCATATTTAAAGAAAATTGAAAGAGAAATCAATCGCCCTCTAACTGTAGATATCGATCACCCTTTTCATTCCGAATCTATAGCGGCCAAGAGAAGTGGCGGGAAGCCGGATTCTGGTAATTATTTTAAGGGCAGAGGTCGAGGCAGGGGTAAGGGAGGCGCCAATGGATCGGCGGCTCGTTCCGGTGGAAAGACAAAAAGTTCATCTTTCTCACGAAGAGGTCCTGCTGGAAGGCTCGCAAATGGTAGGAAGAGTACCGGAAACCGAGGTCGAGGCTAACGGTTACATTTTTTACAGAAGAATTAGTGGGATTGAATAAAAGGTAGCTTCCCATTTTTGATTTGGAAGCGCGTATACTTTGATTCCCCCTCTTTCCAAGAGGGGGTTTTTTTTATTTGACCACCGGTTGTATCAACTGCCTGATCCCTTAGTTTGTGCCTGATGACGATTATCAGAAAATTCTGGTAATTCAAAACTGTAAGAGGTTAACGAATTTTGTTGGCCCTTTTTCTATTAAGTTGTATCGTGGTAGGAAGTGATTGACTAATAAGGACTAAACCAACCGGGGGCATTGCATGAAGGTTGATAAATATTTTTGGCTCTATTTGCTGGAGTGTGAAAACGGTTCTTTTTATACCGGTTACACGAAAAACCTTGCGATTCGTTATTATCAGCATAAGAGCGGTAAGCAAAGCGCGAGATACACGCGTAGTTTTAAGCCGGTTAGAATTGCTCAGTGCTGGAGGTTATTCGATACTGTAGGAACTGCATTAAAGGTCGAGCGGTATATAAAAACTCAGGATCGAAAAACCAAAGAGTTTTGGGTTGGGAATCCTGAAGAACTTAGGCCAAGAGTTTCTAAAGATATGGAGAAGGCATTGATTCTTTTTCCCTTTGACACCTCACGGGTTGAGGAGGAGTCTGAAAAAATGGATTGGAAGAAAGTTCAAAACGGATTCGATCCGTTTGCTGAAACTCCTCCTGTAGAAGCAGTCAAGAAATAGGCTTATATTATGAAAGATTGTCCTTGTGGAACAGGATTCCCTTATACAGATTGTTGTGGTCCCTTAATTCGTGGTGCGGTTTCCGCGGACACGGCAGAAGATTTAATGAGGTCTCGCTTTACCGCATTCGCAAAGGGGCAATGGGATTATATAGAGCAGACCCGGTATCCTGATGGTCAGGAATTGAGCGCATGGTATAAATCAAAATTCTTGCATGATGGGATCTCCTGGACAAGGCTCGAAATTCTTGATGTTAAAAATGGCGAGGTACCTGATGAGGAAGGTGAGGTTGGGTTCGTCGCGCATTATACTGAAAACGGAGAGGATAAAACGCTTCAAGAGGTATCAAGGTTTATCAAGGAAGATGGAAAATGGTATTACAACGAACATGAGTCCAAGGTTGTTTCTTCCGAGCCCACCTCGTCATCAAAACCTTTTACTCGAGATCAACCCAAGGTGGGTCGCAATGATCCTTGTTCTTGCGGGAGTAAAAAAAAATATAAAAAATGCTGTGGCAAATAAAATCTCTTAATGTGCCTGTTGAAATTTCCCTCTGCATAATATTTTCGTCATGAAAAACATTCTTCGATGGTGTTTTAAAAACATCACACAAAAATATCCAGGTTCGGTCTTGGTGTTCGCGATCCTTTTAAGCGGACTCTCCATTTATGTTTCCTTGGGATTGTCATACAACTCCCGAATGGATAATCTTCTTCCGCAAGACCTTCCCTTGATCAAGGAATTTAACGAGGTAGTTGCTAAGACAGGGGGGTCGGGACCGCTGGTGGTTGTGCTTGAGGGCTTGGGCCAGAAGCGGGCCCCGGAAGCGATAAGAAAGCTATCGAACTTGTTGGCAGAGGTTGAGGGGGCTCAATATATTGACTCGCAAGTTCCAAAAGAATTTTTGAACAATCGACAGCTTCTCATGCTCACTCGAAATGAGTTGACCCAACTTGAATCTATGATCGGCGGAGCTATTGAATACGCTCGTGAGCAACTGACGGGGTTTTCTGCTGACGGAGAATTATTTAATCCTGAAAAGCTTCAGGCGTTTTCAGAAAATTATCAGCTTTTTGGTGAGATCAACCCTTATCACAAAGGAAAAAATCAGAGAAATTACTATATTTTTGTGGGGCTCAAGGGAACCGTTACGGATACAGATTTCACAGAAAAGTTTGTTGCTCAGGTTCAATCCGCTATAGACAGCTCAGGGCTAGAGAATCAAATCCCCGGTCTTGAGATTAAACTTACAGGTTCTTTAATAGTTCGCTTGGAAGAAAATTCATTTATCATCAGCGATTTGGGTAATTCTGCTTTGCTGGCGGCTTTTCTGGTTACAGCAATGATATTGATTTACACGCGATCCTGGTTTTCTATTCCCCTTATTATTTTTCCTTTGCTGTTGTCAATGACCTATACGTTTGCTTTGACTCGGCTGATCATTGGGCACCTTAATATCATTTCCGGATTTCTGGTCGCTATTTTAATGGGACTGGGCATTGACTATGGAATTCATTTGTATATTCGTTTTAAGCAGGAGTTGTTCAAGGGAAGGTCTATACCAGGTGCGGCGGAACTGGCGGTCACTCAGGTTGGGCGCTCTGGAATAATTGCGATGCTGACGACCATTAGTGTTTTTTCAATATTAATTTTTTCAGAGTTTCTTGGGTTCTCAGAGTTTGGGAAAATAGCGACTCTTGGAATCATTTGCGCATTTTTTACATACATATTTGTGTTTCCTGCACAGGCAATTTTCTATGATCGGGTCCATTGGCTGGGCAAGCCAAGGCCTCGATTGTTTGTATTTAAAATATACAAACTTTATTCAAATACGCCTTATTTTTTGTCAGTATTATTTATCCTCTTGTTGGTATCCAGCTTGTTCCTCCTGCCGCATATCGAGTTCGAGTATGATTTCCAGGAACTGAGAGGCGATTCGCCAGCGGCAGATTATGAGACAGCAAGTACCAATGATTTTGGATTTGCTTTTTCACCGACAGTCATGCTCACTCCAAAGAAGGAAAACTTGTTTCATGTTCATCAGGCGCTGGAGACGGTCAGGGAAAAGAACGGCGAGCGGTCAACCATAGGGTTGCAATATTCGTTAAATCAATTCAGTCGTCAGGAATTTGAGTCCAAAAAAGAGATACTGGGCCGTATTCGTGAATTATTTTATGAGGAAAGAAACATTATAAAGTTAGCGTTAGGGGTGGCCCGGTTTGTGAAGTTTGAGCAAATGCTTACCAGTGAACCGTTTGATGAGTCGGCGATTCCTGAAAGCATAATCTACAAGCTTACAGCTGGCGATGATTTTCTATTGCTCATGTTTTCCCCCTCAGATAAAAACTTTTTTAATGTAAAACATGTTTATCAATTATCCAGGGAAATGAAAGATGTTAAGGGTATTCTTGCTGAAAAAAATGTGCCCGTGTCTATTTTGAATGAAAATCTTTTGGCAGCGGAAATAATGGCCTGGGTTAAAGACAAGGGGCCCCAGGCAATGGTCGTGGCGATCGCTGTCGTTTTCCTGATTTTGATTCTTGATCTTCAAAGCATTGTTCTTGCGATTAAAACTTTTCTCCCGCTGATTACCGGGTTGGTATTGACGGGCGCTATCATGGCGTTTTTTGAAGTCAAACTTAACTTTATAAATATTGTTATGCTCCCTTCTATTATTGGGATCATGATCGGCAGTTGTGTTTATTTGAGTCATCATATTTTGGATTACTCCATGGGTAGCACCATGAAATCTCTTCAGGAAACAGGCAGTGCTATAATCTTGTCAGCTCTGACTAGTTTAGCAGGTTACGCAAGTCTTAATATCGCGCATCATGCGGGAGTGAATTCCATCGCGACCGTGGTTGAAGTTGGAATTCTGACGTGCACCATATGCGCATTATTTATGCTCCCTGCTTTATTTGAGTTGGGCATGAGTAAGGCAAGTAATATTAAAGACGAGAATAATATCGATGCCGACATTGATCTTCTCGATAATGTTAATGATGAGGCCTGATGATTTAATGGCTTTTAGATGCAGTTTTCTTAATAAATATGATTGTCGCTAGAGCAAGGTGATTTTGTGTCTGATGTTCAACAGGAATTAAAATTCCCGGTCAGGGAAGCCAGGGAACTGGTTAAAGATTTGATGCCGCCCAATGCGTTCATATATTGGGTGGATTTCCTGTTTCACATTGCGTTGGGGTGGCTCGCTTTTATTTTTTGTTTTAAGTCTGACTTTTTATCGCTGAGCCAGTGGGTTTCTTTTTTTGTTTCCGCTTTTTCATTGTTCAGGGCGGCTATTTTTATTCATGAATTGACGCATTTACGGAAAGGCACTTTTCAGATATTTCGTGTTATTTGGAATATTTTATGCGGCTTTCCTTTGATGATCCCTTCTTTTTTATACCAGGGGGTGCATAACGATCACCATAATATGAATCTTTACGGAACTGATGGAGACGGAGAATATTTTCCCTTTGTTAAGGAGGGAAGAATCAAAATTATTGTATTTATTGTATTTTCATTTTTCCTGCCCGTTTTCTTTTTTATTCGTTTTGTTGTTCTCACTCCTCTTTCTTATTGTCATAAAGGGATGAGGTCCTTTGTTTTGGAAAGAGTGTCATCTTTTTCAATTGATCTGAGTTATAAAAGAACCTACTCCTCATTAAACTCTGTTCCAACGTGGCAAGCGCAAGAAGCGCTCACTTGTTTGTATGGCTGGACTTTTGTTTTGATGATGAGCTATGGGGTTTTACCTTTCCCTGTTCTTTGTTTGTGGCTTGGTACTTTAGGAGTCGTTTTCTTTGTCAATTCATTAAGAACGCTGGCGGCGCATTGTTATCGAAATTCGGGTAATGAAACTATGGATATTTCAGGACAACTTCTTGACTCTGTAAATGTTCCAGCCAGCTTGTTTGGCATTTTTTGGGCTCCTGTTGGATTGCGTTTTCACGCCACTCATCATCTGATTCCCGAAATGCCATATCATTCACTCGGAAAAACTCATAACAAACTCATGGAGAGATTTTCGCAAAATAATCTATATTCTCAGGCGACTTCCCACAGTTTGAGATCTGCTTTGTGCCGTCTTTGGCGGGAAGCTGGCAATTAGGATAGTTTTGGGCTTTTTTTGAGTCATTTTTGATGGTATTCTGAGTAAAGCTTAAAGCCTTTTAAAGCAGTATGTTTTAGCAAGTGATACCCAATCTAATAATCTGGACTGACATTCTACGGTCCACATAACATCATGCCAGAAAAATTCCCCGATTCAGAAGCCGCTAAAAAAGTTATTCAGATAAAAGAAAATTTTGACTTTGAAAATGGTCATCTAAGTCCATCACTCAAAGATGATGATAATATTCTCTCTAAGTGTTTTAACTATCACGCTCCGGGACAAGCCAGAGATTTAGGGATCTATCCTTATTTCCGTGAAATAGAAGAAACCGGGAGTTCCCATGTTGTCATTGATGGGAAAAGAGTGATTACCATTTCAAGTAATAACTATCTAGGGCTAGCTAAAGATCCCAGGGTTATTTCAGCCGGAGTCAATGCGCTGGAAAAATTTGGTATCGGATGCACTGGAAGTCGGTTTCTCAACGGTACGTTGAATTTACACCGCGCCTTGGAAAAGGATATTTCTGAATTTCTCAATCGCGAAGATTCAATCGTCATGTCAACGGGATTCCAGGCGAATCAAGGGACCATCTCCTGTCTTTTGGGGCGGAAGGATGTTGCCTTTTCTGATCGTGAAAATCATGCGAGTATTTACGAGGGTTGTGCGGTCGCGCCAGGAAAAACCCTGCGCTATCGTCACAATGATATGGAGCACCTCGAATATCTGCTCAAGAAAAATTCCCATATAAAAGGTAAGCTTATTATCACGGATAGTGTTTTTAGTATGAGTGGTGATGTTGCCAATCTCCCGGATATTGTAAAGCTTGCGAAAAACTATGGCGCTACATTGCTGGTTGATGAGGCTCACGGAATGGGCGTTTTGGGTGACGGTGGAAAAGGGGCTTGTGAATATTTTAATGTAGAAAAAGATGTTGATATTTATGTGGGTACATTTTCCAAGAGCTTGGGTTCTATCGGGGGCTTTGTTTCTGCCAAGTCAAGTGTGGCTGAGTACATCCGGCATAAAGCGTCCGCTTTTATTTTTACCGCCGCCTTGCCTCCTGCTTCAGTTGCCGGGGTGATAGAGGGTCTTCGTATTCTGGTTGATGACACCGAGCGGAGAACTCGCTTGCATGAAAATACAGCTTATATAAAGAGAGCTTTTTTTGATATGGGAATTCAGGTAAACAATAATCAGGTTCCTATCGTGCCAATTCAGATAGGTGATGAAGCGCTCACCCTTTATATGAACAGGCTTCTGTTTGATGATGGGGTTTTTGCAGGTGTTGCTGTGTCGCCGGTAGTCCCTCCCTTGAAAGCAATGATCCGTACCAGTTATACCTGCGAGCACACTCGAGAAGACTTGGATCAAATTTTAGATTCCTTTAAGAAGAACATGAAGCAATTAGGTGTTTTTCCGCAGTAATGGTTTTCAGCGTTAAAAATGTACAAACTCCAGCCGATAAAAATCAATTCATTCGATTGCCATGGGAAATTTATGGTGATTATTCCTCTTGGGTTCCCCCGCTGATCAGTGAGCGTGAAAAATTCTTGAACCCTGCGTACAATCCATTTTTTAAAGAAGCAGAAGTAGATCTATTTATAGTTGTTTCAAGCGATCAGACTCCAGTGGGGAGAATAGCCCTAATCGTAAATCGAGCCCATGATCAATTTTATTCCGAGCGGGTGGGATTTTTTGGCATGTTTGAAGCAATTAATAATAATGAGGTTTCGGGCATGTTACTTAATACGGCTGAGAAATGGTGCCGGGAGAAAAAACTCAGCAAGCTTGTGGGCCCCTTAAATTTATCGACCAACCATGAAAGTGGTTTACTCGTGGACGGGTTTGATACTCCACCGGTCATTGGAATGCCCTACAATCCGCCTTACTATGCTGACCAGATTGAACAATGGGGACTGAGCAAAGCAAAAGACCTTGTTTCCTTAAGGCTCGAAATAACACAAATTCCCGAATACTTGGAATCGGGAGTCTCTCGCTTGCGGAAAAGAGATCGCTTTTCAATCCGACCAATACACATGAATCGGTTTAACGAGGAAATGGATATTATGTGGGATGTTTACAACTCGGCGTGGACCGCTAATTGGGGGTTTGTCCCGATGTCCCGAGAAGAATTTGAATATTCTATTAAAGAGGTAAAAAGTTTTATCAAGCCTGAACATTTCTTAATTGCAGAGGTCAAGGGAGAACCTGCCGGATTTTCCCTGGCGTTGCCAGATATCAATCAAGTTTTAAAAAAAATGAATGGAAGGCTCTTTCCACTGGGTTGGGTAAAATTTCTGTGGAATAAAAATAAGGTGAACTCTTATCGGGTAGTGGCTCTGGGGATAAAGAAAAAATATCGGCGTCTGGGCATCGACGCTGTATTTTATTACGAGAGTTACAAAAATTTTTTGGAAGAAAATATAAAGTGGTGCGACATGTCCTGGGTGCTTGAAGATAACAAGGATCTGCTCGCGCCAATGGAACGACTCGGCGGAAGAATATATAAAAGGCACAGGATTTATGAACGCAGTTTCCTCTCTTGAAAATACAACGGCAGTTGTCACCGGGGCCAGTGGGTTTATAGGAAGCCATTTGGTGGATTATCTGGTAGGTCAGGGGTGTATTGTTCACGCCTTGATTCGCAAGACCAGTGATCGTAGGTGGTTGAATGAATCCGATCAAGTTAAAATTCATTTTGCTGA
>PCCT01000018.1 GCA_002731985.1 Nitrospinota bacterium
TGTGGACCTTCTCATATGAGTTTCCTAACTTTTTTAAATAATTAATCGAAATCGAAATATTCCAAACCTAAATCAAAACTGGTGTCATCTACGTACATAACCGGGCCAACAACAAGCACCGTAGCCCGTCAAAAAAAAACGGCAAAAAAAACACTTATTCAAACCCGCAAAAGCCCTCAGGGTGCCTGTCTCTGCCACACAAGCATGGAGCAGCGGAACTCCACCGCTTCTGCACCCCCTCCACAACCTGCCTTTTTTAAAGGCTTTTAGGTACCACTTCAAAAACCGACCACCACAAGACACACGGCCCCAAAATGGTCCGATTATTTAACACGGGCCGACTTCCCTTGTCAAGACAAAATCGCCCCTGTTTTTCCATCTAAAATAGCCTTCTCTGCTCACCCTTCCGAAGCCCTCCTTGCTCTCAGGTTGACCGCATTGGCGTGAGCGTCCAAATGCTCCATCTCAGCAAGGATTTTGACTGTCGGAGCCGCTTTTTTCAATGCTTCCTGCGAATAGGAGATAATGCTGGTCCTTTTTATGAAATCATACACTCCAAGGGGAGACGAAAACCGGGCTGTCCCGCTTGTGGGCAGAACGTGGTTGGGTCCGGCAAAATAATCACCGATCGCTTCCGGCGTATAGTGGCCAAGAAATATCGCCCCTGCATTTTTAATTTTTTTGGCACAGGCCTGTGGGTCTTTCACCGCCAGCTCCAGATGTTCGGAAGCAATATCGTTGGCTATGCTCACGGCATCGTCCAGTGATTCCACAACAAACAGGCGGCATTGTCTGCTCAAGGATTCTTTAATAATCGACTGCCGACTCAGCTGACTCGTCTGGGCCTCCAATTCCTTCATCACCGCCTGGGCCAATTCTTCGGAGCAAGTCACCAAAACGGGAACGGCCTCTTCATCATGTTCAGCCTGTGATAACAAATCAGCGGCGATGAAATCCGCATGTGCGCTGTCATCGGCTACGATCAGAACTTCGCTGGGGCCCGCAATCATGTCTATATCCACCACACCGAATACCATACGCTTGGCCAACGCGACGTAAATGTTACCTGGCCCCACAATCTTATCCACTCGCGGGATTGTCTTCGTTCCGTAAGCCATGGCACCCACCGCCTGCGCACCGCCCACTTTAAAAATAGAATGAACGCCGGCGATATCTGCCGCAACAAGTGCGTGCGGACTCCATTTGCCCTCTGGGGCCGGACTGCACATCACCACCTTTTCCACTCCCGCCACATCAGCGGGAATCGCGTTCATCAGCACTGAGGATGGATAGGACGCCTTACCGCCGGGAACGTAGATACCTGCCGTCCCCAGAGGCCTTTGACTCTGGCCCAGCAACACACCGTCCTGCTCATACTCCCAGGACTCTGTAATCTGCCGCTCGTGAAATTTGCGGATATTTTCCGCCGCTCGCTTCAGAGCCTCAATCTCAACATCGTTCACCTGACTGTATGCCGAGTCGATTTCCTCGCGCGTCACTTTCATGTTTTCCAATGTGAGTTCGTGACGGTCGAAACGGCTGGTGTATTCCAACAAGGCAACATCGCCCTCGTGTTTTACCCGTCCCAGAATTTCACGAACGACTTCATCATGGGTCACCAAATCAAGGTTGGCCCGGTTCACCAAAGCCTCCAGAGCTGACTGAAAGTTCGAATCCGATTGTTTAATAATTTTCATTTATAAATTCCAAGTTCTTAATCAAATTAAATTGACAATCGACTTAAAAACTTTCGAGTCGATGCCCCTCCCCGCTGACCTGCATCCGCCATTAGCTGGAGATGTGTTTGGAGAAATTTTAAATCTTCCGGACGGTCCACATCGTACCAGACGGGTAGAAGTTCCAGAGATGCTCCATCAATAGCTTCCAGTTTGGCCCGGGTTTCTGCCAACACGGTATCCCCGCCCCAGGCAATGCCATCAAACAAGTTGACCAGTTGCCCCTTCATGCCAATCAGGAAATACCCACCATCGGCACTGGGTCCGAGAACAACATCCCGTTCTGAAGTGAACGCCTGCCTTATATAAGCCACTGGCAAACTGGGGCTGTCCGAGCCTATGATAACCACCCGCTTATAGCCGTCCTGAAACCGGGCGGAAAACGCGTTACGCATCCTCTCGCCCAGATCTTTCCCCTCCTGCAAAAAAACAGTGATCGACAAAGAAGGATCCAGTCGCTCGAAGTAGCCCGAAAGGTTTGATGGGTATATTCCGGCAAAGCGATCCGCCGACTCCACCTCACATATCTTGTCGAGGCTATCGGCAAGAAAACAAGTATACAAGTCGCAAGTGGTTCGCGGGTCTAGAAATGGATTCAGACGGGTTTTCACCTGACCTTCTACAGGGTCGCGGGCAAAAACAATCAAAGCATTTTCGTTTTGTTTTCCCATACGGCTCGTTGTTTTCCGATGAATCAATCACCAGGGGAAAGGACAGGCTACCCACAAATCNTTTGACTCCCTNTTCCAAACCCAATAAAATTTACTCTAGTTAGANTCNTCANCCCATTTTTCAAGAGGATCAAGCCATTCTTTCCGAGTTGGACNTTTCGNTATTCTACTGGATCAACACGCATTTTCAATCCCGAATATTCCTGAAATTCATGCAGTNCATTTCCATCAAGCAGAATTTTATCTGGCCCGGAATTGCCTGCCTCGCACTCGTTCTNTGGNTGAAAAGGATGCGGGGACTGGCATTGATTCTGGCTGCAGGCATAGCGGTGGCGGTCTCCGATTCCCTTGGAGCTTTGCTCAAAGATTGGGTCGCACGGGACAGGCCTTGCCATGCCCTCCCGAACTTAAAAGAAATTGCCAGTTGTTCCAATAGCTTTTCATTCCCCTCAAACCACGCGATAAACTCTTTCACCGTCGCCACGACCATCTCTCTGGCCTATAAAAATTTCGCTTTTCTTCTATATATTATAGCCTTACTAATAGGTTATTCGAGAGTGTATCTCGGTGTACATTATCCAACAGATGTTCTGGCAGGGGCCTTATGTGGTATCTTAATAGGCTATGCAGGATATAAGCATGTCTATCTCACGATGATAAAAATTCTGAAAAACAGGTTCCCATCCACAATAGACCATGAGTGCGCCGAAACAAAATTTTCTGATCGTTAAGTTAAGCTCTATAGGGGATATTGTACACGCCCTGCCCTTCCTGCGGACTCTGCGGAAACATCACCCAAAGGCCCATATCTCGTGGATGATTGAGGAACGCTTTCATGAGTTGATCAAACATAACCCGGACCTTGATGAAGTGCTCCCGGTGCGCATCAAACACTGGCGCAAAAATATAAACGCCGATTCATGGCGCGAAATATCCAAAACAAGGCAATTATTGAAAGATCGTAAGTTCGACTGGACCTTCGATCTGCAAGGACTCATTAAAACGGGAGTCATTGCCCGAATGACAGGCGCACCGAACAGGGCTGGATTTCACCGCAATAATTGCCGGGAAAAAATGAACGCTTGGTTCAATAATCGTCACAGCAAATACGTTCCTCCCGGTGGACACGTAACAGACCTTTGCCTGTCGCAACTCTCTGTTATGGGAAACTTTCTGGCACAGGCGGAGTTCCCTTTAACCATTCTCGCCGAAGATGAACAAGTTGCCAAAACTTTCATGCAGGAAAATCCGGAACTCAAAACCAAACCTGTCGCCGGGATCAATCCGGGAGCCGGGTTTCCCACCAAACTTTGGAGCCTTGAGCGATACGCCGAACTTGCCGATCGACTGGTGAGTGAAATGGGATTTAACATTCTTCTCACCTGGGGGCCGGGAGAAGAAGACATGGTCCGGGAAATTGCCTCCATGATGAAACAAAAATCGTGGACGGCCCCTGCGACGACCATCGCGCAGTCTATCGGACTCTACAAAAAACTTTCCCTGTTTGTGGGAAGCGACTCCGGACCGTTCCATCTTTGCGCCGCGCTGGGGGTCCCAACTGTCTCGGTGTGGGGACCGACTCACCCTGACCGCAACGGGGCCTACACAAAAAATCACCGGGCGCTGTATCATGAGCTACCCTGTAGTTTCTGTTGGAAACGGCAGTGCCCGCTGGGAACGTTGGAGTGCATGGACAAAGTAACCGTACAAAACGTATTTGATGCGACAAAAATATTAGCCTCCGAGCACATTAAAATGTTAGCTTCAACCTGACATTTATTCCACTAAGCAAGAGGTAACCCAATGGCATTCGATAAAGAACTTTTGGATATTCTGGTTTGTCCCAAATGCAAGGGAGACTTGAAACTAACATCTAAAGAAAAAGGCCTGACCTGCAGCACTTGCAAACTTGAATATCCCATTCAAGATGATATTCCTATCATGCTTGTCGACCAGGCTAACCCGACAACCTAATCATCCTGTAGCTCCATAGCGCACACTCAATGGCCGAACTGGCTCGCAAAATAGAACGCACCGCAAAAAAATTCTTATGGTCTGCCATCGGGCTGGTTTCCTGCAGGAAAAGTCCGCTTTCGCTTCCCATGGACTTTACATCTGCCCGCTCGGTGCTCGTGATAAGACCTGACCGGTTGGGAGATGTTGTGCTGTCGACACCCATTTATGAATCGATCAAAAAGACGTTTCCGCACCTTCGAGTAAGCGCTCTGGTAGAACGCGCCAATGTTTCCATCCTCGCCGATAATCCGTATATAGACGAAATCATTTCGTTTGATTCCGAAAACCCCGGCGCCGTTCTTGGAAAACTCCGACGCAACCGGTTCGATGTTGTATTCACTCTCAATAAAAAGTTCAGCGCCACCGCTTCGCTGATTGCTCTCGCCAGCAAAACAAAGTACCGAGTAGGATACGCACACGATAAAACAGACTGGCTCTACGATGTGCGTTTATCAGCGAACACTCCACCACGCCATGAGAGCTTGAACAATCTTGAGTTACTGCGTCACGTGGGAATAACGCAGATCGTTGAACCACCTCGGCTGTACTTCAACGAAAATGAAACGCAGAAAATAGAAACGGTACTGGGGGAATCACGTCAGCACCCTGATCGCCCGCTGGTGCTCATCAAACCGGGAACCCGTGTCGCGGAATGGGGATGGAAACTGGATAACTTCCGCAAAGTGGCGGAACAGTTATCCAACTCGCAAAAAGCGGAAGTCCTATTCATCTGCGGGCCGGGTGAAGAAGCGATAATAGACAGCCTCAGCGGAGGAACGCAAATCAAGATAGGCCGACTGCCAATCCTTTCCATCAAAGAGCTGGCGCTGACCATAAAAAAAAGTGATTTGCTGTTTTGCAATCATACTGGCATTATGCATCTGGCATCGGCAGTAGAAACTCCGGTCGTAGCAATCTTCAAGCACGGAGAAACAGCGCGATGGGGTCCGGTCCATACAAGACACGCCCTGCTCGAAGAGCGTGACCCGGATATACTTTCACCAGAAACAGTGCTTGAAAATATTTTCCTGTTGCTCGGGTAAACAAATCGTTGCTCTTGTATATTAAAATTCCACCCAGCCTTCCCTTGGTAAGAGGAGGAGTAAAATAACCCCCCTCCTTAAGAAGGAGAAGTTAGGGGAAGTTTATTAAAAATCTCAAAGGAACTCTTCACAATGACCGACTCCACCCGCCAGCAATCAAACTCTTCTTCAACCGCAATGAAGGGACTGGTCTTCGACGAGTCGCTCCTGTTTGAAATGGGTTCACCGGGACGCGCCGCTTATTCACTTCCAAAAAGCGACGTACCCGAAGTTGAACTTGGAGCATTACTGCCGGAAGGTGAAATTCGCGATCCTATCAAAAATTTTCCAGAACTGACGGAACTTGATGTTGTGCGGCATTTCACAAGACTCTCGCAATGGAACTTCAGCATCGATACCAATTTTTATCCGCTCGGTTCCTGCACTATGAAATACAACCCGAAAATCAATGAAGTCACCGCCGCTCTTCCCGGATTCACCCAGCACCACCCGTACACACCCGAAGCGCTTTCGCAGGGCAGTCTTCAACTCATGTTTGAACTACAAGAATACCTGAAGGAAATCAGCGGTATGGCCCATGTGACTCTGCAACCTGCCGCTGGCGCACACGGTGAACTGGCGGGGATGCTCATGATTCACGCTTATCTGGCGAAGCAGGGAGTGCAACGAAAAAAAATCATCCTACCCGACTCCGCACACGGAACCAATCCAGCCAGCGCGGCTTTGTGCGGCTACAGTGTTGTCCAGATACAATCGGACGAACGCGGCCTGATCGACCCGGCGAAACTGGAATCGATGATGGATGAAGATACCGCCGCGATCATGCTGACCAATCCGAACACACTGGGAATGTTCGAAACAGATATCATAAAAATCACCGAGATCGTTCACAACAAAGGCGGGCTGGTCTACTGTGATGGCGCCAACCTGAACGCGGTGATGGGAAAAACCAAAATGGACGCTATGGGGATCGATGTTCTGCATTTCAATCTGCACAAAACATTTTCCACACCCCATGGCGGCGGCGGACCCGGTGCCGGCCCGGTGGGAGTCATCGACAAACTCGAACCCTATCTTCCGGTACCCGTCATAGAACACACAGATGGAAGATACAAACTCAATTCAGATCGCCCGGACAGTGTCGGCAAGATGAAAGCCTTCTTTGGCAACTTCGGCATCCTCGTTCGGGCTTACACCTACATCCGCTCACTCGGACCTGAAGGAATTAAACTGGCGGCGGAAATGGCGGTACTCAATGCCAATTACATCAAGGCATCCCTGCAAGAGCAGTATCATTTGCCTTATGACGGACCCAGCCTGCACGANGCGGTGTTCAACGACAAGCACCAACTCAAACATAAAGTGAGCACCATGGACATCGCCAAAATGCTCATTGATNACGGATTCCATCCGCCCACTGTTTATTTTCCATTGATCGTGAAAGGCGCGTTGATGATTGAACCGACTGAGACTGAGTCAAAAGAAACTATCGATGGATTCATCGAAGCGATGAAAGATATCGCAAAGCGAGCCGAATCCGATCCAGAAATTTTCCACGATGCCCCGCATATGCCAGTCGCCTCCCGCCCCGACGAAACCACCGCCGCCCGCAGCCCTAAACTCAGATGGAAACCCGGCGCTTAGGATAAGGAGTCAGGCAACTGAACGGTTCAGCATCGTCTCGATAATCAAAAAATCCATGGCTTGCCTTTCGACCGAGTCGGTTTCCCCTGACGTAGTCCAACAGCAATGGACAGGGCCGATAACGCTCGTCATTGAATCCGGCATACAACGTTTCAAGAATATGGACCACTGTATCGAGTCCGATCAAATCGGCCAGCGCCAGCGGACCCATCGGCTGTTTTGTTCCCAGCACCATGGCGCGGTCAATATCTTCTGCCGATGCAACGCCAGACTCCAGAACTTTCACCGCCTCATTTATCATTGGAATTAAAATACGGTTAATAATAAATCCAGGGCTGTCTTTCGATTGAACTGTCTCGCATTGCATCTCCTCCAGAAACTCTATGCAGGCCTCAAAAGTGGCGTCGGATGTCTGGTCAGTTCGAATCACCTCAACCAACGGAATGACCGGAACCGGATTCATAAAGTGTAGCCCGACAACACGCTGAGGCGAACGGGTTACATTGGCGAGTGATGCGATCGGTATAGACGATGTGTTGGTCGCTAAAATAGCATTCGAAGGACAAATCTGTTCCAGTTTCATAAAAACTTTTTGTTTCAGTTCCAGATTTTCATTCACCGCTTCTATCACAAGATCGCTTGAGGAAACCGCTTTGATATCTGTTGTCATCGCGACCAAAGTCAGGACGTCATATTCAATATCCTTCAAAATAATTCCTTTCTCGACCATTTTATCCAATGATTTCGCCATCCTTTTTTCAGCGGCATGGAGACATGCATCATCTTTATCCACAAGGGTTACGCTAAAACCGAAGGTCGCCGCTCGTTGAGCGATACCAGCGCCCATAATCCCAGCTCCAACCACTCCTACCCTTAAGTTAAACATAACAGTTTCTCCTCTAATGAATCGCATCAAGTCCCGTGATCTTTTTTCCTAAAATAAGCGTGTGGATCGAATCAGTTCCCTCATAGGTATACACACTCTCCAGATTGAGCATATGCCTGATGGTGCTGTATTCCACACTGATTCCTGATGCGCCGAGAATGTCCCGCGCCTTGCGTGCGATGTCCAACGCCACACGAACATTGTTGCGCTTGGCCATTGATATCTGAGTGTAGTGAACTTCATCCTTTGCCATCATTCTTCCCAGTTGCAGGCAGAGAAGCTGAGCACAGGTCAGGTCGGTGAGCATGTCGGCCAATTTTTCCTGCACCAGTTGGAATGCGCCGATGGGTTTCTGAAACATGATACGCGACTTGGCGTGCTCCACCGCCTCCTGGTAACAGGCCACCGCCGCCCCTAGAACACCCCAGGCAATGCCGTAACGCGCATGGCTCAAGCATCCAAGAGCCGTAGAGAGCTCGTCTACGCCTGGAAGCATGTTTTCAGCGAGAACACGGCAGTCGATAAAATGAATCTCGCCGGTATCAGAAGCACGCATGGAAAATTTATGTTTGATCGGTTGCACCGTCATGCCCGGAGAACCTTTTTCGACCACGAAGGCGCGCACGATACCATCCACATAAGCCCAAGTCAGAAAATAGTCTGCTATATCGGCGCTGGTGATCCACATCTTCGATCCGTTCAGCACATAAGCATCCCCGTCCTTGACAGCTTTCGTCTTCATGCCCGATGGGTCGGACCCATAATCCGGTTCGGTGAGTGCGAAGCACCCCACCTTGTCACCGCTGATGAGTCCGGGAAGCCATCGGTCCTTTTGCTCATTTGTGCCAAACCGATGAATCGGATAGATCACCAGACTGCTTTGCACTGAAACAAAACTACGCAGTCCACTATCGCCACGCTCCAGTTCCTGCATCATCAATCCGTAAGCGATAGGACTTATCCGGGTTCCACCGTGTGTATCCACACTGGCACCGAGAAAACCTTCCTGCCCCATCCTCTTAATCAACTGGAAGGGGAATTCGCCCGATTCAAAACTCTTCTGAATGCCTGGCAAAACTTCCCGGTCAACAAACCCCGCGACACTGTCACGAATCAGTTTTTCATCATCTGTCAAATGGCTTTCGATATCGTAAAAATCCACGGAAAACATGATCTCCTCCTGAAAAGATTTTTAGAAAGCCCATAGTCCAAATGCGTCTGACCAAGAAACATCGCGCTCGATACCCACTGCCACCGCCTCGCCTCCGCCAATGCAGATAACTGCTACTCCACGCTTGAGATCGCGCTCAATCAGGTCATGAAGCAAAGTCACAAGAATCCTCGCTCCCGAAGCGCCAATAGGGTGACCCAAAGCTACTGCCCCGCCCGAAACATTGACGCGGCTGTTGTCCAGCCCAAGCTTGTCGCAGACAGCCAGGGTCGTCACCGAAAACGCTTCGTTGATTTCAAACAGGTCTATATCATTTTTTTGCATTCCCCAATGATCCAGAAGACTGACAATGCAGTCTACTGACGCAAGCGGAAACTGGTCCGGGGGTCGGGAGACGGATGCCTTAGCGGCAATGCGTGCCATGGGATTAAGGTTTTCATCAAATTCACCCAGGACGAGAGCCGCGGCACCGTCACTGATGCTGGAAGCGTTACCCGCGGTCACTGTCCCATTTTCCTTGTCAAAAACTGGTCGAAGCTGATTCAGCCTGCTCAAATCGTTCGCGAAAGGCGACTCATCTTTGTCCACGATTTTTATTTCATCGTTCATCACGACTTCCACCGGAACGATCTCGGCAGAAAACCGGCAACGCTCCTGGGCGTTACGCGCCCTAGTAAAACTTTGCATGGCAAATTCGTCTTGAACCTCCCGACTGTACCCCTCCTTACGGGCAAGTAGTTCAGCAATTTCACCCATGTGCATGTCGTTAAAACTGTCCCACAACCCGTCATGGACCATATGCTCCATGCAACACTCCTTGTGCGAGTCCTGCTCGCAGAGAGAGTTCTGCTCGCAATCCGGACCACACATGCACGGTGCGCGGCTCATACTTTCCATACCGCCTGCGACAATGAATCCGGACTCATGCAAACGAACCAAATCATCCGCCAGAATCACAGCCATCAAACCCGACCCGCAAACCTTGCTCACCCCCATCGCGTGGACAGAGTCGGGCAATCCCGCTTTCAACATTGCCTGACGAGCCGGGGCCTGCCCTATCCCGGCAGGCAGAACATTACCCATAATCACATCACTTATTTTTTCTTTCGGAACGCCACTCCGGCGAAGGGCTTCGCCAATGGCAAAAGAGGCCAGATCGGGAGCCGATAGTGAAGACAACGAACCGTGAAACCTGCCTATCGGCGTGCGTATCGCACCGTATACACAGGAATAATTTATAAGAGGTCTCATAACTCCCCCTCCAGTAATTCAGTCTTCGAACGCCCCACTATTAGTATAAATATAGTCCCGAAACGGGATAATTCCATGAGAGCGGCACTATATTTATACAAGACAGAATATAGATCACCAAAAACATGTAGAATGAGGCCATTATGAGCCAGCCCCGATTCTTATCCCTGATTGAAGACAGCCAAGTAGCCGTTCTCACATTGAATCGGCCTCCGGCTAACGCTCTCAGCATCGAAATGCTCGGAGAACTTGAGGAATCTATTGAATCAATAAACTGCAACGAGAATTTCAAAGCCGTGGTACTCGCAGGAGGATCAACAAAATTCTTTTGCGCCGGGGCGGACATCAAGGAACTGTCGAAAATCCACTCTGAACAGGATGGACATAAATACGGAGCGTACGGTCAATCAGTCCTCAACAAAATAGAGTCCGCCCCAAAACCCTACATTGCGGCGGTGGAAGGTGCGTGCATGGGAGGCGGATTAGAACTGGCGCTGGCCTGTCATCTGCGGATCGCCGGGACAGAAGCAAAATTCGCGCTACCTGAAATCAACCTGGGACTGATACCCGGATTCGGCGGAACCTGTCGCCTGGCCGAACGCATCGGGAAATCGCGCGCGCTGGAGATGATACTCACCGGAAAGGAAGTCGATAGCGAAACGGCTCAAACTTCAGGGATCATCAATCAGGCTGTGAAATCCGGTGCCGCACTGGAGACCGCCATCCAACTGGCCAAACAAATAGCCGGGAAAGGAGGACTTGCGATAGCCGCCATCATGTCCGCTGTCAACAATGCCGACTGTGCCTCACTGGAGGAACGGCTGAATAAGGAAGCCGATGAGTTCGGCAAACTGTTCACCACCCGCGATACCCGCGAAGGATTGCTAGCCTTCCTCGAAAAGCGTTTACCCAGATTTGAAGATAAGTGATAAGGCAGACCGGGGATCGAAAACGGAAAACCGGAACTGCGTTGGCAACCGACGGCACAAGACCACCCCACACAGCCGCCCCTTGGCAAGGGGATGGGTTTTAATACCCCCCCCCTTACGAGGGAAGGGCTAGGGGAGGTTATAAAAAAAGTGTCTGGATGAGCAGGAGGGCGAGTGTGGTGATGAGGATCGCGCCGATGAGGTTCAGTGCAAACCCGGCGCGGGTCATGGCGGGTATGGTGACCCACCCACTACCGAACACAATGGCATTCGGCGGCGTTGCCACGGGCAACATAAACGCGAACGATGCGGAAAGAGTCGCGGGTAACATGAGCAGCAAGGGATGAAATCCTGCCGCCACTGCCGCCGCTCCCATCACTGGCAAAATCATGGTCGATGTCGCGGTATTGGATGTCAGCTCGGTTAAAAATGTGATTCCGAGACACACGATCAATACCACGGCCCATAATGGGAACGCTGATAATCCCGTCAGTTGATCGCCGATCCAACTGGACAATCCGGTTTTGGTGAACCCGGAAGCCAGAGCGAATCCGCCGCCAAATAACAAGAGAATTCCCCAGGGCATACGGGTCTCTACGGTATGCCAGTCGAGCAGAAAAAACTCACGTTCATTATTCACCACCTCTCCTTTGCCAAATTTAACGGGAAGGAGCATCAGCAGGATACCCATGATCATCGCAACGGTGGAGTCGTGGAGCATTTCCGGATTCGAAAAGAGACCCGACCATCCGGGAATGGTGACGGAACCCAACTGGAGGGGTTTGCGAAAAATCCACATGAACGCGGTAGCGGCAAAAACGCAGGCGACCATTTTTTCCGGTCGGGAAATTTCTCCCAGAGCGGCCAGTTCCTTTTGGATAATGTCTCCGTTATCTTTGGCGAATTCGATCCGGTCCAATTTGATCGGCGAGACAAATCGACAAAGATAAGTCCATACGATGGGAATAAAAATCATGACAACGGGAACCGCCATCGTCATCCATTCGAAAAAACTGATTTCCGGGTTCTCGGGATAAAGGTTTTTATAGAATCCCGCAAAAACAATATTCGGCGCGGTGCCTATGAGTGTCCCTATTCCACCGATACTCGCGGCGTAGGCCAGGCCCAGCATGAGGACGAGTCCCAGACTGGCGGCAATTTGCCGTTCGGTAGATTCATTGTGTTCACCGTCCAGCGTTGACTGCGTGGCAATCTGCCTCACCACCGCCATCCCTACGGGAAGAAGCATCATGGTGGTCGCGGTATTGGAAATCCACATGGATAGAAACGCCGCCGCTGTCATGAACCCAAGGACGATACGGTCGAGTCCGGTTCCTATCATGTTGATGATCCACAAAGCCAGACGCTTATGGAAATTCCATTTCTCCATTGCCAGAGCGATCATGAATCCACCCAGAAACAGGAAGACAAAATGGTTGGCGTAGTTGGGCGCGACCTGTTTGCTCGACATGATTCCAAGCAATGGAAAAAGAATCAGAGGAAGGAGCGCGGTCACGGCGATGGCCGTTCCTTCGCCAATCCACC